>CAINRS010000140.1 GCA_903852755.1 uncultured Actinomycetes bacterium | reverse complement strand
TCGGGTCGGACCGACCGGTCGCCGGTCAGCAGCCCCACCGTCTCGGCGCCGAGGGCAGCGGCGAGGTCACGGTGGACCTGGTTGCTCAGGGCCTTGATGGGCGCGGTGTAGGCCAGCCGTCGGCCGGCGTCGAGCGTGAGGTTGACTGCGTGGTGCGCCACGACGGTCTTGCCGGAACCCGTGGGAGCGGCGACCAGCACGTTCCTGCCGGCATCGAGTGCACGGATCGCCGACCGCTGGAACTCGTCGAGCGGGAAGTCGAAGGTGATCCGGTCCGGCACGCAGCCGACGCCCTCAGTCCGCCGTGGCCGGCTCGACGCTGCGGTTCCTGCGCCACAGCGCGACCCGGCCGATCAACAGCGCGATCTCGAAGAACAGGTACATCGGAACGGCGAGTGCGAGCATCGAGATCGGGTCGCCGCTCGGCGTGATCCCGGCTGCGACCACCACGATCACCACGATCACCTGCCGGCGCCACGATGCCAGGCGCTGCGGTGTGACCACGCCCACGAGCTGGAGTGCGACCACGAGGACCGGGAACTGGAAGCCGACCCCGAAGGCCAGCATCATGAACATCGAGAACTTGACGAAGTTCCCGATGCCCGATCGGATCTCCACGTCGGGACCACCGAGGGTGACGAGGAACTCCACGGCCTTGGTGAGCGTGTAGTAGGCGACCACGGAACCGAGGGCGAACAGTGCCAGGCTCGTCAGCGTGAACGCGAGCGCGTAGCGACGCTCGCGCTTGTACAGACCCGGCGCGACGAACCGCCAGAGCTGCCAGAGGATCACCGGCATCGCCAGGAACAGGGCCCCGTACCCGGCGATCCGCAGGCGCAGCGTGAACGGCTCGAGCAGGTTGGTCTCGAGGAACTTGCAGGTGGCCTCGGGTTCGACGTTGCGCACGGCGTCGCAGTACGGCTGGTTCAGCACGTCGGTGATCCACGGGTAGAGGAACCACGCCGGGATCATCGCCACGACGATGGTCCCGACGCAGATCAGCAGCCGTGTCCGGAGCTCAGCGAGGTGCTCCGACAACCCCATGTTGCCGGCATCGCGCTCGGCCCCCTTGAGGATGGACGCCACGTTCACTCCGCCCGGGTGTCGAGCGGTTCCCCGGCAGGTCGGCGGACCCCGGCCTGGGTGGATCCGGTGTGCTCCACCGGATCGTCGACACCGGCTGACGGGGTTGCAGCCGTGGCCGGGCCGGCATCCGGCGCATCAGGTGCACCCGTGGCCGAGGTCGCATCGGCGGTCCCGGTCGCATCTGCGGTCCCGGTCGTGTCAGCCGGTCCGCCCGGGCTCGCGGACTCCGATGCGGGAGCCGACGACCCCGCACGTGCCTCGGCCTCGGCCTCGAGCGCGTACTGTGCCAGCTTCTGGCGGGGCCGGGCTGCGAACTCGCCGAGCTCGCGGATGGACTGCATCGCCGGGTCGTCGATCACGTCGCGGACCTGGGACTCCACCCCGGACGACATCGTCCTGACCCGGTGGATCGTCCGGCCGATGCTGCGACCGAGCTCGGGCAGGCGATCGGGGCCCAGGATCACGAGCGCGGCGAGCGCGATCACCAGGATCTCGCCGCCGCCGAAGTTCTGGAGGAAGCCGATCACGCCCCTGCCAGCCATGGGCGCATGCTACCGGTCGGTCCGACCGTCCACGGCAGCGGCGACCTCGTCGCACCGGATCCTGAGACGAGCGGTGCGCTCCGTGACCTCTCCGAGCGGCCCGCGCGCTCCGGGGAGACGCTCGAGGACGCCCGCGGACCACCGGAGCACGGTGGCGCTGACGACCACCGCCAGCAGGCTCAGGACCGTGACGGTCACGGACGGTCGGTCATGGCCGACAGGCGCTCGAACCAGTCCTCACGCTCGAGCAGGGCGTGGAAGTCGAGGACGTCGTCGTGCGAGATCGCCGTGCCGTGGTGGGCCTCGTGGAGCTCCGCGGGCAGGTGCCACTCCGTGCTGGTCACCCCCGCAGCGAGCAGCACGTCCACCACGTGCGACTCGGCGTCACGGACCTCCACCATCCGGCAGACGGGGCACCGGAAGAGGTAGCTCGCCTCTGCGCTGTCGAGGCAGATCCTCACCTGGACGTCCTTGGAGCGGAGCTCCACGTCGCCACAGTCGCTGCACGTCGCCTTGATGAGCGCCATCTCGGTCCTCCGATCCCGGGACACCCGCCCCGGACCCTTGCTCCTACGGCCGGAACCCGGCGCACCTTGAGAACATTTTCCGGACTGCCGCCATTCCGGCGGGATCCGGGGACTCGCCGGTCCGGGTGAAACCGGCGAGAATGTCCGATGTGACCCTACCGGCCGGAGCTGCGCCCACGGTGCTCTTCGCCCATCGTGGAGCCCGGGCCCACGCCCCGGAGAACACGCTCGAGGCCTTCGATCTCGCCGTCCGCCTCGGAGCGACGGGTCTCGAGACCGACGTCTGGCTGACCGCCGACGGTGTCCCGGTGCTCGACCACGACGGCGTGGTGGGGTCCCGGCTGCGACGGCGGCCCATCGCGGCGACCACCGCGTCCGACCTGCCCGATCACATCCCGAGCCTGGCGGAGTTCTACGAGCGTGTGGGCCCGCACCTGCCACTGTCGATCGACGTCAAGGACCCGGCAGCGTTCGACCCGCTCGTCGCCGTCGCCCGCGGGCACGGAGCAGCCGACCGCCTCCTGCTCTGCCACGAGGACCTCGAGGTCCTTGCGGCGTGGCGGACGACGGCTCCCGAGGTGGGACTGGTCCACTCGACCTTCGTCGGTCACCTCCCCCAGGGGTGTGAGCGGCACGCCGCCGACCTGCGACGGGCCGGGATCGAGGCGGTCAACCTCCACCACAGCGAGTGGAACCCGGGACGGATCGCGTTGTACCGCCGCTTCGGTCGGCGGGTCCTCGGGTGGGACGCCCAGCACGAGCGCGTGATCCGCCAGCTCCTGGAGTGGGGCGTGGACGGCCTCTACTCCGACCACGTCGACCGCATGGTGGACGCGGCAGCGGCGGTCACAGCCGACTGAATCGGCCCGGGGGCCACATGACCACCTCGGCGCGACCGACCACGGAGTCGACGGGGATCGGCCCGAACACGCGACTGTCGCTCGAGTTGGTGCGGTTGTCCCCCATCACCCAGAGCTGCCCGTCGGGGACCGTCACCGGCTGCTCGAGCCCGGTCGTGACCGTTCCGGGCTGGAGGTAGGGCTCGTCGACGGGCGCACCGTTGCGCTGCAGCACACCGTCCACCGTGGCGATCGTGTCGCCACCCACACCGATGACCCGCTTGATCAGGTCCTCCGGGGCGGTGGGGTCCGTACCGGCCCCCTCGGGACGGGTGAACACCACCACGTCCCCGGGCGAGGGCTCACCGAACCGGTAGCTGAGCTTGTTCACCATGACGCGGTCCCCGATCTGGAGCGTCTGCTCCATCGACGACGACGGGATCCGGAACGCCTGTACCAGGTAGGTCTTGACCAACAACGCGACCACGACGGCGCCCACGACGACGGCGACCCACTCGACGAGACCCCGCACTCCGCCCCGCTGGTTCCGGCGACGCCGGTGGAACTCGAGCACGGAGCGAGGCTACCGGCTCACCGGGAGCGGACCGCGGCGGATCACCGGTAGCGGCGGAGGATCCGGGCGGCGGCGGACGACCTGACGGCTCCGAGCGAACGACCGGTCTCCACGTCGACGGCCTCGGTGTTCGGATCGAGTCGCAGGAGCAGGCGTTCGAGCCAGGCGGTGCCGCTCGACTCGAGTTCGACCGCCAGACGGCCGTCGTCGAGTCGCTCCACCGACTCCGTGGGGTACTGCGCCGGGACCCACTCGTCCTCGGGCCCGAGCACCAGCCTGACCAACGGGTGGCTCCCGGTGAAGTCGAAGTCATCCTCGCCCGGCGGAGCTGGCCGGCGCTCGTCGACGCGTTCGTCCACGAGCGCAGCACTCAGGATCCGGTCGAGCCGGAACACGCGGTGGTCCCCCGCCGACCGGCACCAGGCCTGCAGGTACCACCGCCCCTCGACGGAGAGGACCCGCTGTCCCTCGACCTCGCGGACACCGACCTCGTCCCGCCCGAAGGAGTGGTACTCGATCCTGATCACCCGTCCCTCGTCGAGACCCGAGCGCACCACGGCGAACACCTCCGGGTCGATCGACGCCAGCTCCACCCCCACGACCGCATCACCGGACGACAGCACGTGCTCGATCTTGGCGACGGCGGACGCGAGCACGTCGCTCCCCTGCCGGCTCGCGAGCAACACCTTGGCCGCACCGACGATCGTGAGGGCCTCGTCCGGCGAGAGCCGGAGCGGCCGCACGAAGAATTCGTGGAGGTTGACCTCGATCGTGTCGTCCTCCTCGTCGACGAACACCTCGACGAGCGCGTCCGGGGTGAACGGGTGGACACCGACGTTGTAGAAGAGCAGGTCGAGATCGGAGAGCAACTCCGCACGGTCGATCTGGAACCGCTCACACGTCTCGGTGATGCTCACCCCACCGGGCACGACCAGCCACGGCACGATGCTCATGATCCGCTCGGTGCGCTCCGCTGCCGAGATGCGTCCCGGCACTCAGCCCACCCCCTCATCGTCTCCGGAATCGTCTCCGGAATCGTCTCCAGCGATCGACACCAACCAGGCCGTGTAGGCGTCGCGCTTCGCCGACGGCGAGGTGATCTCGACGCGGTCGAGGAACGACGCGACGAAGCGGAACAGCCGGAGCTCGTCGACGACCTCGAGCACGACCGTCCGACGATCGCCGTCCTCGAGCACGTCGAGCTCGGGATCGTCGGCGCGCAGTGCCCTGGCGGCGACCTCGTCGAGTTCCAGGGTCACGGCGACGGGCTCACCCTCGCCGTACTCCCACGGACGCATGCGGACCCGCCGCAGCTCGTGGTTCCGCTCGTAGGCCTCGGGCGGGCCGACCGTGACGGACTCGATCCGGTCCACCCGGTAGGTGCGGTCACCGTCGACGCCCTGCTCCCGGCCGATCAGGTACCAGTGGCCCCGCTGGAGGCGGACGCCGTCCCCCTCGACCTGCCGGACCCGGCCGCGGTAGCCGAGCGACATGACACGGGCGGACACCACCGCGTCGAACACCACCGGCAGGTGCTCCGGAACGTCGACGACCACCACGTCACCCCCCGGGATGCCGGCGCCCGGGCCGAACCCCCCGAGCTTGCGCATGGCGTCCGTGGTGTCGTCGGGGTCGACCCCGGTGAGGCGGACGACCTGGGTCGCGGCGACGATGGACGCGAGCTCCTGTTCGGTCAGGCCCGGGTCGTCGAGCTCGTGCCGGTCCCGACGGACGCGGTAGCCGGCGGTCGGAGGGTCGGTGTCGAGGTGGTCGACCACCTCGATGTCGATCCCGAGCGTCCGAAGGTCGTCCTTGTCCCGCTCGAACGTCCGCCGGAACGACTCGAACACCGTGGCTGAGTAGCCGGGAACGCGCTCGCGGATCTCCTCGATCGTCAGCGACCTGCTGGTCGACTGCAGGGCGGTGACCAGGTTCAGCAGGCGGATCGAGCGCTCGTCGGTCGGGGCCACGGCCTGAGTGTAGGGCCTCGGTCCAGCCGCTCAGTCGGGCTGTGCGAGCTGCCCGGCGAGCAGTCCCGCCGCCACGGCGGCCTCGAACGCCACGGGGTCCTGTGCCCGACTCCGCCCCATGATGCGGTGGGCGTCGTCGACGTCGACCGCTGCCGGCGGAACGATCCGCTCGTCGAGGGTGACCACCTCGACACCGGCGAGGTCGCCGGGAACGGCGCCCGAGCGGGCCACCAGCGGACGGGCGTGGGTGAGCTGGGCGATGGATCGGGTGTGGTGGCTGAGGCCGAGGTGGCGCCCCCGGTCCTCGGCGGAGGAGCACCGGGCGCACAGGACGGGCCGGCCCCCGGTCGCCGCCGCGAGGTCGACCACCCCGACGGCGTCGAGTGCACTCGTGCCGTTGCGGGTCCCCGTCCCTGCGACGCCCGGACCGACCCCGGCCACCACGACGTCGGCGCCGAGCACGTGCACCGCGAGCGCCAGCGCCGATGTGACCGTGACCGCCTCGAGGTCACCGCCGAACGCGTTGCCGGCGCTGACCGTGCCGACCAGTCGTCCGTCGGCGCGCAGGGTCGCCACGTCGTCCGAGAGTGCGAGCGGGAGGGCTCCTCCGTCGGTCTGCACCCACGCGATGCGCGCTCCGGGGGCCCGGGCGTGGATCCCGGCGACCACGGGGACCAGGTGGCTGTGGAGTGAGCACGCCACGACCGGGGTCCCCGGGAGCGGCACGTCGCACTCCGGGTGCTCCAACTCGGAGGTCCCGGCCTCGAACTGCAGGCTCGTGTACCGGAGCTTGAGCACGTGGTCCGGTCCCGGTTCGACGATCCCGTCGCGGGCGAGGTTCCAGTGCACGACGTGGTGGCCCCCGGTGCCGAGCCCGAGTTCGACCGCTGCGGTGTTGAGCACCACGCGGTCGCCGGCGGAGCAGTCACCGACCAGCTCGGTGAGCGCGTACGCCGGGACCGGACCCTCGCCGAGGTCGACGAGCAGACGCTCGAGGCCGGGCCGTCGGCTCGTCACCTCCACGACGGTCCCCGTGCGGAACCGGCTCACTCGTCCTCGATCGGCCGACAGGGTTGGCCGCGCAGCGAACCCGGCGGCGGCAGGTCGGCGGGGTGCTCCGGCACCTCGGACCACACCGGCAGCACCAACACCGTGGCGTGCTCACCCCCCGTGCCCACGTCGTGGGCCGCCCCGGGAACCACGGGAGGCTCGAAGCACCAGAACGGGTGGTCCCGACCAGGGGTCGAGAGCTGGAGACGGAGGCGCGACCCCGGCCGGAACAGGTGCGTCACGGGGTGGATCGGGATGCGGCGCCGGACCCACTCCCCCACGTGGAGCGTGACCCGGTCCTCGGCGGTGAAGGTGTAGTCGACAGCGTGGGGGTCGGTCGTCGGGAGCTCAACCGAGTGGCCGAGGCGGTGCCAGCCGCACTGGACCCGCTGCTCCCAGCCGTCCGGGCGCAGCTCGGTGAGCGTGGCCTGGACGGCGGTGTCGTCGGATCCGGGACGGAGCCACAGGTCGACGTGACCCGAGCCGGCCACGAGCAGTGGCTCGTCCATCGGCGCGGAGTCGAACCGCACACGGTGCTCCGGCGCGAACCTGGTCCACTCGATGGGGACCTGCGGGAGCGTGAACCGGTTGAGGTCGCTCAGCAGTTCCATGGAGTACGCCTGTGCGCCGGACTCGGGGTCGTCGACGTAGTGGACCCACCCGGCCTCAGCAGCGGGCTCGTCGGCGAGCCGTCCGTCCGCTGACGGATACCAGCGACGTGTCCCGAGGTCGGGGGGAGGGAACGAGGAGGTCGTCTGCTCGAAGCGATGGGCGGTCGCACCGGGGACCTCGTGACCGGCGCCGTTCTCGAACAGGACCCTGACCCGCGGTTCACTGCGGTACTCGGCCAGGGCGGCGTCGACGTCGTCACCATGGTGGTCGAAGCGGTCGGCCTCGAGTTCGGGAGCGAAGCCGAACACGGTCTCGAACTGCGCCGGGGCGAACAGCCTGACCATCTCGTGGATGCGGGGGACACGTCGGGCGACGTGGAAGCTCAGGAACTCGAACCACCGGGCCACGACCATCGGGCTGAAGCCGTCGGGGTGGTGCCCGTTGAACAGGTGGAAGCGCTGTTCCGGACTCCGAGTGAACCCCTCGAGCATCCCGGCGAACCGGCTCCCGGTCTGCTCGTCCTGCCACGCCCCGGTGAGGTACACCGGGACGTCGATGCGGTCGATCAACGCCGCGGCGCGTCGGGAGTCGAGCACCGACCGGTAGTGCTCCATCGCCCGGCCGAACTGCTCGAAGTCCAGGTTCTGCGAGCGGATGGCCTGGTTTGCCCGTGCGATGTCGTCCCCCTCGTCGATCCGACGACGGTCCCACGACTGCCCCCCGGCCCGGGTCTCCTGGTCCCGGGCCGCCACCCAGGCCCGGGTGAACCCGGAGTTGTAGACGCCACCGGGCCACTGCTGTCGCCACGGATCGTCGATGACCGACAACGGTGTGATCGCGGCGAGGCTCGGTGGAGCCGTGGCGGCGACGTACAGCTGGCTGATCCCCGGGTAGCTGAGCCCGACCATGCCGACGTGGTGGTGGAGGACCCACGGCTGTCGGGCCACGATCTCGACGACGTCGTGGCCGTCGGCGGCCTGGGCCGGACTGAACAGGTCGAACACACCACCCGAGCAGCCCGTGCCCCGCATGTTGACGCCGACGACTGCGAAGCCGAGCAGGTTGGCGAGCATCGTGGCCGCCTGCGGCGTGTCGGGATCCGATGGGGTGTAGCCGGAGTAGTCGACGACCGTCGGCCACGGCGGCGGCCCGTAGAGCTCCTCCGGGGGGAAGCGCACCATGGCGGACAGCGTGACCCCGTCACGGACCCGCAGGTAGCCGAAGCCGGCGTCGAACCGCTGGTCCAGGATGGTCGGGTCGGGGTGGTCGCCGAGTCCGAGCACCGTGACGTCGACCGGCGGGTGCCCCTCGGCGGTGACGCGGTAGCGCCCGGGCGGGACCGGGTGGCCGGAGACGAGGCACTCGAGGACCCGCTCGGGTGAATCCAGGACCGCGTGCTCCCCTGGGAGGAACGAGACGAACGCGTTGCCCGAGGCATCGGCGACCAGCGTCACGACCGGTCGGTCCGCATCGTCGCGCACGACCACGCGCGCCCCCGGCTCGACGTCGGTCACCGTCAGGGTCTCGACCCCACCGCTCACGTGCACGTACCGCTCCTCGCTGCCGGATCCTGGATCAGAGCGACTCGATGAGTCGGTCGACACGCTCGTCGTGGGACTTGAACGGGTCCTTGCACAGGACGGTCCGTTGCGCCTGGTCGTTGAGCTTCAGGTGGACCCAGTCCACCGTGTAGTCGCGCTTGCGCTCCTTGGCCCGACGGATGAACTCACCGCGCAGTCGGGCCCGGGTCGTCTGCGGGGCCAGCTCGACCGCCTCCTCGACCGCGGCGTCGGAGACGACCCGCTCGACGAGTCCCCGGCGCTGCAGCCGGTAGAAGACCGACCGCTCCCGACTGATGTCGTGGTACTGCAGGTCCAGCAGCGCCACCTGGGGACTCGACAACGGGAGATCGTGGCGTTCGCGGTACCGCTCGATCAGGCGGTACTTGACCACCCAGTCGAGCTCCCGGTCGAGCGACAGTGGATCACGTTCCAACCCGGTCACCACGTGCTCCCACATGTCGAGCGCCTGCTTCTCCTGCGGGCTCAGGTCGTGGTGCTGTGCGTAGCGGAGCGCCCGCTCGAGGTACTCGGACTGGATCTGCAGCGCCGAGACCTCCCGTCCGTTCGCGAGCCGGACCGGACGCCTGCAGGTCGGGTCGTGGCTGATCTCCCGGATCGCCCGGATCGGGTTCTCGAGACTCATGTCCCGCATCACCACGCCCGGGTCCTCGAGCATCCTCAGCACGAGCGAACAGGCGCCGACCTTCAGGAAGGTGGCGTACTCGCTCATGTTCGAGTCGCCCACGATCACGTGGAGACGCCGGTACCGGTCGGAGTCGGCGTGCGGCTCGTCCCGGGTGTTGATGATGGGACGGGACCGGGTCGTGGCCGACGACACCCCCTCCCAGATGTGCTCGGCCCGCTGCGCCATGGAGAACAGCGCACCCCGGGCGGTCGCGACGACCTTGCCGGCACCTGCGTAGATCTGCCGGCTGACGAGGAACGGGATCAGCACCTCCGTGTAGTGGCTCAGGTCGTCGTCCCGGCTCGTCAGGTAGTTCTCGTGGCAGCCGTAGCTGTTGCCGGCGGAGTCCGTGTTGTTCCGGAACAGGTAGATGTCACCGCGGATCCCCTCCTCGGCCAGCCGACGCTCGGCCGACTCGACCAGTTCAGCGAGGATCAGCTCGCCGGCCTTGTCGTGTGCAACGAGGTCGAACAACGAGTCGCACTCGGGGGTCGCGTACTCGGGGTGCGAACCGACGTCGAGGTACAGCCGGGCCCCGTTGGCCAGGAACACGTTCGAGGAACGCCCCCACGACACGACGCGCCGGAACAGGTACCGGGCGACCTCGTCGGGGCTCAGGCGACGCTGTCCACGGAGGGTGCACGTGACCCCGTACTCGTTCTCGAGGCCGTAGATGCGCCGCTCCACGGGCTCAAGCTAACCGCGTCACGAGCCACTGCGATGCAGCCCGGCTGGGTACGCTCGTGGGGTGCGGATGGTGGTGGTGGCCACGGCCTCGACCCGCTTCGAGGCGGACCTCTACGCAGCCAAGCTGGGCGCGCACGGTGTGCTCTGGGAGATCCGGAGCCGCGAACTGGTCCCCACGACCCACCCGATCGGTTGGCTCGAGGTCCTCGTCCCGGCCTCCGAGCAGGCGGACGCCGTCGAGGTGCTGGCGGTCGAGGAGGACCTGACCGGGGCGCCCGGACCGGCGCGTGCCCGGCTCTCTCCGGGACTCAGCCTCCTCCGAGTGGCCCTGGCCGCCGGCCTCCTCGTGCCGAGCGGGGTGCTCGTGGCGGAGTGGGTCCTCGGGTTGCTCGACGTGGTCGGCTGAGCACCCCGGGGGTTCAACCCGCCTCGGCGAGCAGCGAAGCGACCTCGGGATCGTCGACCCGGCGGAAGCACCGTCGGGCGGCGTCGCGGTCGAGGACTGCGACCTCGAGCTCCTCCGCAGCGAGCGATCGGTCGTCACCGGCGAGGGCCCGGACCGCAACTCCGAGGGCGGACCCCAGGGCGAGTCCAGCACTCCACGTCGCACCGAGTCGCTCGCTGATCGCCTCGGCCTCACCGCCGAGCACCGAGAAGTCGACCTGGTCCACCAAGGTGCCGTCGTAGCGGATGTGGAACAGCTGGTCGACGGCGCCGGTGGCACCCGGCCGGGCCACCTCGGCCACGAGGATCTCGACCTCCATCGGCTTCATCTCGTGGGTGAAGACCTGACCGAGCATCTGTGCGTACTGGTTGGCGAGGGTCCGGGCGTCCACGTCCTCCCGGCTGAACGAGAACCCCTTCAGGTCGGCGGCGCGTACCCCGGCGATGCGCAGCTGGTCGAACTCGTTGTACTTGCCGACACCGGCGAAGGCGATGCGGTCGTAGATCTCGGACACCTTCCGGAGCGTGCGGGACGGGTTCTCCGCGCAGAGCAGGACACCCCCCTCGTAGACCAGTGCGACGAGCGACCGACCCCGGGCGATGCCCTTCCGGGCGTAGTCCGCGCGGTCCTTCATCAGTTGTTCGGGGGAGACGTAGAACGGAGCCGTCACGACACACCTCCGCCTTCGACACCTCCGCGGTCGGCACGCAACCCGTCGACGATCGACTCGAACCTGCTCCGGAGTTCCTCGTCGCCCACCCGGGTGAACCCCTCCGCGGTGATGGTCGCCACCACCGGGAAGATGTTGCGGATCAGGTCGGGGCCACCGGTTGCCGAGTCCTCGTCGGCCGCCTCGAACAGGGCCCGGAGCACCAGGTCGACGGTGGCGTCCCGGCCGGCTCCCGGCCGGTACCCGAGCTTCACGACGGTGCTCGCCTGCAGGCTGCCCGATCCGGTCGAGGCGAAGTCGAGCTCCTCGTACCGGCCACCGGTTGCGTCGTACTGGTAGAGCCGTCCGAGACCTCGCGCCGTGTCGAACCCGGCGAAGATCGGCACCACCACGAAGCCCTGCATCGCCGCCGGCAGGTGGTTGCGGACCATCTGTGAGAGCTGGTTCGCCTTGCCCTCCAGGCTCAGCGGCGCCCCCTCGACCTTCTCGTAGTGCTCGAGCTGCAGTTGGAACATGCGGACCATCTCGACCGCAGGTCCGGCTGCGCCGGCGATCGCAACTCCGGAGTGCCGATCGGCGGGGAACACCTTCTCGATGTGCCGGTGCGAGATCAGGTTGCCGGAGGTGGCGCGACGATCACCCGCCATGACCACGCCATCGGCGAAGCGGACCGCCACGCACGTCGTCCCGTGCGTCACCTCGATCGACGTGGCCACCGCCGGTTCCGGATGCGGTGGGACGACGCCGACACGGCGGGCGAGGGACGCGAAGTCAGGGCCCGGATCGTCCCCGGGCTGGAACACCGGCAGGACCATCGGGGCCTACTCGCCGCCCTTCTGGATGTAGGACTTCACGAAGTCCTCGGCGTTGGACTCGAGCACCTCGTCGATCTCGTCGAGCAGGTCGTCGAGCTCGGCCTTGATGCGATCGCCGGCCTCACTGCTCGGCGGCACCTCCTCGACGGCCGGCTCCTGCCGTGCCGGCGCGGTGCGCTTCTTCTGCTCTCGCTCAGCCACGCCGACACCGTAACGCGGCCCCGGCGGGATCGGTGGACATCCGGGTCAGCGTCCGAGCAGGTCGATCAGCTCCTGGGCGGTGGTCGCCCGGTCGAGCAGTTCACCGACGTGGGCCCGGGTGCCCCGGGCCGGCTCCAGCATCGGGACACGGTGCAGGGCCGCCTCTCCGGTGTCGAACACGATCGAGTCCCAGTTCGCAGCGACGATGTCGTGGGAGAACTTGGCAAGGCACGCGCCGCGGAAGAACGCCCGGGTGTCGTCGGGGGGTTCGGACACCGCTCGTTCGACCACCGTCGCATCGACCAGCTCCCGGAGACCGACGCGGCGGCCCAGCGACGATCCCGGCCGGAGGTCGTGGTACTGGAGGTCCATCGCCCGCAGCCGAGGGTCCTCCCAGCCGATCCCGTGGCGTCCCCGGTAGGCATCGAACAGCCGGAGCTTCGCCGCCCAGTCCACCCGGTCCGCGACCTGGTCCGGATCCGCCTCGAGCCCCTCGAGCACCGACCGCCACCCCTCGAGGACTGCCGAGCCCACCTCCGGTGGGCCGAGGGCCGCGAGCCCCCGCGCCTCGGCGTACCGCTCGGCACGCTCGAGCAGACCGAACTGGAGCTCGAGCGCCGTCGCGGTCGTGTGGTCGTCCAGTTCGAGCGGCGTGCGCAGCGACAGGTCGCGGGAGACCTGGTGCATGGCCGGAACCGGCCTCGCGAGTCCGACCGGCGGACCGAGCGCGTCGTCCTCGAGCATCGCGAGCACCAACGCCGTCGTGCCGAGCTTCAGGAACGTCGCCGTCTCCGACATGTTCGCGTCGCCGGCGATCACGTGCAGTCGCCGGTACTTCTGTGCGTCGGCGTGCGGCTCGTCCCGAGTGTTGATGATCGGGCGTTTGAGCGTCGTCTCCAGCCCGACCTCCTCCTCGAAGAAGTCGGCCCGCTGGGTGATCTGGAACGGCACCCGGTCCGGGTCCGACCCCGGGGTCTCCGAGCCGACCTTGCCGGCGCCCGTGAACACCTGCCTGGTCACCAGGTGGACGGTTCCGTGCAGCACGATCTGCCCGAACGGCACCGCCCGGTCCACCAGGTAGTTCTCGTGGCAGCCGTAGCTGTTGCCCTTGCCGTCGGAGTTGTTCTTGTAGACGACGATCTCCTCGCCGTCGGGCAGGAAGGCGCGGGCGGCATCCATCGACTGCACCAGGATCTCCTCCCCCGCCCGGTCGTAGACCACTGCGCTCAGTGCGTCGGCCGTCTCGGGACACGAGAACTCGGGGTGGGCGTGGTCGACGTAGTACCGGGCCCCGTTGGTCAGCACGGCGTTCACGAGGTGTGTCTCGACCTCCGGGGCGAGCGACAGCAGCAGCGCCTCGCCACGGGCGTCGATCCCCGGCGACTCGTCCTGGAAGTCCCACCCCACCCGCTGCGTCCGGTGGCCGCCCCGGCCGTGCTCCAGGGTCGTCAGGTAGGCGTTGATCAGCGTCGAGGATGCCGCGATCGGGTTGGACTCCGCCGCCCCGCGGACCAGGATGCCGTACTCGGTCTCGATCCCGAGGATCTTGGGGATCGCCACCGTCGGTCGTCCTGTGCCCGGATCAGAGGTACTGGCCGGTGGCGACGCGCTCGATGGACCGCCCACCCGTCGGGTCCGCCGACTCATCGTGGCGGACCAGGGTGCGCACGTAGACGATCCGCTCGCCCTTCTTGCCGGAGATCTTGGCCCAGTCGTCGGGGTTGGTCGTGTTGGGCAGGTCCTCGTGTTCCTTGTACTCACGGTGGATCGAGTCGAGCAGATCCTGCACCCGGATCCCGCGCGGGCCCCCACCGAGCTCCCGCTTGATGGCCAGCTTCTTCGCCCGCCGCACGATGTTCTCGATCATGGCGCCGGAGGAGAAGTCCTTGAAGTACATGACCTCCTTGTCTCCGTTCTGGTAGGTCACCTCGAGGAACTGGTTGGCCTCGTCGTCGCGGTACATCTCCTCGACGGTCCGCTCGATCATCACCCGGACCGCCTTGTCGAGGTCGCCACCGCCGAGCGAGTCCACCTCGTCCGGGTCGAGCGGCAGGTCGGTCGTCAGGTAGCGAGCGAACACCTGTGCCGCCGCCGCCTCGTCCGGACGGTGGATCTTGATCTTCACGTCGAGTCGACCGGGTCGCAGGATCGCCGGATCGATCAGGTCCTCGCGGTTGGACGCCCCGATCACGATCACGTTGCGGAGCGTCTCGACGCCGTCGATCTCGGCGAGGAGCTGCGGGACGATCGTGGCCTCCATGTCCGACGAGATCCCGGTCCCCCGGGTACGGAACAGGGACTCCATCTCGTCGAAGAAGACGATCACCGGCAGGCCCTCTGCAGCCTTCTCCCTCGCCCGCTGGAAGACGAGGCGGATGTGGCGCTCGGTCTCACCGACGTACTTGTTCAACAGCTCCGGGCCCTTGATGTTCAGGAAGAAGCTGCGGGCCTCCGCACCCGTGGTCTCGCTGACCTTGCGGGCCAGGCTGTTGGCGACGGCCTTGGCGATCAGGGTCTTCCCGCAGCCGGGCGGACCGTACAGCAGGATCCCCTTGGGTGCGGGCAGTGCGTACTCCCGGAACAGGTCGTGGTGGAGGAAGGGCAGCTCCACGGCATCGGTGATCTGCTCGATCTGCTCGTCGAGCCCGCCGATGTCCTCGTAGGAGATGTCGGGGACCTCCTCGAGCACGAGCTCCTCGACCTCCGGGCGGGGCACCTGCTCGAGGAGCAGTCCGCTGCGCGGGTCGACGAGCAGGACGTCGCCGCTGCGCAGTCGGGTGCCCACCAGGCGATCGGCGAGTTCCGCCACGCGCTGCTCGTCGGCCCGGCCGACAACCAGCGCCCGACGCCCGTCCTCGAGCACCTCGACGAGGGTGACGGTCTCGCCTGCGGTCTCGGGCTCGCGGACCATCACGACGTTGTAGGCCTCGTTGAGGACGACCTCGGCGCCGGGTCCGAGCGACTCCGGGTCGAGTGCGGGTGAGACCTGGACACGCATCTTCCGGCCGGCGGCCTGGACGTCCACGGTCCCGTCGTCGTTGGTGCCGAGCAGCGTCGCGTACGCCGCCGGTGGCTGGGTGAGCTTGTCGACCTCCTCCCGCAGGGCTGCGATGTGGTCGCGGGCCTCCCGGAGCGTGTACGTCAGCTTCTCGTTCTGGCTCACGGCCTGGGCGAGCTGACCCTTGGTCTCGAGGAGACGCTCCTCGAGCGTCCGGACCCGGCGGGGACCATCCTGGAGACGACGCACCAACGCCGCGATGTCCTCCTCGAGCACACGGATCTGCTCACGCAGTTCGGCGGGGTCGGTGGACCCGACGGCCCCCGGGCCGGTGCGCTCCCCGTCGCCGGGTCCGTTGTCGTCGTCGTCGACCATCCGCACCTCCCGCGGGCCGCTCCCGCACGGTCTACCTCACCGGTCCGGTGGTCGCGTGGCACGTCCGCCGGCGGCGTCGCCGACGTCGCACCCGGACCCCGAGGGCACCCGGGGAATTAACCCGCGATTTCCGAGGGAAATGCGCGGGCGGGTTAGGATGCATTCGTCCCGTCCCCCCGGCTCCGGCCGACGAGTACAAGGCAGGTCACTCCCCATGGGCATGAAGGTCTGGATCGACCAGGATCTCTGCACCGGCGACGGTCTCTGCGAGGAGATCTCCCCGGCGGTGTTCACCCTCCTCGACGACGGACTCGCCTACGTCAAGGACGGCGACAAGGTGCTCTCGGATCCGGGCGGCGCCGAGGGCATCGCTCCGATCCCCGAGGGCGAGCTCGAGGGCGTGATCGAGTCGGCCGAGGAGTGCCCCGGCGAGTGCATCTTCATCGAGCTCGACGAGGGCTGACCGCCTGCGGCTCCGGCCGACACGCACACCGCAGCGAACCGGACGTCGCACCCGGCCGGGCGACGTCGCCGGACCCTGTGACCGGTCGGCGCAGCCGGACGGTTCACCGGGCGGACGTCTCGGGCCTCAGCCCCCTCCCTCGGAGGCCGATGTCGGAGGTGCCGTCGTCGACGTGGTCGACGATGTCGTCGAGCTGGTGGTGGTCGTCGTCGACGACGACGTGGTGGAGGTCGGTCGGGTCGTCGTGGTGGGCCGATCGGTCGTGGGTGCGGACGTGACCGTGGACGAGCTCGTCGGGGTGGTCACCGTCGTGGACGTGGAACTGGTCGGGGCGGGAGGCTCCCCACGACCGCTCAGGATCGCCCAGGAGATGCCGGCGCCGACGATGAGGATGGCCGCGACGATCACCCAGACCCAGCCGGGGATCCCACCCTGTGGGGCTCCCCCGTTCGACGGACCGGCTGCGGGCCCGGTGCCCACCGGAACGCCGGCGGCTGTCGGCATGACCTGCGTCGGTTCACCACCCGGAGGTCCCGAGGGAGGGTCGGGCGTCGGGGACATGGCCCTGGTGGGCTCGTCGCCGACGGAGGGGAACCGGTCGTCCGGGTCGGGGGTCACGGCTCGACGCTAGACGCCGGGACCGCCGGGTCGGGTGCACTCAGCGGAGGCACTCCCCCGTCGGGACCGGTGCCGATCCGATCGCCGCCAGGTCGTCGGCGAGCTCACCGACCGGCAGGGCGTAGGCCACGCCGGTGGCGTCCGGTGCGATGGCGACGGCCACCGCCACCACGGTGCCGTCGTCGCGGACCACCGCGCTCCCCGAGTCACCGGGAGCGAGGTCGGACGCGAGCACCACGAGCGCCCGTTGCACCTCACCGCGGTCGTAGATGTCGTACCCCAGCGCGTCGATCACGTCGCTCACCTCGAACGGCGACGGATCGAACGGCCCGCCCCCGGGGAACCCCAGGACCAGCCCGCGGTCCCCCGGCGCCGCCGAGTCCGTGGGCAGCGGCCGCAACGGGACCTCGGTGCGCACGAGTGCGAGGTCGGTGTCGGGGTCGAACGACACGACGCTCGCCGCACCCCGGCGGCCGTCGACCGTCTCGACCTCGAGATCCCGGGTCCCGGCGACCACGTGCGCGTTCGTGGCGACGAGGCCGTCCGCGACGGCCCACCCGCTCCCGGTCTGGATCGAGTCGCACGCCGCTCCCTCGATCCGGACCACGCTCTCCCCGAGCGTCGCGAGCAGCTCCGGACCGATCGGCGAACCGGTCGGCGGAGGTCCCACGTCGGGTGCCGGTTGGAAGTCCTTGAAGAGCTCGGGGAACTCACCCGTCCGGAGTCGCCGCTCGAGCTCGTCGAGGACCGGCGGTGGCTCCGGGAGCGACCGGTTGAGGAAACCGGCCACCACCGAGGTGCGTGCCACCCCGGCGGTCCAGCCGTCCGATCGCGACAGCACCGGGAGGACCAGCCAGACCACGACCAGCACCCCGAGGACGCCCAGTGCCGCGCCGGCGAGCGAATCGGCGGTCCGGGCGCCCCGGCCACCGCTCGACGGCCGGATCCGGCCCCCGATGCTCGCCCCGATGCCCTGCCCCAGGGTCACCAGCGCCAGGGTCGCCAGGATGCTCACCCCGGCGACGAGCGGACGGGACTGCAGCTCCAGCGTCGAGATCAGTCGCGGGACCGCCGCGAACGACACGAGGAGGCCGATCCCCGCCCCCACCCACCCGAAGGCCCGGGTGAGGAAGCCCATCCGCCACCCGCCGACGAGGGCGAGCAACGCGGCCACCGCGATGACGACGTCGAGTGCGTTCACTCCGGATCCGCGAGTCGGCGGGCGACGGTCAGGAACCCGGTGTGCGCGACCATGCGGTGGTCCGGTCGGACCGACGGGGGCTCGACGTGCCAGGAACGCTGCAGCACCTCGATCGTCTCGACTCCCGTGAACCGACCCGGATCGAGGGACTCGCGGAACTGGACCACCTGCACGACGCTGGGCGTGTAGGCGAGGATGATGCCACCGGGCCGCAGCGCCCCGACGGCGTGCGGGACCACCCGCCAGGGCTCGGGGAGGTCGAGCACCACGCGATCGAGGTCACGCTCGTCGATGCCCTCGTAGGTGTCCCGCAACTCCACCCGGTACCGGTCGGCCACGCCCGGACCGAGGAACCGCTCCACGTTGGCGCCCGCCCGCTCGGCGAAGTCCTCCCGTACCTCGTAGCCGACCACGTGGGCACCCGCGCGGAGCAGCGCCATGGACAGTGCACCCGAACCGATGCCGCTCTCGAGCACCCGGACACCGGGGCCGATGTCCGCGAGCAGCAGGATCGGACCCAGATCCTTCGGGTAGATGACCTGGGCGCCACGGGGCATCTTGAACACGAAGTCCGCGAGCGTCGGGCGGAGCACCACGAGCGACTGACCTCGACTGGTCCGGACCGTCGATCCGTCGGGGAGGCCGACCACGTCGTCGTGCTCGACGAACCCCGACTGGGTGTGGAACTGGCCACCCGTTCGGAGTGTCGCCTGGTAGCGACGACCCTTCGGGTCGACGAACTGGACCAGGTCACCGACTTCGAGTTCGTGTCGCGGCGCGTTCACGACGAGGTGTGACCGGTCGGCGGCGTTCGGCGTGGGGACGACACGGGCCGATTCTCGCAGTCGGAGCGGCGCGGCGCCCAGCGGCTCAGGAGTAGAAGCGGTCGCGGGTGAGGCGGCGACGACCCCGACGCGTGCGCTCCCGGGAATGCTGCGCCCGGTCGAAACTCGCCGAACGGGCCGCGTCGAGTGCCCTGGAGACCTCGAGGAGTTGCCCGCGGACCTCCCGCTGGCGACGCGTCGGCGCCAGCTCCCGGTCGAACCGCTCGCCCACCGCCGCCTCGCAGACCGCCAGGCGACGCGCCCGTCGGCCGCCCGGCCGGCTGCGGTCGAGTCGGCGCTGCACCCTGGCCAGCCGACGCGCGACCCGTCGTTGTGATCGCGTCGGTCGACTCAACTCGGCGTCGCGGGCCGCCAGCGAACGCTGACGGGCTGCGAGCCGACGTTCCGCCCTGGTCGGCCTGGGCCTGGCCACCACGAGGTAGGCCTCGCCCGGTCGGAGCCTGGCCCCGGTCAGCGGGTGCGCCGGACGGTCCCGGGCCTCCCGGAGACCGTCGATCAGGAAGCCGGCGCCTCGCCCGGCGAGGTCGGCCCCCAGGCCGTCGCCGACGAGTCGGCCGATGAGGAACTGGGTGATCCGCCCCTGCAGTGACGGCATCAGGCTCGACGGACCTCGATCACCGCCGAGGACCGCTTCCCGGCGCGCCGACCGAGCACGAAGGTCAGGACCAGCAGCAGCAGCGCCACGAGGATGCCCGTCGCCAGCACCTGGTTCCGGACCCCCTCCACCTGCTCCTGGGCCTCTCCCTGGATGTCGGTCAGCTTGGCCTTGAGGTCGGCCCGACCGATCGTGTGGTCCGCAACGGCGTCTGACTGGCTCAACGTGGCTCCTCGGTGGTCGACGGCTCGGACTCAGTCCCTGCGGAGGAACCTGGCGAGCCGAGCGAAGAAGAACGCAGCGACCAGGGCTCCGGCGACGGCCACGATCGTATACGGCACCCAGGAGAACCGCCCTCCCGAGACCTCGGCGGGGTCGTTGAACACCGCGAGTTCCTGGAGGCCGCGCAGGAGTGCCAGCAGCCCGAACAGGACCCCGGTGGCGATCATCAGCGCCCCGGCGATGCCGAAGGCGAGATCGTGTCCCAGGTTGCGGAGGGGCTCGACGGTCTCCTGCTTGGCGTAGGCGACGACCAGGTCCTTGAACTCCGTCGCCTCACCCAGCGGTCCACGCCGGACGTCGACGAGCCCACGCCGCTGATCGGCCCGACCCTCGGTCACGGGAGCTCCACGTCGCCGGTCTGCACGGCCCACAGACGCTGGTCTAGCAGACCCGGTGGCTCACCCGGTGGCTCACCCGGTTGCTCACCCCGTGCTCCACGGATCCTCGGTCCCGTCGACCGGGCCGAGGCGCAGGCGCCCCTCGAGCAGCTCGAGCTGCTCCGTCACCAGGTCCTCGACGAGCACGAGTCGGTCCGTGGCCGAGGGCGACGACAGCACGCGCTGGCGGTCCAGCGAGCCGAGCGGGGCGAGCACCGCCGCCTGGTAGGTCGCGAGGACCGGGTCGTCGCTGAGCTCGACCTCGACCGCACCGGAGAGTCCGAGTTCCGAGGCCATGGCGAGGCACCGGCGGACCCGCACCGTGAGCGACCCGATCCGCTCCGCCGAGTCGTCCGGGAGCGTCGGGTCGTCGACGAGGTCCTCGACCAGTGCCCGGGGGAACGGATCGTCGGGGAGCCACTCCCGCACACGGACCGGTCGCGTCCCGACGGTCACGATCGCCCACCGCCCGTCGTCGGTCCGCGCGGCGGAGAGCACGCGGGCCGCACAGCCGATCATCGCCCGGATGTCGCCACCCCCGACCTCGCTCCCCCGTTCGATCAGCACCACACCGAACTCGGGCTCATCGAGGTCGAGGACCACCTCCACCAGACGCCGGTACCGGTCCTCGAAGACGTGCAACGGGAGGATCATCCCCGGGAGCAGGACCGACCCGAGCGGGAACATCGGAACCTCGACGGCATCGCCCACGGTGCCGCTCACGGAACTGCCGGGCGTGGCCGGAGCACGTCGGGTGGAGGCACGTCCGGGTAGTCGAGTGAGTTCACGAGCACGCGCTCCTCGAGGCGTTCGAGTTCCTGTTCGCCCAGGTCGTCGGCGTTCGCGGCCACGGCGAACACGACGTCGCGACCGCCCGTGGTGCGCAACCACCCGGCCAGGGAGCGCACCCCATCGAGTGAGCCCGTCTTCGCCCGCAGCCGATCGACCAGACCGGTCCCGAGCATTCGGTCCTCGAGCGTGCCCGGAGTGCCCGGTCGGGCCAGCGACGCGGCGAGCGGCGAGTCGGGCCCCTGCTCCTCCAGGACACCGACCATGGCCGCACACGAGAGGCGGTCGTTCCTCGAGAGTCCCGAGCCGTCGACGACGACGGCGTCCTCGACCGGCAGGCCGCGGGTGCGGGCCCAGGAGAGGACCTCGTCGGTCCCTGCAGCGGTCGAGCCGGTCCCACGCCGCTGCAGGCCGATCTCCTTCACCAGGAGCTCCGCCGTCGTGTTGTCGGAGAACCGCACCAGCTCCTCGGCGAGCTCGGCCACCGTGGGTGAGTCGACACGGGCCACCTCGACGTCACCGGGCGGGGCGACGCCGACCCGAGGAGCGCCGACGACCTGGATCCCGCGCTCCTCGAGCAACCTGGTCAGTGCCGCCGCAGCGACTGCGGCTGGTGGTGCGCCGGCCGGACCCGTCCGGCTGTCGTCGACCACGAGCGCCGACAACGGCGACACCTGACCGTCGTCGACGTACCCCTGCTTCCACCCGGGGGCATCACGGACGGAGTCGTACCGCGACTCATCACCGAGCACCGATCCGCTCACCCGGGTGATCCCGGTCGCCGCCACCCGGTCGGCGAGCAGCTCGAGCGGGGTGAGCAGAGTGCGCGGGATCCCCTCGTAGGGTTCGTAGCCGGCGGTGCTGAGCACCGGGTCGCCGCCGCCCACGAGCACGAGGTCCCCGTCGACGACACCCGACGCACCACCCACCGACCCGTCCGCTCCGGGTGGTCCGACGACGACGGTGCTCAGCCTGGTGTCCGCCCCCAGCAGGTCGACGGCGGCCACCGCCGTCAGGGGCTTCAGGTTGGATGCCGGGATGACCGGGAGCCCAGCTCGGATCCCCAGCAGGTCGACACCGTCGGAACGCAGGAGCGCACACGACGACGGCGGCAGGTCCGACACGACGGGACCGAGCGCCTGGCGCAGGTTCCTGGCACCGGTCGCTGCAGTCAGCCAGGCGGGTGCGCGCCGCGCCGACAGCAGCGGTGTGACCACGGACGATCCGTCGGGTGCGGGGGCGCCGGCGACGTCGACGGCCGGACCGGTGATCCACCACACCGCCGCCCCGAGCAACCCGGCGACCGCGAGGACCACCGCTGGCCGATCCGACGAGCGGCGGCCCGTGGACCTGCGCCGCACGACGCGGTCCACCGGAGGCTGGACTCCGTTCACCGCCGGTCGAGGTGCCGCCACCGGCGGACCATGTGGCCCAGCGCGGCCACGGCTCGTTCGGCCGAGGGGAAGCAGTACCCGCCGAGCTCACGCAGTCGGGCCGGGCCGGGGTTGTCGGGGAACGCCACGGCGAGCTCGGTGGCGACCAGGACGGGCGTGTGGTGTCGGCGCGCCACCTCGACCGCGGCCTCGGCGTACCGGCGGTCCTGGCGCTCGTGGTACTCCACGATCCGGCCGATGCCCTCACCGGGATGGTGGCCGCCCTCGCGGAGCAGGCGCGCCTGGTTGGACTGGATGCCGATCCCGAGGAACACGACGGCGTCGACGTCCGCGTGACCGGCGACGAGGTCCAACACCGTGGGGACGGTGTCACGTGTCTCGCCACCGGCGAGGTCGATGGGGTTGTTCCGACTCCACCGGGGCGGGAGCAGTTCGTCGACCGCGGCGAGCAGGTCGGGGGGCAGGTCGAGCAGGTGGAGGTCACGGTGCCGGGTGATCGCATCCGCAGCGAGCACCCCCCATCCCCCGACGGTCGTGACCACGGCGACGCCGGGACCCTGCGCCGGCGGCTGGGTCGCGAACGCCGCAGCGGTGTCGAACGCCTCCTCGGCGCCCGATGCACGACTCACCCCGAACTGACGGCAGAGACCGTCGAAGGTGGCGTCGTCGGTGGCGAGCGATCCCGTGTGACTGGCTGCGGCCCGGGCCCCCGCATCGGTGGACCCGCCCTTGAGCAGGACCAGCGGCTTGGACGCGGTGACGGCCCGCACGGCATCGACGAATCCGGGGCCGTCGGCGATGCCCTCGACGTAGGCGAGCGCAACGTCCGTGGCGTCGTCGGCCGCGTAGTACCGGAGGACGTCGGCCACGCCGACCGCGGCGGCGTTGCCGGCGGAGAGCGCCCGAGCCACGCCGACACCGCTCCGACAGGACCAGTTGAGGAACGCGGAGACCAGGTTGCCGGACTGACTCACCACGCTGATCGGTCCGGCCGGCGGGTACGGCGCGACGATCTGCGCGCACAGGGCGGAGGGGGTCGACACCACACCCTGCCCGTTCGGCCCGACGAGCAGGATCCCGAGTTCGTCGGCGAGACGGACCAGCTCGTCCTGGGCGACACGTCCGGACTCGTCGGCCTCGCCGTAGCCCGCCGACGCCAGGAACGCCGCCCGGACACCGATCCCGGCCGCTTCCCGGAGCACGTCCGGCACGGTCGACGCCGGTGTGCACACGAAGACCAGGTCGGCGGAGCCCGGCTCGAGGTCGAGCAGTGAACGAACCGTCGAGACGCCGAGGACCGTCGCTGCGTCCCGATTGGTGGCCTGGACCCTGCCGGCGTACCCGGATGCCAGGATGTTGTGGAGGCTCACGAAGCCGAACTTCCCGGGGTGGGTCGAGGCTCCCGCCACGACCACCCCGGCGGGATCGAACAGGGACGCGAACCGGGGGTCGGGACCGGCCGGGATGCGACCGGTCGGCAGCGGTGATGCCGCACCCCGCTCCGGCGTCGCCTCGCCGACGACCACCAGCGCGTCGACCGCCACCGGACGGCCGTCCGTGATGATCAGCGGGTTGAGGTCGATCGACGACACGGGGCGGTCGTCGACGACCGAGACCGTTCCGAGGGCGACGAGGACGTCGGCCAGGGCGGCACGGTCGACCGCCGGTTCGCCCCGGACGGGTCCGAGCAGCGCCTGGCTCCGCAGGTCGTCGAGCATGGCGGCGGCCTCGGGTGGCTCGACCGGAGCGAGCCGGACGCTGACGTCGGCCAGCGCCTCGGTCAGGACCCCGCCGACGCCGACGACGACCGTCGGGCCGAACGTGGGATCGACGTGCACCCCGGCGATGAACTCCCGGTGCCCGCGCACGACGGGCGCCACCAGGACACCGGTCGCCCCGTCCTCGGGAACCGTACGGCCGAGCAGGTCCTCCGCCGCCGTCCTGACCCCGGATGCATCGGCGAGGCCGACCACGACGAGTCCGCGTTCGGACTTGTGGGCGACGTTCTCGCCGCAGAGCTTCACGACCACGGGGTAGCCGATGCGATCGGCGGCGCGCACCGCGGCGTCCGGGTCGGCAGCGAGTTCCTCCGGAGCGAACGGGATCCCCGTCGCGGCGAGGGCCGCCTTGGACTCGGCCTCCGAGAGCGTCCGTGGCACACGGGCAACCTAGACGCCGCCTCCGGGGACGGTCGCGCACGCTGGGGTCGGGAGGGACCCGGGCCCTACGCTGGGCGCGTGCAGATCATCGCAGCGCTGTTCATCGACGACATCGAGATGCGGCAGGTCCCGGGCCCGGCCACACGGATCGACCTGCGGGGCATCCAGTTCTCCGCCCCGGCGCCGGCGGCGTTCCCGGTGACCGTGGAGCCGCACCTGGTCGTCATCGTGCGGTGTCCCGCCGGCGGCGAGGGTTCCGGGGTGCTCGAGACCGTCTTCACCGATGAGCGCGGCGACGAGGTCGCCCGCAACGTCCAGCCGCTCCAGGTCGAACCCGGCCGGTTCCGCCAGCAGCTCGTGCGGGCCGAACTCACCTACGAGGGCCCCGGGACCATCGAGGCCAACTGTCGCATCGACCAGGGTCCGGTCACCACCATCCCGTACTCGATCCTGCCCCCGGTGGACGCCCCGGACGCGTGACCGGCGGTTCGGGCGTCGCCCGCTACTGTCCGACGGTCAGCTGCGACGCGGAGGCACCCCTGTGACGACCGACCCAACCCCGGACCTCGAGCGACTCGGGATCGACGTGATCCGCGGGCTGTCCATGGACGGACCCCACCGGGCCAACTCGGGGCACCAGGGGACGGCCATGGCACTCGCCCCGGCTGCGCACGTGCTGTGGACCCGCATCATGCGCTACGACGCATCTGCTCCCGACTGGCCGGACCGGGACCGCTTCATCCTGAGCTGCGGACACGCCTCGATCCTCCAGTACGCGATGCTCCACCTGACGGGGTACGGACTCGAACTCGACGACCTGGAGTCGTTCCGCCAGTGGGGGTCACGCACACCGGGCCACCCGGAGCGGGGACACACCGTGGGGATCGAGGTCACGACCGGGCCGTTGGGTCAGGGGTTCGCCAACGGGGTCGGCATGGCGATCGCCGAGCAGCACCTCAGGACGAGGTTCGGTCCGGACGTCTGCGACCACCACGTCCACGCGTTCGTCTCCGACGGCGACCTGGAGGAGGGCATCTCGCACGAGGCCGCCTCGCTCGCCGGCCACCTGGGCCTGGGCCGACTCGTCTACCTGTACGACGACAACCACATCTCGATCGACGGCCCGACCGAACTGGCGCTGAGCGACGACGCGCCGGGCCGGTTCCGGGCCTACGGCTGGCACGTGCTCGAACTCGGAGAGGCAGGCGAGGACCTGGACGCCCTCGAGGCGGCCTTCCGTGAGGCCAGGGAGGCCGAGGACCGACCGTCGCTCATCATCGTGCGGACCCACATCGCCACGCCGTCGCCGGACCTCACGGACGACCCGCGCGCGCACGGCCTCGCGTTCTCCGAGGACGACATCCGCCGCACCAAGGAGGTCATGGGCCTCCCTCCCGACGAGGAGTTCCACGTCCCCGCCGAGGTCCTGGCCATGTACCGGTCGGCCGGCACCCGCGGTGCGCTCCAGCGCGAGGACTGGGAGCAGCGCTCCGCGCCGATCATCGCCACCCGGGCGGCCGAGTGGGAGGCCTCCATGGGCGCGACCGGACTGCCGGGGTGGGACGAGGCGCTCCCGACCTTCGGACCCGCGGACTCCCCCGCCACCCGTCAGGCGTCCCAGGCCTGTCTCACCTCGCTGATCGGAGGCGTGCCGGGCCTCCTCTCCGGAGGGGCCGACCTGATCGGCAACACCGGGAACCAGCTCCCCGGCCGGCCGGTGCTGTCCCGCTCCACACCCGAGGGGGAGCTCATCCACTTCGGTATCCGTGAGCACGCCATGGGGGCGATCCTCGTCGGTGCCGCGGACCACGGGGGCGTGTTCCCTGTGGCGGGCACCTTCCTGGTCTTCAGCGACTACATGCGCGGCGCCGTCCGACTCGCCGCGCTGTCGCGTTCCAAGTGTGTCTTCGTCTGGAGCCACGACTCCGTCGGTGTCGGCGAGGACGGCCCCACCCACCAGCCCGTCGAGCACGTCATGAGCCTGCGGCTGATCCCGGACCTGACCGTGATCCGACCCGCCGACGGCAACGAGACCGCAGCGGCGTGGAGGGTGGCGGTGGAGGGCAACGGCCCGGTTGCGCTGGTGCTGTCCCGTCAGGGCACCCCCACCCTCGCGACGTCGCTCGAACGCGCCCGGGAGGGTGTGGCCCGGGGTGCCTACACGGTCATCGACGCAGAGCGTCCGGACGTGGTGCTGGTCGGGACCGGCACCGAGGTCGCCGTCGCCGTCGACGCTGCCGGGCGACTGTCGGACGACGGCACCACCGCCCGCGTCGTGTCGATGCCCAGCTGGGAACTGTTCCGTGCCCAGGGCCCGCAGTACCGCGACGAGCTCCTGCCACCGGGCGTCCCCGTGGTCTCGGTCGAGGCCGGGACCACCATCGGTTGGGCCGAGTACGCGGATGCCTCGGTGGGGATCGACCGGTTCGGCGCGTCGGCGCCGGGCGCCACCGTCCTGCGTGAGCTGGGGATCACCCCTGAGCACGTGGCCGAGGTCGCCACCGGCCTCGTCGGCCGGGAGGGCTGACCACCGCTCGAGCAGACGCCGGGCACTACGTTCGATTTCCGAACCGACTTGGTTCGGAACCTGAACCCGCCTAGGGTCGTCCCGTGGACGACATCGCGCTCCGGGACCGATCGACGCCGTGCTCGATCGAACAGGCGCTCGACCTGGTCGGCGACCGGTGGAGCATGCTCATCCTGCGGGACTCGTTCCGGGGCCTCCGGCGCTTCGACGAGATCCGACGTGACCTCGGCATCCCCCGCGCCGTGCTGTCCGACCGGCTCCGCAGGCTCGTCGACGCCGGAATCCTGGCCCGCCGCAGGTACCAGGAGCACCCGCCCCGCGACGAGTACCGCCTGACCGACATGGGACGGGAACTCTCCCCGATCCTCGTCGCCCTCATGCGCTGGGGCGACCGCTGGCTCCAGGACGGGGATCCGCCGACGGTCCTCGTGCACTCGACGTGCGGTGAGACGTTCGATCTCGGCTTCCACTGCGAGACCTGTGGCGTCGACTTCGGACCGCTCGAGGTTTCCAGCCGTCACGACCGGGGAGCGGCCTCGTGAGGACCACCGACTGGGCCGTCGCCCACCCGGACCTGCTCGCCGAGGCCCGCCGGATCCGCCGGGAAGCCCACGGCACCCGGACCACCTACTCCCCCAAGGTCTTCATCCCGCTCACGATGCTGTGCCGGGACCGTTGCGGCTACTGCACCTTCGCACAGCCGCCCGCCCGGCTCGAGTCGCCGTACCTCTCGATCGACGAGGTGGTCGCCATCGCCCGGCGGGGTGCCGAGGTGGGCTGCCACGAGGCGCTCTTCACCCTGGGTGAGGCGCCCGAGGCCCGGTACCCCGACGCCGCCGAGTGGCTGGCGGAACACGGGTACACCTCCACGGTCGACTATCTGGTGGCCGCCGCCTCGGCCGTGCTCGAGGCGACCGGGCTGCTCCCCCACGCCAACGCCGGCGCGCTGGATCCCGACGACCTCGCCAGGCTGCGAACCGTCTCCCCGTCCCAGGGGATGATGGTCGAGTCCCTCCGCGACGACCTGGACTGCCACCGGGGCGCACCGGACAAGGTCCCCGCCCGGCGCCTCGCGACGCTCGAGGCGGCCGGGGCCCTCAGCATCCCCTTCACGACGGGGATCCTGGTCGGGATCGGCGAGGACCGTGACGACCGCATCCGGGCACTCGAGGCGATCGCCGAGTCGCACCGTCGCCACGGGCACGTCCAGGAGGTGATCGTCCAGAACTTCCTCCCCAAGGCGGGGACGGCGATGTTCCGGTCCCGACCCTGCCCGACGGAGGACCTCCTCGACGCGGTCGCCCTCGCACGGGTGATCCTGCCTCCCGAGATCCACCTCCAGTGCCCGCCCAATCTGAGCGACGACCTGAGGGTCCTGCTCGACGCCGGGATCGACGACTGGGGTGGCGTCTCCCCGGTCACCGCCGACCACGTGAACCCCGAGCGGCCCTGGCCCGAGGTGGATCGACTCCGCCGCATCACCGAGGAGGCCGGGTACACCCTGGCACCTCGGCTCACGATCCACCCGGCGTTCGCAGGCGACCCCGACCGATGGCTCGACCCGGGGTTGCACTTCGCCGTGCTCGACCGGTCCGATGCCGAGTGCCTCGCCCGGGATGATCCCGGCTCGTTCCATCCGGAGCGTGTCGGACGGATCGACGTGGTGGGCGACGGAGCGGAGGTCCGGCTCGTCGGTGACGTCTCGACGGCCTGGTACTCCGGCACCGGCGCCTCCCCTCCGGTGCTCCTCGACGACGAGCTCCCGATCCGGACGACCGGACCCGTCGCAGAGGTCCTCACCGGGGTGCTCGGCGGCGAGCGAGTGGGCGCCGAGGAGCTCGCCGTGCTCCTGGCCGCCCGTGGCCCCGACGTCCGCTCCGTGGCAGCGACGGCGGACGAACTCCGGCGGCGGAGCGTCGGGGACTCCCTCACGTGGGTCTTCAACCGCAACATCAACTACACCAACGTGTGCACGTTCAAGTGCCGGTTCTGCGGGTTCTCCAAGGGCCCGCTGAGCCTCAACCTCCGCGGGGCCCCGTACCTCCTGAGCCTCGACGACATCGCCGAACGGGCCGCAGAGGCCGCAGCACTGGGTGCCACCGAGGTCTGCCTGCAGGGCGGGATCCACCCGGACTTCGACGGCGACTACTACATCGACGTGTGCCGGGCCGTGCACGAGGCCGCCCCGGAGCTGCACCTGCACGGATTCACCGCCCTGGAGGTCACCGAGGGAGCCGCCCGGCTCGGCGAACCGCTCGAGTCGTACCTGCGGAGGCTCCACGACGCCGGGCTGCGGAGCCTGCCCGGAACCGCTGCGGAGATCCTCGACGACAGGGTCCGCGCGGTGATCTGCCCGGACAAGCTCTCGAGCGAGGCCTGGCTCGAGGCACACCGGACCGCGCACCGGGTCGGACTGCGCAGCAACGTCACCATGATGTTCGGCACGGTCGAACACCCCGATTCGTGGATCACCCACCTGCTCAGCACTCGCGAGCTCCAGGAGGACACCGGTGGGTTCACCGAGTTCGTCGGTCTCCCGTTCGTCCACATGGCGTCACCGATCTACCTGCAGCGCAGGAGTCGGCGTGGTCCGACCTGGCGGGAGGTCGTCCTGGTGCACGCCGTCGCCCGGATCGCCTACCACGGGCTCATCGACCACGTGCAGGCCAGCTGGGTCAAGCTCGGTCTCGAGGGAGTGGACCAATTGCTCCGTGCCGGGGTCGACGACCTCGGCGGCACGCTGATCGACGAGAACATCTCCCGTGCCGCCGGTGCCCTGCACGGCACGAGGGCCGATCCGGCGGAGTTCGCGGAGCTCGCAGCGCGTCACGGGCGGAGCCTCCGCCAGCGGTCGACCCTCTACGGTGACGTCGTCGTGGTCGACGACGAGGTCGACGTCGTCGACGGTGCAGTCGTGGACGGCACCGTCGTGGTCGGCCGCTCCGGCTGACACCCCGACTGCGTCAGGACCGCCGCAGCCCCTCCCGCTGCGGAGCCGAGCGTCGCCCACCGGCAACTCGCATCGGGGAACTGCAGCAGCAGGACGTCCCCAGCGGCCCACGAGTCGGCGACCAGGACCGTGGCCCGCTGGCCACGGTCGCGTCGGAGCACCTGGTCGACGGCGGTCGAACGGTTGGCGAGCGTCTGCGCCCCACCGGCGTCCGCCGGGTAGCGCACCGCCTCGGCGACATCCGGATCACCGGCAGCAGGATCGACCGCTGCGACGAGCGGTGTGCCGCTCACCGCGCCGACGTCGACCGGCAGCTCCACCGTCAGGTCCTCGGCGAACCCGCCGGATCCCGAGCACGACTGCAGGCGCACGACGATCGAACGTGATCCTGCGGTCGAGTAGCGGAACGTGCGCTCGATCCTCCCCGCCCGCGGTGAGCCGGCGGAGCCACAGCTCGACGGTGGCGGTTCGGCCGCCGCTGGAGCCAGGTACGGATCGTTCCACTCCACCTCGACGGTCGGCTCGCCCGCGGCGGCGTGGTCGGCGTCGTTCCAGTCGATGGCCAGCGTGAACGGCGTGCCGACCCGGACACCTCGGGGTACCGACAACTCCGCCCCCAGGGGGCTCCGGGCCACCGGCTCGACCGGTGGCGCCACCCCGGCCGAGGCCGGCACCGTGCTCGACGTCGTGACCGGGGCGACGGCGATGGCCTCCGGGGTACTGGTCGAGGGCACCGGCAGCGTCGTGGTGGAGGTTCCGCCACTGGTCGTCTCGACGTCGTCGCCGCGCTGGCCGACCATCCAGGCGCCTGCAGCCACCAGGCCGATCACCACCAGGCCCACCCCTGCCGAGACCAACCGGCGACGCCGTCGACCCGCGACCTCGGACTCGAGCCGCCTCCACGCCGCCGGGAGGTCGAGACCCGGCTCGCGCAACTCCTCGACCACCTGCTCGGAACGGGTCGAGTCGGGTGCCACGGGCTCGGGGAGGACGACCTCGCTCACGACGAGACCCCCGCGGCCGCCCCCGATCGCTGCCGCCGACGCACCGTGAGACGTTCGGCGACCTCGGCGAGCGCATCGAGTGCGTGGTCACCACGCAGATCCAGCAACGCCGCGACGTCCTCGAGCACCAGTCCGGCCCCGAGGCTCGCCAGTCCCACCCGTCGGGCTCGGCGGTCGACGTCGACGAGCGCGGTGTGCAGCTCCGGGGACGGAATGCCGAGTGTCGCCCAGGACTGCGCGAGCTCCGCGGTCAGGACGTCGCCGTCGAGCAGATCGGCGGGCTCCACGTCGGCGGGGAGCGGACAGAGGTGTGCCGGGTCGACCAGGAGTTCCAGACCGGAATCCAGCGCACGGGCCACCACGCGAGCGACGCTCCGGTCGGAGTCGTCGAGGTGGCGCACCCTGGCCCAGGCGAACGCCTCCACCGAGCGGTCCACCGCTGCGTTGCGGCAACCGGGATCCGCTCCGACGGGATCGGCGACCCTCCGCAGGAGACCGACCACTGCGGGGAACACCCGGGTGAACAGCGGTTCGAAGCCGTCGAACCCGCCGGGTTCCCCCTGGCCCCGCTCCCCGGTCGTCCCGCTGAACGCACCTGTCGGTCGTGTGTCGTCCATCTCCTCGCCCGTCGTGAGGCCCTCGCGCTCGGAGCGGAGAGTCTCCCACGGTGCCCGGCCGGGGAGGTGGCACTCCGCCGACAGCGTCCGGGAGTAGCGTCACGATGTGGAGGACCTGCCCCCCGAAATCGCAGCGCTGCTCGATGCGCGGGGGGTACGACGCGACCGGACGCTGGTCGGACGGCTCGTGGCCGGGGCCCTCGACTTCGCGGACGCCGGTGTCGAACGGCTCGACCTGAAGATCGCCGTCAGGACGCTCGACGAGCAGCTCCGCAGCGCGACGGCGTTCGCCCCGTACCGGTCGGTCCGGAAGGTTGCGATCTTCGGTTCGGCCCGTACCCGGCCGGGGGAGGCCGCCTACGAGGCCGCCCGGGTGTTCGGCGAGCAGATCGCAGCGGAGGGCTGGATGGTGATCACCGGCGGCGGCCCGGGGATCATGACCGCCGGGGTCGAGGGTGCAGGGACCGAGAGGTCCTTCGGTGTCACCATCGAACTGCCCTTCGAGCCCGTCGATGCCAACCCGCTCGCCGGCGACCCGAAGTCCGTGAGCTTCCGGTACTTCTTCAACCGCAAGCTCGCGTTCATGCGAGCGGCCGACGCCTACGTCCTGCTGCCCGGGGGCTTCGGCACGATGGACGAGGCCTTCGAGCTCCTGACGCTCCTCCAGACCGGGCGCGAGACCCCGGGCCCGGTGGTCCTGCTCGAGCCGCCCGGCGACGCCTACTGGCGATCGTTCCGGCACTTCCTCGAGGTGGAACTGCTCGACGCCGGACTGATCGACGCTGCCGACCTCCACCTGTTCCACATCACCTCGGACGTCGCGGACGCGTGCTCCTACATCACGAGCTTCTACCGGGTGTTCCACTCGGTGCGCCACGTCGACCGGCACCTCGTGATCCGGCTCTCCCATGACGTCCCGGACGAGTGCATCGACCGGCTCGGTGGGGAGTTCGCGGACCTGATCGCACAGGGCAGGATCGAACGCTGTGGCCCGTCGGCGCAGGAGCGTCGCGACGACGACCACGTCGACCTGCCGCGGCTCCGGTTCGAGTTCGTCCGGGCTCGGCACGGACGGCTCCACGCCCTGGTGCGCGCACTCGACGACTGCTGAATCGTCAGTCCTCCGGGACGGGTCCCAGGATCGCCGCTGCCTTCTCGACCGACCGCCGGGCCCGGGACAGCCGCTTCTCCGTCGGCCCGGGGTCCGATCGCCCCTCCTCCACGGACGAGCGGAGCCCGTCGAGGATCAGCTCGGTCAGCTCCTCGGCGATGACCTCGAGCCGACTCCGGATGTCGTCGATGTCGGCCACACGAAACACCTACCACGTCCGGGCGACGACGGCCGCGACCTCCACGACGGAGGACCGGGTCACGTGCCCGTCACCACCCGTACGCCTCGCTACGCTGCGACCCGTGGATCCGACGAGCGACGCGACGAGCAGGCAGTGGGTCTCGTTCGACCACGGCGGCGACACGTGGATGTTCGACGCAACCTTCCTCGCCAGCAACTGGACGTGCATCTTCGGGCGGGGGTGCCACGGCGTGCTCGACGTCGACGCCACGGAGCTCGGACAAGGGTGCTGCTCGTTCGGGGCCCACTTCGCCGACAAGGCCGACCGACGGCGCGTGCGCGCCGCCGCCCGCCGGCTCCCCCGTGAACTGTGGCAGCACGCCGACGTCGTCGAGCGACCGGAGGACGCGCTCACCAAGGACGGAGAGGGGAACTGGACGACGATCGTCCACGAAGGGGCCTGCATCTTCCTGAACGGACCGGACTTCGGGCCCGGGACCGGCTGCGCACTGCACCTGGCCGCCCTCGTCGCCGGTGAGCGACCGCTCGACTGGAAGCCCGAGGTCTGCTGGCAGGTCCCGCTCCGCTTCGAGTACCACGACGACGACGTGGGACACACCACGCACGTGCTGCGGGAGTGGAAGCGCCGGGACTGGGGCGAGGGCGGCGAGGGGTTCCACTGGTGGTGCACGGATGCCCCCGACGCCTTCGTCGGCCACGAGCCGGTGGCGCTCGCGCTGCGGGACGACATCGTCGAGCTGGTGGGTGAGGTCGTCTACGAGCGACTGCTCGTCGAACTCGGACTGGAGCCGACCGAGGACCCGGACGTGCCGGTCACCTGGCTCCCCCACCCCCGCTCACGCTGAACCGGACTCCCCGGGGAACCCCGGGGACGGATCAGTCGTCCTCGTCGCCCCCGGGATCGCCTGCGGGTTCACCGCCGCCGGTCTCATCGGTCACGACGGTGTCGTCGGTGTCGTCGGGGTCGTCGGTGTCGTCGGGGTTGTCCCAGTCGTCGAGGTCGTCGTCCCCCGATCCGGACGAGCTGCGCGGACCGTCGGCCTCGAGGACGTCGAAGTCGTCGGGGTCGCCGGACGGGCGGGCCGGACCGTCGGAGGAGAGGTCGTCGAGGATCGACTCGATGTCGAGGTCCGGGCCCCGCTTGAGCGCCCTGGCCTCCTCGTAGCGACGGTGGCGACCCTTCTTCACGCTGCGCTCCAGATTCTCGACGGTTCCCGAATCGTCGGCCCGGTGTCCGGCTCGACCCGCTCCCAGTGCTGCACCGGCCCGGCACCGGGACGCCCCGGCATCGTCCTCCGCCCCGGACCGGCGTGGGGCGGACACCGTTGCGGATAGTAGCCCTCGGCGTCGCGCCGTTCACGTCGAAGCCGGACCGCCGGTAGGGTCGTGCCGGTGGCCCGCTCCGGACCGACCGGGCGCAGGCACCCCCGACCGTGACCGTCCCCGACTCCCCAGCTGCGCTCGCCGCCCTCGCAGCCATCGCCGCTGCGCTCGGGACCAACGGAGGGATCGGGGGCGCGACGCTGCTGGTCCCCGCACTCGTCGCTCTGGGGATGGCCCCGGTCGACGCCGCCCCGTTGGGACTCGTCGCCGTGGGCGGATCCTCGCTCGCGGCGGCGTCGAGGCAGCTCCGCAACAACCTGGTGCACCACCGACTGGGCGTGTCGATCGAGCTGCCCGCATCGGCCGGAGCCGTGGTCGGCGCACTCCTCTCGGTCGGGCTGCCCGACCGGCTGCTCGCAGGAGTCCTCGCCGGAGCGGCGCTCGTCGGCGCTGTGTCGGGACTCACCCGCACCGGTGTCCGGAACCAACCCGAGGCAGCGTTCAGCGGAGACTCCGGCGGTGAGTGGCCCGGCACCCTCGGTGGGAGCTACGAGCTCGACGGCGCAGCCGTTCCGTACCACGCCCGCCGGTTGGCACCGGGACTGGTGGCGTCGTCGGTGGCGGGACTGGTCGCCGGGCTGTCCGGAGTCGGTGGCGGCTTCCTGAAGACGCCGACGCTGAGCGAACTCATGCACGTCCCCGTGCGGGTCGCCGCCGCCACCACGTCGTTCACGCTCGGCATCACCGCGACCGCCGGACTCGCCGTGTTCGCCGGACAGGGCCGGATCGACGCAGACCCGGCTGCGGCCGTGCTCGTGGGTGCTCTCGCCGGCGGCGCGCTCGGTGCTGTGGTCCAGGGTCGGATCTCCCCGCCGGTCGCCAGGCGAGTCGCTGCGAGCCTGCTGGTCCTCGTCGCCGTCGTCGTCGCGCTCAGGGCGTGGTGGTGAGCCGGCCGTGGTGAGCAACGATCCTCGTCAGGGCCGGTTCGAGACCGCTGCGCGGCTCCTGCGGGCCGCCGCAGTGGCGACTGGGGTGCTCGCCGCGACCGCCGTGGTGCTGCCGGAGCCGGTCGACCACACGCTCGCCGTCGTCGCAGTGGCAGTGGTGGCCCTCGTCCCGGTGGTCCGGCTGACGTGGCTCGGGATCCGCTGGATCCGGCGGGGCGACCGTACCTTCGCCTGGATCCCGTTCGCCATCCTCGCGGTGATCTCCGTCGGACTCGTGGTCACGGCCGCCTGAGCCTCAGCCGGCCCTCGTTCAGGCCGACCCGGCGACGTCCCGGAGGACCAGGCCCTCACCGCGGGCGAACACGAGTGCCGCCTCGCCTGCCAGCAACCGGCGGATCGGACCGCCCACGAGCTCCGATCGCCACCCTGATGCCAACCTCGCCTCGGGCGCTCCCCGGAGCAGGTCCTCGATGTCGGACCTGGTGGCCAGGATCGCCGTCTCGAGATCCAGGTCCTTCGCCTGCTGGGTGACCCACGCAGCGATCAGCGGCAGCGCCGGCCGGAGCTCGGCCGGGAGCTCCGGCCCGGAGCGGGGCGTCGCACGAGCCGGCGTGGTCCGGCGTGCGGATGCGACGACGGCGAGCAGATCCTCGGCGGCACCGTTGCGCAGTGCCCGACCGTCGACCCCCCGCAGGGACCGGAGCTGCTCGTCGGTGGTCGGGGCGCTCGACGCGATCGACACCACCGCGAGATCCGACATCACGAACCGGGGTGTGAGGTCGGACTCCGCAGCCCGCCGCTCCCGCCACGCGGCCACGGCCTGTGCGATCGCCAGTGACGAGCCCCGGAGGTGTCGGATCTCCTTGATCCTGCGCCAGGCATCCTCCGGGACCCGGGGTCCTCGATCCTCGTCGCGGAGCTCTGCGCAGGCCTCGGCGACCCACGGCATCCGGTCGCGCGCATCGAGCTGGTCGACCAGCCGGTCGTGCAGCTCGAGCAGGTGGGCGACATCGGCGGCCGCGTAGTCGAGCTGGGCCTCGGTCAGTGGACGCTGGAGCCAGTCCGTCAGGCGGTCGGCCTTCGCGGTCTGCACCCCGAGCTCCCGCTCGAGCAGCGTCGCCAGCGATGGAGTGGTGTAGCCCAGGAACCCAGCAGCCACCTGCGTGTCGAAGATCGTCGTCGGCACCGTGCCGCACGCCCGGTCCAGCACCTCGAGGTCCTGTCGGGCGGCGTGGACGACCGCAGTACCCGGTCCGCGGAGGACGGCGGCCAGCGGAGTGAGGTCGACGGCGAGGGCGTCGACCACCACGGTCCCGTGGGCATCGGCGAGCTGCACCACCGCGACCTGCGGGAAGTACGTGCGCTCGCGGTGGAACTCGGTGTCGATCGCGTACCGATCGGCGGCACCGAGACGGTCGACCAGCGCCCGGAACGACCGGTCGTCATCGATGAACTCGTGTCCGACCGACGACACCCGCTCATCCGTCACGTGCTCACCCCTGACGGCCGGTCACACGGGACCGCGCTCGACGTCCCTCCCCGACTCCACCCACGCGAGCGTCCCCCCGGCGACGTTGACCGCCGTCCGGCCGGCTCCACCGAGGAACTCGCAGGCCCGGGCGCTCCTCGCACCGCTCCTGCAGATGACGTACAGCGGCGAGGCGTCGGGGACGTCGTCGATTCGATCCGGGAGTTCGTCGAGCGGCACGTGGACGACCCCGGGCACACGCACCTCTGCGACCTCCTCGGCGGTGCGGACGTCGAGCACCGTGGCGCCCAGCTCGACCGCAGCTGCGAACTCGTCGACGCTCACCTCGGGGACCGGCACGACCACATCTCCACGCTACCCCTCGGTGCACGGCTCCGGCGGAACCGGACCACGGCCTGTGCCCTCCCCCGGGGTGTCGACGTCCACGAACGGTCGGACCGGAAGGTCGAGCCCGACCACACCCGCAGCGGCGGCTCCCTCGTGGAGCGCCCTCGCGCCGGCCTCGACCGCCACGCAGACCGCAGCTGCACCGCCTGCCGAGAGGGCCAGGACCGACCACGCCGGACGCCCCTCGACCAGCGGCGTGACACCGCGGTCCCCGCGTTCGACCGCTTCGAGCAGCGGACGGAGCGACGGGGCGTCGAGCGCGGGCAGGTCGCAGGCGCACACGAGGATCGACCGCCCCGGGCGCCGGCGGGCGAACGTCGCGACGGCAGCGAGGGGACCGGCACCGGGATCGTCGTCCTCGATCACCGGCCCGTGGACAGCGAGCGCCGTTGCGTCACCACCGACGAAGCTGACGTCGTCGATCCCGGCGGCCCGGATCGCTGCGGCGACCCCGGCGGCCCACGGTCCGTCCGGCCCCGGCAGCAGCGCCTTGTCCGACCCCATCCGGGTCGAACGCCCCCCGCACAGGACCGCAGCCGACCAGTGGTCGAGCCTCACTCGTCGACCACGCCTCCGTAGGCGAGCCCGCTTCCGGTTGCCACCCTCCCGGCCCGGGCCTCGTCGACCGAGGCAGCCAGGTCGCCGGCGAAGTCCTCGACCACGCGGTCGTGCCCCGGGGACAGCATCACGTGGAGGCCTCCCTGCTGACGGTCCAGGTTCCAACCCCGTTCGTCCATCGCGTCGCCCACCGCCCCGATGTCGGGCGGGTCCACGGCGTCGCGATCGGCCCCGAACTCGAAGATCGACAGGTCGGGCTCGCCCGTGATGCGGAGGCCGTCCACTCCCTCGACGGCGGCACGGAACCCCTCGGTGGCGGTCAGCACCCGACGGGCGAGCCGCAGGTAGCCCTGCTCGCCGAGGTGGACCATCGTGGCCCAGGCCCCGGCGATCGGAGCGCCGGGACGGGTCCCGGCCGCGGACATCGACGCGTAGAGCCCCCCTGGCCAGGAGTCGTACATGAACAGTTGGCGCTGCTGGAGCTCGCGGTCCCGATAGAGGATGGTGGACGCGCCCTTGTAGCTGTATCCGTACTTGTGGATGTCCGCAGACAGCGAGGTGACGCCCTCGACGCGGAAGTCCCACTGCGGAACCGGCTGGTCGAGTCGTTCCCAGAACGGGAGGAGGTACCCCCCGAGGCAGGCATCCACGTGGCAGAGCGTGCCGGCGTCCACGGCGATCGCCGCCAGCTCCGGGATCGGGTCGACCACCCCGTACGGGTAGCAGGGGGCGCTCCCGACCACGAGCGCCGTCCGGTCGGAGACCTCGGTGGCGAAGCGATCGGGATCGGCGCGGCCGCCGGCGTCGACCGGGAGGAGGGTCAGCTCCAGGCCGAGGTAGTGACAGGCCTTGGCGAACGCCGGGTGCGCCGTGGACGCGGCGACGACCTGCGGGTCGCCGACGCCGCGTGCCGCCGCCTCCTCGCGAGCCGTCAGCACCGCGAGGAAGATCGACTCGGTGCCCCCGGACGACAGGGCTGCGGCCCCCGCGCCGAACAACGACCGGGCGAAGGAGAGCAGCTCGGCCTCCATGCGCAGCAGCGTCCGGTACCGGAACGGATTGAGTGCGTTCTCGTGCAGGAGGATGCCGGCGATCTCGTGCTGGAGGCGCTCGAGCTCGGGGTCGTCGACGTTGTAGACCAAGGAGAACGCCCGGCCGCCACGCCAGTCCAGGTCACCGGCGCGCTCGGCCCGGACCCCGGCCAGGATCTCGTCCGCCGCCCTGCCCGAGTGTGGGAGTTCGGGGTTCCCCCCGGCGTCGCTCACCACCGGTAGGTGTCGGGGTCGAGCTGCACGAGGAAGTGTCGGCAGCGTTCCGCCTCGTCTGCCTCGCCGAGTCGGGCGGCGGTCGCAGCGAGGCCCTCGAGGGAGTCGAGGAATCCTCGGTTCGACGGCGCAGCTGCGGGCAGGTACCCGGTGCCACGCCAGCCCGAGGCGCGCATGCGGTCCAGGCCCCGGTGGTAGCCGACCCGGTAGCACGCGTAGGCCTCGACCTCGTCCCGGGCCACGGACCCGAGCGCGGCCCAACCGGCCAGCAGGTCCGGATTGGCTGCGACCACCTCGGCAACGAGCCGCCGCCGGTCGCCCTCGGGCGCAGCGAGTGCGGCCTCGATCGCAGCGAGCGCGACCGGATCCTCGGCCGGTAGGACGGTGCTGGGCGGACCGCCCGGGGACAGGTGCACTGGCTGGTCGGACACGACGGGATGCTACCCCTCGGCCGACGGAGGACCGGGTGGAGCGGACTCGGTCCGGTCGGTCGACTCGGACGACCCCGGTTCCGCTCGGAGCACCGCGCCCTCGGGGTCGACCGCAGCGCGACGGACCTCTGCGAGCCACGCCCGCGGTCGGAGACCCGTGCGGAGCCGGTCGACCGGCCCGGCACGGAGCTCCGTCGCCCCGGCCCGCCGTTCGAGGAACCGGGTCGCGTTGCGGTGGCCACGACGGATCAGCTCAGCGCTCTGGCTGAAGTCGTCGAACCGGACGTCCGGACGCTCACCCGGAGGCAGGATGACCGCCTCGACGCCGTCCGGCAGGTTGGCGAGGTCGTTCGCGAACCGCGCGTTCCGGGCGACCCAGTAGGCCTGCAGCGCCGCATCCAGCGGTCGCCGGATGCTCGCGTCGGGTCGACCGTGCAGACCGACGTGCAGCACGATCACCTCGTCGCATCCGAGCTCGATCGCCCTCGAGATCGGGACGTTGTTGACCGCGCCTCCGTCGAGGTAGCGGCGTCCGGCGACCTCCACGACCGGGAACACGGCGGGCATCGCCGCCGACGCCGTCACGGGTGGGATCAACGGTCCCTCGTCGAACCAGGTCTCCACTGCGCTGTCGACGTCCGCGGCCACGCACTGGAACGGCACGATGGTGTCGTCGAACCGCGCCGCCCCGCCGAGGAGGTCGCCGAGCCTCGACCGGAGGCCCTCCCCCGTGTGGAGCGACTCCCCGCGGCGGAGCATCGACACGATCGGGGGCAGCCGCGACCCGGGCATGACCTCGGCCCCGTCCGGCCGAGTCCAGAACTCCTCGAGCAGCTCCACGCCGGCGAGGTCGGGACGGAGTGCGAAGGCCGCGCCGTTGATCGCACCGACCGAACAACCGAGCACCACGTCGGGTTCGACGCCGAACTCGACGAGCGCCCGTAACATCCCCACCTGGAGCGCTCCCAGGTTCCCGCCACCGGACAGCACGAACGCACGGCGGTGACGTCGACGAGTCCGCGTCCGCAGGGCGACCACCCGTGGAATGGTACCGATGGATCAGGACGCTGCGACCGCCCCGAGGAGCCAACGACTGCAGGCGTCGGGGTGCGTCAGGTGGACACCGTGACCGGCGTCCGGGATCGCGACCGCGGTGACCCCGAGGAGCTCGGCGAGTTCGCCGGCGACCACGGCCTCGTGGGGCACGCTGGCGGAGCCGTAGGCGACGTGGCGGTCCACCGACGCCGGTGGTGTCGGCACGGAGGCGTCCGCGAGCGAACGGAGGTCCGCGACGACGGCGGGACCCTCGGCGAGTCGGAGGTCCAGGAACTCCGGCCGGAGCCGATCCCAGTTGGGCCGGCCGAGCACCGCACTGCCGAAGTGGGTGACGGCGGACTCGGGCCCCGAGGCGTCGGCGACCCTCAGGGTCGAGGCGGCCAGGTCGTCGCGGTAGCCGGGCAACGACGGCACGGGGCTCTCGTAGGTGGCCACTGCGGCCGGGAGCAGTCCACGGGCAACGGCGTGCCAGGCGACGGTGCCCCCGTAGGAGTGACCGAACACGACGACCCGCTCGGCCTGCAGCCCGTCGACCACCTGCACCAGGTCACCTGCGTGGTCGTCCAGGCCGCCGGGACCCACACCGATGGCGCTCTCGTACCCGCGCCGGTCGTACGCCAGCGCAGCGACTCCCGGAGCAGCGGTGAGCCGACGGCCGAGCCGACCGAAGCTCGCAGCTCGGTCCATCACGCCGTGGACCATGACGACAACTGTCGGAGCCTCGTGGGGCCCCCACCGCCGGACCGTCGTCACGGCACCCGTGACACGCGCAGGACGTCGGTGGCGCGCACCGACCGGTCCCCCGCTCCCGCGAGCACCGCGACGAGCTGACCCGACCGGACCAGACCGGCGTCCCGCGCCGCAGCGATCAGCTCGTCCATCCGGTCGGTCGTGTCGACCCGGGACTCCGCCCGGACCGGGATGGTTCCCCAGCTCAGGGTGAGCTGCCGCACGGTCCGCTCGTCAGGGCTGAACGCGACGATCGGCATCGAGGGCCGGAAGCGCGCCATCGAACGGACGGTGAAGCCGGTGTCGGAGATGCAGATGATCGCCTCGACGTCCATCTCCGTGGCGGCCCGCCACGCCGCAGCGGTCATGGCGTCGGTGATCCGCGCCCCTGCGGACTCCCCCACGGCGGAGCGACGCAGCAGACGGATGCGGCGGGCCCACGCGTCGAAGTCGAACTCCTGATCCGCACGAGCGGCCACCCGCGACATCGCCGCCACGGCGGCCACGGGGTCGTGGCCGACCGCGGTCTCCGCCGAGAGCATGACCGCCGAGGTCCCGTCGAAGATCGCGTTCGCCACGTCGGACACCTCGGCACGGGTCGGTGCCGGGGAGGTGATCATCGACTCGAACATCTGCGTCGCGGTGATCACCGGCTTGCCGCCGGAGATGCAGTCTCGGGTGATGCGCTTCTGCAGGAGCGGGAGCTCCTCGATCCCCAGCTCGGTTCCCAGGTCCCCCCGGGCGATCATGATGGCTCCGGACTCGGCGATGATCCCGTCGAGGTTCTCGACCGCTGCTCGCGTCTCGATCTTGGCGACGACGAGTGGTCCCCGGGGGTGCGGCTCGGTCCCGATCCTCCGGATGTCGTGGGCCGAACGGACGAAGCTGACGGCGACGATGTCGACACCGGCCTCGACGAAGGCGTCGAGGAAGCGCAGGTCCTGCTCCGTCGGTGAGGTGATGCCGAGCCGTTCGCTCGGGACGTGGAGACCGGGACGCCCCTGGGTCATGCCCCCGTAGGCCACCCGGGCGGTGACGCGGTCCCGGTCGACCGACTCGACCTGCAGGGAGACGCTCCCGTCACCGACCGCGAGCAGGTCCCCCGGTCGCACGTCGGTGAGCAGGCCCTCGTAGTCGACCCCGAGTCTGGTGGCACTCGACTCCTGCAACCCCGGGACCAACTCGACGGTCGAGTCGGTGGCGAGCAGGGTCGGCGCCGAGCCGAACGACGCCAGCCGCACCTTCGGACCGGGCAGGTCGACCATCGTGCCGACGGGACGACGCAGCCGCTCGGCGACCGAGCGGACGGTCCGGTAGCGGGCGAGGGCCTCCTCGAGTGACCCGTGGGCCAGTCCGATCCGGGCGACGTCGGCCCCGGCGAGGAACACCTGCTCGAGCACCGCCGGGGAATCCGAGGCAGGTCCGATGGTGGCGACGATCTTGGTCCGGCGGGTCACCCCCGCGAGGCTACGGGCTGACGTGTCAGGAACGTGGCACGTCCTTCCACGGGAGTTCCTTGTCCACGCGGACGTCGCCGGGGAGACCGAGCACCCGCTCGCCGAGGATGTTGCGGAGCACCTCGCTCGTCCCGCCCTCGATGGAGTTGGCACGCGCACGCAGGAAGTTCTTCGACAGGTCGTCGGTGAACAGCGCGTGGCGGGGGCGAACCAGCTCGTAGGAGCCGTAGAGCATCCCGTCGGCGCCCAGGATGTCGAGCGCGGTCTCGTAGATCACCTTGTTGAGTTCGGCCATGGCCAGTTTGGCGACCGACCCCTCGGGGCCCGGCGTCCCCGCCCGACGGTTCGCTGCTGCCCGCACGTTGTTGAGCCGGTTCACCTCGGCCTGGATCCACAGTCGTGCCACCCGGTCGCGCATCACCGGGTCGTCCGATGCCTGCTTGCGCCAGAGATCGATCAGATGGGCGATCGGGCCCGAACCCCGCGGTGGCGTCCCGCCGCCGATCGAGACCCGCTCGTTCATCAGCGTCGTGATGGACACCGCCCATCCCTGGCCCTCAGCGTCGAGCCGCATCGAATCGGGGACGCGCACGTCGGTGAAGTAGACCTCGTTGAACTCGGCCTCACCGGTCATCTGGCGCAGCGGCCGGACCTCCACCCCGTCGGCCTCCATGTCGACGATGAACGCCGTGATCCCCCGGTGCTTCGGCACGTCGGGGTTGGTCCGGGCGATCAGCAGTCCGTAGCGGGAGACGTGGGCGAGGGTCGTCCAGACCTTCTGGCCGTTGATCAGCCACTCGTCCCCGTCCCGGTCGGCCCGCATCGCGAGCGATGCGACGTCGGATCCTGCGCCGGGTTCGGAGAACAGCTGGCACCAGATGTGCTCGTTGGAGAACAGCGAGCGGAGCAGGCCCCGCTGCTCGTCGGTCCCGTGCGTCACCACCGCCGGAGCGCACATGCCGTACCCGATCGGGTTGCGTGCCCCGCCGATCGGACCACCGGCCCGCGCGATCCGCTCGATCACGATCTTCTGCAGCTTCGGGGTCACCCCGAGTCCGCCCCAGCCCTCCGGGAAGTGCACCCAGGCGAGGCCCGCGTCGTACTGGGCCTCGAGGAACGAGCGCTCCTCGATCGATGCTGGATCGTGCTCCGCGAGGAGGCGGTCGAGCGCCTCGTTGACCAGGGTCTCGTCGGACATGGTGGCTCCCGAAGTGTCGCGTCCGCCGCGTCGACGGCTCGTGGTGAGGCTACCCCGACCCTCGCTCACCGGCCGAGCCGCCGGTGCGACACGCCACCGAACGGGCGGGCCCCCGCCGGGCACACCCCCTCAGTCCTCTGCCTCACCGCCTCAGTCCACTGCCTCACCCGCTGCGGGCCCCGGGGCGTCGAACCCGGCCGCGGTGAGTCGTTCGAGCAGTTCGTCCCGGATCGAGCGACCCGGCTCCCTCGCCCGGTCACCCGCCACACGCCAGCCGAGACGCGAGGAGTACAGGAGCGGCGGCTCCCGGAGACGTCCGGGGCCGACGGCGCTCACCCGGGCGAGGACGAGGTGGTGGTCGAACGGCGTGCCGTCCTCCCAGGACTCGCGCACCTCGGCGACCTCGCACTGCAACCATCCGATCGAGTCGACGACCACCGGCAGCCCGGCCTCGTTGAGTTCGAGGAACTCCTCGGCGATGTGGTGGAACTTCCGCCCCGGGTAGGAGAAGTACTGGCCTGCGTCGACCTGGTCGCCGGCGAGGATCGAGACCGTGAACCGGCCGCTCGAGCGGATCAGCGGGTACGTGTCGTGGCGGGGCGACACCGACGCCAGGACGACCGGCTCGTCGAAGCTGACCTGCACGACCCAGTGGGAGCAGTACGCACGGACCACACCGTCGTGCGCAGCACCGACGACCTGGACCCCGTGCATCATCTGGCCGAGGGTCCGCTTGAGCTCCCGGTCGATCACGGCCGGATCCTACGGCGATCCCCACGGTGCGCCGCGTCCGCTAGTTGAGCCGGGCCCGGAACTGCTGCGCCCGTTCGCGCCAGGGGACCCCGGCCGGACCGGCCGGGGCGTGACGCTCCAGCAGCGATGCGGCCTCCGCGAACGCACCGCGACCTGCTGCCCGGCCCACCGCGACGACCACTGCGTCCGGCGGCGGATCCGGACGGGACAGTTCGAGTCCGACGATCCGGTCGACGCCGGGACCATCGCCCACGGCGGTGCGGGCGACCCGGAGGTTCCGGCACCACCGGTCGACGATCTCGTGGGCCGTCATCGACTCGAGGAACTCGGACCGCCACGGGGTGCCGGGGTCGATCCGGGCCAGCAGCTCCGCTGCGCCGGTCGCGTCCAGGATCCGTGCCCCGTCGAACACGTCGTGGAGCGTGCCGGCCACCGGATCGCGCAGGAGCACGTGGCGGGGCATCCCGACGGCGTCGAAGGGGACACCGAGCCGTCGGCCGACGAGCACCGCCACGACCGAGAGCGACAGCGGGATCCCGAGCCGACGGAGGAGCACGCGGTCCACGAGGCTGTTGTCCGGCGAGCCGTAGGTCGACCGATCGCCGCGCAGACCGTCGCCACCGAACAGGACCGCCAGGACCCGCCCACCGTCCACGCCGTCCCCGACCGAGCCGGACACGCGCTCGGCGAGGCCGTCGAGGAGCGCGCCCGGGTCCGGGGCGTCACGACCCACCGTCCCGACGAGCGACACGAGCGCCTCGAGGTCGGGCTCGGCCGCCGTCCACAGCGCTGCGAACCGCTCGGCGTCACCCCGGGGACCCACGGGCGAAACGTACCCCCGTCGTGATCGACCCCGGATGCGACGGGTAGCGTCCCCGTTGCGGAGCCCCACCGGACCGCGCGACCTCCATGGCCTTCCTCGATGGTTCCCGACCCCTCGCCATCGCCCACCGGGGCGGCACGGAGGTCGCGCCCGAGAACAGCATCGAGGCGTTCCGCGGGGCCTGGCGTCTCGGGTTCCGCTACCTCGAGACCGACGTGCACCTGACCGCCGACGGCACCCTGGTCGCCTTCCACGACGAGGAGCTCGACCGGGTCACCGACCGCACCGGCAGGATCTCGACCACCACCGCCGTCGAGGTGGCTGCGGCGCGCATCCACGGCACCCACCCCATCCCGACCCTCGACGAGTTGCTCGAGGAGTTCCCGGACGCCCGCTTCAACATCGACGCGAAACACGACGATGCTGCGGTCGCGCTGGTCCAGGCGCTGCGCCGCCACGGAGCGCTCGGGCGCGTCTGCGTGGGCGGGTTCTCCGACAGCCGCCTGCGCAGGATCCGATCCCTCGCCGGCAGTGAACTGTGCACCTCCGCCGGGCCCCGGGAGATCGCCGGCGAGATCGCCCGAACCCGACTGGGGCGGGGCCGGAACCCGAGCACCGCTCCCTCCTACCGGTGCCTGCAGGTACCGGTGCGACACCGCGGCGTCGAGATCGTCACCGAGTCGCTCGTCGAGCGCGCCCACGCCCGTGACCTGCAGGTCCACGTGTGGACGATCGACGACCCCGTCGAGATGCACCGGCTCCTCGACCTCGGTGTCGACGGCATCATGACCGACCTGCCCACGGTGCTCCGGACGGTGCTCGAGCGTCGGGGCGAGTGGTCCTCGGTCGACTGAGGTCCGCCGATCAGGGCCCGCCTGCGTTGACAGCCGGTGGCCGTGGGGTAGATTCCGCGCTGTGAAGTCCGTCACCGACCATCACGTCACCGACCATCAGGGGGAACTCGTGCACCAGGACCGACACCGGATGCGGAAGGTGGCCATCGGCCTCGTCGCCGCCGTGGCGTTCATCGCTGCGGCCTGCGGCGGTGGTGCGGACACGAGTGGGGGCGGAGGTAACGACTCGGGCGGCAGCAGCGGCAGTGACACGCCCACCGTCGGCGGTGAGGTGGTCTACGGCCTCGAGGCCGAGAGCTCCGGCGGCTACTGCCTCGCCGAGTCGCAGTTGGCGATCTCCGGCATCCAGGTCGCCCGGGCGATCTACGACACCCTCACGATCCCCGACAGCGAGGGCAACTTCTCCGGCTACCTCGCCGAGAGCCTGACCCCGAACGCCGACTTCACGCAGTGGACCGTGAAGCTCCGCCCGGGGATCACCTTCCACGACGGGACACCGCTCGACGCGCAGGTGGTCAAGAACAACATCGACGCCTACCGGGGCGCCTACCCGGCTCGCCAGCCGCTGCTGTTCCGGTTCGTGTTCGAGCCGATCCAGGACGTGAGCGTGGTCGACCCGTCCACGGTCCTCATCACCACCAAGTCCCCGTGGCCGTCGCTGCCCGGCACCCTGTTCTCCTCGGGCCGGGTCGGGATGATGGCCCAGGCGCAGCTCGACGATCCGGCGACGTGCGACCGCAACATGATCGGAACCGGCCCGTTCAAGCTCCAGGAGTGGAAGGTCAACGACAGCCTGACGGCGGTCAAGAACCCGAACTACTGGCAGAAGGACGCGAGCGGCACCCAGCTCCCCTACCTCGACAAGATCACGTTCAAGCCGTACCCCGAGGCGAACTCCCGCCTGAACGCGCTCAACTCGGGTGAGGCCAACATGATCCACACCTCGGGTGCCGAGCAGATCATCGAACTGCGCGACCAGCGTGATGCGGGCGAGGTGGAACTCGTCGAATCCGATGAGTTCGCAGAGGTGTCCTACGGGATGCTCAACGCCTCCATCCCGCCGTTCAACAACAAGAACTGCCGACTCGCGGCCGCCTACGCGCTCGATCGTGACGCCTACAACAAGGTGATCAACCTCGACCTGTTCACCATGGCATCCGGTCCGTTCGGCAAGGGTGACATCGGGTACCTCGAGAACGCCGGCTACCCGGAGTTCGACCCCGCCAAGGCCCAGCAGTTCGCCGACACCTGCGCCCAGGAGATCGGCGGTCCGCTCGAGTTCACCCTCGTGTCGACCCCCGACCCCGGCGTGGTCAAGGCTGCCCAGTTCATCAAGGAGCAGGCCGAGAAGTTCGGTGCCAAGGTCAACCTCCGGCAGGTGGAGCAGGCGGCGCTGATCAACACCGCGCTCGGTGGCGACTGGCAGGCCCTCAGCTGGCGGAACCACCCCGGTGGCAACCCCGACGGCCAGTACAACTGGTGGAAGAGCGGCTCCCCCGTGAACTTCGGCAAGTTCTCCGACCCCGAGATCGACCGACTGCTCGACGCCGGTCGGGCCGAGCCGGACAAGGAGCAGGCTGCCGCCATCTACGAGGAGCTCAACCGGCGCTTCGGGTCCGAGGCGTACAACATCTGGCTGAACTGGACCCAGTGGGACATCGCCTCCAAGGGAGTCAGCGGTGTCTACGGACCGAACAACCCCGACGGCAGCGAGCCGTTCCCGGGTCTCGCGACGGGCCACCCGGTCCTGGGCCTGTACGTCACGAACTGAGGTTGATGGGGCCCGGGCCGACCGCCCGGGCCCCGAACCCCCATGGTCGCCCTCCGGAAACTCGGTCAACTCCTGATCACCGTGGTGCTGGTGACGTTGTTCGCGTCCCTGCTCCTCGAACTGCTCCCCGGTGACCCCGTCGAGGTCCTCGTTCCCTTCGGGAGCGACGAGCAACGCGAGGCGGTCCGTGCGGACCTCGAGCTCGACCAGCCGTTCATCGCCCGGTACACCTCCTGGCTCGGTGGCTTCGCGACCGGGGACATGGGGAACTACTACGCGGTGAGCTCCACCCGGCCGGTGTCGGAACGGGTCTGGCAGGCGCTCCCGGTGTCGCTCGTCCTCATGATCTACGCCCAGGTGATCGCGCTGTTGATCGCGATTCCGGTCGGCGTGTTCGCGGCGTACCGGAAGGACTCGTTCTTCGACCGATTGTCGAACACCTCGGCGTTCGCGATGCTGGCCATCCCGACGTTCGCGCTCGGGTTCGTCCTGCAGTACTACCTGGCGGTCAAGCTGGGTTGGTTCAAGGCGACCGGCTACACACCGATCGAGGAGAACCCGGTCGAGCACTTCCAGACGGTGTTCCTGCCGGTGGTCACCCTGGCCGTCGGACAGGTCGCCGTCTACATGCGGCTGCTCCGCAGCGACATGATCGCGACCCTGCAGCAGGACTTCATCACCATGGCGAAGGCCAAGGGCCTCCGGAACAAGCGGATCCTGTTCCGCCACGCCCTCCGTCCGTCGTCGCTCACGCTCCTGACGGTCGCCGGACTGAACGTCGGGACCCTCATCGGCGGGGCGCTCATCGTCGAGGTGGTGTTCCAGATCCCGGGGATGGGCTTCCTCATCGCCGAGGCGATCGCCACCCGGCAGGTGGTGGCGTTCCAGTCCATGGTCGCGATCATCGCCATCTTCTACGTGCTGGTGAACTTCGGGGTCGACATCCTCTACAGCGTCCTGGACCCGAGGATCCGGCGATGAGCGACCACTACCCCGTCGGGCGCGACACCAGCGTCACGCACCTCGATCCGTCGCTCGAGGTCACCGCACTCGCCATCACCGCCGAGGAACTCGAACCCGTCGACCCGAACGCCCGCCGCCGGGGGATCGGCCTCGCCGCGTGGCTGTCGCTCGGCTGGATCGTCGGACTCGCCGCGCTCGCCCTGATCGCCCCCTTCCTGCCGATCCCCGACCCCGAGGTCTCCGAGGCCCTCCTCGCCCGCCAGGGTCCGGTGGTGAACCAGTGGCTGCTCGGACTCGGCGCGCTGGCGGTGCTCGGCGTGGCGTACCTCCTCGTGGTGTCGGTGGTGCGCCGCGGGGACCAGACCGGCGAGCGCACCCGGGCGGTCCGGGTGGTGTTCGGCGTGGTCGCCGCCGTCGTGCTCCTGGCCACGCTGGCGGTCCACGTCTCGCGCAACCAGGGGTCGCTCCTCGGTGCCGACACCCTCGGCCGGGACATGCTCAGCCGGATCGTCTACGGCACCCGCTCGTCGTTCGCCATCGGCTTCGGCGCCGTCGCGTTCGGCATGGTGATCGGCGGCTTCCTCGGGCTGGTGACCGGGTACTTCCGGGGACGGGTCGACGGGATCATCACGCCGGCGATGACCATCCTGCTCGCCATCCCCCAGTTCGTCCTCGCCCTCGCACTCGTGACCGTGCTCGCCTCGGGGGACGACACCAGCAGCTCCCGGCGGATCATGGTGGTGATCCTGGGACTCGGTGTGGTGTCCATCCCGATCCTCGGCCGCATCACCAGGGCCAACACCCTCGTGTGGTCGGAGCGGGAGTTCGTGCTCGCCTCCCGGGCCATGGGTGCCAAGAGCTGGAGGACGATGTTCCGCGAGGTCCTGCCCAACGTGGTCCCGGCGATGATGTCGATCGCGCTGCTCGGCGTGGGCATCGCCATCGTGGCCGAGGGCGGGCTGAGCCTCTTCGGTGTCGGCGTCCAGCTGCCGACCCCCTCGTGGGGCAACATCATCGCCGAGAACCGGGACCAGCTCCGCAGGTCGCCGCACATGGTGATGATCACGGTCATCGTCCTGTTCATCACGGTGCTCGCCCTCAACTACCTCGCGGACGTGGTGGCCAAGCGCTTCGAGGTGCGGGAGTCGGTCCTGTGAGCTCCGTCCCGACCCCGGTGAGCCCGTTGCCGTGGGACGGACCGCTGCTCGAGGTGGTCGACCTGCGGACCTCGTTCCGCACCCCTCGGGGCCTGGTCCGCTCGGTCGACGGCGTCTCCCTGACGCTCGGCCGTGGGCAGACGCTCGGCATCGTGGGCGAGTCCGGCTCCGGCAAGTCCGTGCTGTCGAGGTCGATCATGGGACTGCTGGCCCCCAACGCCGAGCGGTCGGGCTCCGTCCGATTCGAGGGCCGGGACATCTCCGCGCTGGACGGCGAGGGCTACCGCGAGATGTGGGGCACCGAGATGGCCATGGTGTTCCAGGACCCGATGACCGCCCTCAACCCCGTGATGAAGGTCGGACACCAGATCACCGAGTCGCTCCGGTTCCACCTGGGCATGGACAAGTCCGAGGCCCGGGCGACGGCGGTCGCCCTGCTCCGTGCCGTGCGCATCCCCGAGGCGGAGCAGCGCTTCGATGCCTACCCCCACGAGATGTCCGGTGGGATGCGGCAGCGTGTCGTGATCGCCGTCGCACTGGCGTGCGGTCCCAAGCTGCTGCTCGCCGACGAGCCGACGACGGCGCTCGACGTCACCGTCCAGGCGCAGATCCTCGACCTGCTCGCCGAACAGCAACGAGAGCGCTACATGGCGATCATCCTGGTCACCCACGACCTCGGGGTCGTGGCCGGACGTGCGGACCACATCGCCGTCATGTACGCCGGCCGGATCGTCGAGACCGCTCCCACCGCCGTGTTGTTCAACGAGATGCAGATGCCGTACACCGAGGCGCTGCTCTCGGCCATCCCCCGGCTCGACCAGCCGTCCCACACCAGGTTGCTCGCCATCGGTGGCCGGCCACCCGACCTGGTCAACCCGCCGGCGGGCTGCGCCTTCAGCCCGCGGTGCCCCTACGTCCAGGAGCGGTGCCTCGTCGAGCGGCCACCCCTGCAGGAGGCCGCCACCCCGGGGCACTACTTCGCCTGCTTCTACCCGGTGGGCTCCCCCGAGACGCTCGCCGTGAAGGCGCGGCTCGCATCCGAGGCCGCTCCGCCGAGTCCCCCGGTCACCCCCCTGTCGCCGCCCGTCGGCCAGCCACCGGTGGCTCCCGGAGCGCCCCAGGGCACACCCGCTCCGCCGCCGCTCCCACCGACCCCACCGGTGCAGGCACCGGCTCCACCCGCGCCACCGGTCGCTCCGCCGCCGGCCCCGCCGACCCCACCACCCTTCCGCCCGCGACCTCCGGGAGCGACCTGATGGCCGGCAGCGGCACCGCGCACCTCCGCGCCCCCGAGGACGTCCTCCTGCGGGTCGAGAACCTGGTCGTCGAGTTCAAGGCCGGACGCAAGGGCGTCGTGTCGGCCGTGTCGAACATCTCCTTCGACGTCGCCGAGGGCGAGACGCTCGGCCTCGTCGGCGAGTCCGGATGCGGCAAGTCGACCACCGGCAAGGCGATCATGCAGCTCCCGCGTCCGACCCGCGGGTCGGTCCGCCTCGACGGCGTGGAGTTGACGGAGCTCTCGGGCGAGTCGCTGCGGCGGTCGCGACCGGGGTTCCAGATGATCTTCCAGGATCCGATCTCGTCGCTGAACCCTCGCCGGGTCGTGACCGACATCGTGTCCGAGCCGCTGAACGTCTGGAAGCTCGGCACCCCGGACGAGCGACGCCGCAAGGTCCTCGACGTCCTGTCGACCGTCGGCATCGACCCAGATGCAGCGGCGAGCCGCAAGCCGTTCGAGTTCTCGGGTGGCCAGTGCCAGCGCATCTCGATCGCCCGGGCCGTCATCACCGACCCCCGCCTGATCATCTGCGACGAACCCGTGTCGGCGCTCGACGTGTCGGTGCAGGCGCAGATCCTCAACCTGCTCGAGGACATGAAGCAGCGGTACCGTCTGACGCTCGTGTTCGTCGCCCACGACCTCGCCGTCGTGAAGAACGTCTCGGACCGTGTCGCGGTGATGTACCTCGGCAAGATGTGCGAGATCGGTCCGCCCGACGTCATGTACCGCCAGCCGGCGCACCCGTACACCGCAGCGCTGCTCGCCGCCATCCCGATCCCTGATCCGGCGGCCGACCCGGGAGCCACCGGGCACCTCGGCGGGGAGCTCCCCTCCCCGCTGGATCCGCCATCGGGGTGTCGGTTCCGCACGCGGTGCCCGCGGGCGCACGACGTGTGCGCCCAGGTCGAACCCCAGATGCAGCGCGTCGGAGACGGCCACTACGTGGCCTGCCACGCGCCACTCGTCACCCCGGTGGCGGCCCCCGGCGTGCACTGAACGACGCGGACGGTGTGGCCGTGGAGCTGAGCATCCCGCCGGTGCTCGAGGCCTTCGAGTCCGACCGGCCCGACCACCCCATGGTGGTCCACCGGGACCGCGAGTGGACCCGCTCGGGGTTCGGTGAGCGCACTCGTCGATTCGCCAACGTGCTCCTCGCCCACGACGTGCGAGCCCACGGAGCCTTCGGCGAGGTCCCGCGGTGGGAGTCGGTGCACGACCACGTGGCGCTCTACCTCCACAACCGTCCCGAGTACCTCGAGGCCATGGTCGGGGCGTGGAAGGCCCGGGCCGTTCCGGTGAACGTCAACTACCGGTACGTCGCCGACGAGTTGGGGCACATCCTCCGCGACAGTCGCGCCGCTGCCGTGGTCTTCGAGCGCCGGTTCGGACCGACCCTGGCGGCTGCGCTCGAGCAGGCCTCCGCCGCCCCGCGACTCCTGCTGTGGATCGAGGACGGCTCGGCCGCGCCCCTCCTCCGGGGCGCATCCGAGTACGAGACGGCGCTCGCCGACGCCGACCCGACGCTGCCCGACGATGTCGTCCGTTCCTGGACGGGCGACGACCTGTACATCTGCTACACGGGTGGCACCACGGGTCTGCCCAAGGGCGCGACCTGGCGTCAGGCCGACTTCCTGGTGGGTGCGCTCGGGGTCCGCCACCCCGAGCGGCGTGAGTTCACCAGCGTCGACGAGGTCGTCGCCACGGCCGGCAACCGGTTGCGCTGCCTCCCGGCGCCGCCGTTCATGCACGGCGCCGCCCACTGGAACGCCATCTCGTGCTGGTTCGACGGGGGCACCGTGGTCATCCAGGGCTCGGCCCACACGGTGGATCCGGCAGACCTGGTGCAGACCGTCCGCGACCAGCGGGTCGACTCGCTGCTGCTCGTCGGCGACCCGATGGCCAGGCCCCTCGTCGACGAGCTCCGGGCTCACCCGAGCGCCCTACCGACCCTTCGCCACGTGCTCTCGGGCGGGGCGGTGCTCTCCCCCGACACCCGCGCGGCGCTGCTCGAGGTCCTGCCCGGTGTCACCGTGGTCGACGTGCTCGGCTCCACCGAGTCCGGACGACAGGGTGTCGCCAGGGTGTCGGACCCCACCGACGCCGGCGCACCCTTCACGCCGTCCGAGGGCGCCGTCGTCCTGGACGCTCAGCGCAGGCGTGTGCTGGCGCCCGGGGAGGACGAGGTGGGGTGGCTGGCCCGATCGGGGCGGGTGCCGCTCGGCTACCTGGGGGACCCTGATCGGACGGCGTCGACGTTCCCTGTCCTCGCGGGCGTGCGCTACGCCGTGCCCGGCGACCGGGCACAGTGGCTCGCCGACGGGAGCGTCCGGCTGCTCGGGCGGGACTCGGTGTGCGTGAACACCGGTGGCGAGAAGGTCTTCGTCGAGGAGGTCGAGCAGGCGATCCGACGCCATCCCGCCGTCGCCGACGTCGTGGTCTGTGGTCGGCCGTCCGACCGGTGGGGCGAGGAGGTGGTCGCCGTCGTCGAGCTGCGGGACGGCCACGAGGTCAGCGACGGACAGCTCCTCGCCAGGGCCGGCGAGACCGTCGCCCGGTACAAGCTGCCCAAGGTGGTGCTCCGCGTCGGCCACGTGGTCCGCTCGCCCTCGGGGAAGGCCGACTACCGCTGGGCACGGGAGGTCGCCACCGGCTCGACGATGCCCGACCCGGCGCAGCGCCGCGGGCTCACTCCTTGAGCGCGACGGCGTTCGGGGTGACGTTCAGCTTCGGTTCGTAGGCCGGCCCGTCGACGGCGCGGGCGGCGCCGGCGACCGTCACGCGCAGTTCCGCCGCGCACTCGTCGCACGGTCCGTAGTGGACGGAGGTCGTCGACCTGCTGCACCGCGGACACTCGTACGTGAACGACTCGAGTTGCTCCACGACCACATGCTCCCACGTCGGGAGGACCGGTGTGTGGACACCGTCGGTCCACCGGAACTCCACAGCCCGCAGGGCGGGTGTCCACACCCAGACCCCCCTACCGGTCCACAACCGGGTCGGCGTAGCGTCGAGGGCAGCGACGAGGAGCGGAGGTCACGACGTGCGGATCATCGAGGAGCCGATCGGAACTGCCGGCACCGAACGGAGTCCCATCACCCCGGAGTACGAGGTCCGGTTGCGTGACGGGACCCGTGAGCGGGTCGAGGGGGCCGACGCCTACCAACAGGAACAGCGCATGACCACGTTCTTCCGGACACGGGGGCGCCGGGGGATCGACTGCTGGGCCGTCCGGGTGGCGAGCTTCCGGACCGACGAGATCCTGGTGATCCGCCGGCGCGAGGCCTGAGGAGCGGGTGCCCGTCCCCGGGAGGGGGACGGAGTAGTTTCTGGGTGCCTCAGGGCACCGACCATGGCCGACGACACCAACCGCTCCCACCGAGCCGACCAGACGGCGCCTCCCCGCGTCGTGGTGGTCGGCGCAGGCCCTGCGGGCCTCACCGCCGCCTACCAGCTCACCAAGGCGGGGGTCACCAGCACCATCCTCGAGGCGACCGACGTCGTCGGCGGCATCTCCCAGACCGCCGAGCGTGACGGCTGGCGCTTCGACATCGGCGGACACCGGTTCTTCACCAAGGTGCAGCCGGTCGAGGCCCTCTGGCACGAGATCCTCGACGACGACGAGTTCCTGCTCCGGCCCCGGATGAGCCGCATCTACTACCAGGGCAAGTACTACGACTACCCGATCAAGCCGCTCAACGCCCTGCGGAACCTGGGGTTCGTGGAGGCGGTGCGGTGTGTCCTGTCCTACCTCTGGGCCAAGGTGCGGCCACCGCAGGATCAGAGCACCCTCGAGGGGTACGTCGTCGCCGACTACGGGCGCCGGCTCTACGAGCACTTCTTCCGCACCTACAACATCAAGGTGTGGGGCGTGGATCCGGCCAACCTCTCCGCCGACTTCGGCGCGCAGCGCATCAAGGGCATGTCCCTGTGGCACGCGGTCTGGGAACCCATCCGGTCGCGGCTCGTCGGCCGCCGCGCCGACCGGGCCAAGCAGGTGACCAGCCTGATCGAGGAGTTCCAGTACCCGAAGTACGGGCCGGGCATGATGTGGGAGCGGTGCGCCGAGCTCGTCGAGGCCGCCGGATGCGAGGTCGTGTTCGACCAGCGTGTCCGCCGGGTCGAACGGGGTGCGTCCGGAGCGACCGCCGTGGTCGCCGTCGACGGCGACGGCGACGAGACGCGGTACCCCGCCGACCACGTGGTGTCCACGATGCCGCTCCCCTACCTGGTCCAGTCGATGGAGCCGCCGGCGCCACCCGAGGTCCTCGAGGCCGCCTCGGGTCTCGGGTTCCGGGACTTCCTGACCGTCGCGCTGGTGGTCCCGGAGGCGGACGGGTTCCCCGACAACTGGATCTACATCCACTCCCCCGACGTCGCCGTCGGCCGGATCCAGAACTTCGGCTCGTGGTCGCCGTACCTGGTCAAGGACGGACGGACCTGCCTCGGTCTCGAGTACTTCGTGTTCGAGGGCGACGGCATGTGGAGCAAGGACGATGCCGACCTGGTCGACCTGGCCACGCAGGAGCTCGAACTGCTCGGCCTGGCGCCCGCCGGGGCGGTGGAGTCCGGCTACGTGGTCCGGATGCCCCGGGCCTACCCGGTCTACGACGAGGGGTACCAGGCCAAGGTCGCCGTGCTCCGGGACTGGCTCGCCGAACACGTGCCGAACGTCCATCCGGTGGGACGGAACGGCATGCACAAGTACAACAACCAGGACCACTCGATGCTCACCGCCATGCTGAGCGTCGAGAACATCGTGACGGGATCAACCCACGACGTGTGGTCGGTCAACGTCGAGGCCGACTACCACGAGGTGGACGCCAACCGTCCCTCGGTCGCAGCGGACTGGGTCGGCTCCGGCGGGGACGGTGAGGGCACGGGTCGCGGCGCTCCCGTCGTGCCGTCGTCCTGAACGTACGGGCGCGCTCACCGGAGCGCACGGTCAGCCCCGCGCCACCCCGTCCACCTGCGGGGCGAGCCAGCGGCCGGCGACGCCGGTGAACTCCTCGGTCAGGTGGACCCCGTCGCTGCGGATCGACGGATCCAGCCCACCTCCCGCCTGGGTCGCCATCCACCCGCCGAAGTCGACGACCGAAGCGACACCGGGCCGGAGTGCCGCTGCCTCCACGATGAGCTCGTTCAGTCGGGCCATGCGCGCCGGGTCGGACTCGGGCAGGCCGGTGAATCCCTGGCCGCGGCCGGACTCGATGAGCGGGTAGGTCACCAGCACCACCCTCGCCCCGCGTGATCCGAGCAGATCGATGGCCGAGAGGAGCTCGGTGAGGAAGTACCGGTCCGACACCGGCTCGCCGATGGACCGGATCCTGTCGTCACCGGGGAGCCGACGGTCGACCACGTCCCAGATGCCCGTGCCGAGCACCACGACCGCCGGGTCGTAGGAGTCGAGCAGCTCGGGGAACAACACGGCCCAGTCGCACCGGTCGGCGAAGCGGACGATGTCCCGCATGAACCGGTACTCGCCCCCACGCGCAACGGGACAGCCCAACTGGGCCCCGATCGAAACCGCCAGGTCGGTGCCGGCGACATCGGCGTCACGCAGTCCCACGCCGAGGTCGAGCGCGACCGAGTCACCGACGACCAGCACGGGGACGGGCGACCCCGGTGCGACGGAGCGCCTCGGTGTGACCGCTGGAGCGGCGGGCAGCGGCAGCGTCGCCGACACGGCCCCGAGCTGGTCCGGAGCGGGAACCGGAGGCCGGGCCGAGCGCATCGCCGGAGCGAGGGTCGCCGACAGGTCGCGCAACCCGAGCTCGGTGTACCCCACCCCGTCGGGGGCACGCCGCTCGGGGTCGAACGGTCCGCCCGGCCAGGCCGCGACCGCCCCTGCGACGTCGAGCACCGGGAGCCCGGTCGCAGCTGCCGCCTCGATGAGGAGCTGGTTCCAGCGGTCGATCCGGGCCGGATCGTTCTCGGGGAACCCGGGTCCCGGGCCGTCCTGGACCGCTTCGGTGCTCGACAGCACGTAGAGCGCCCGCTCCAGCTCCCCCGCCGGGAGGCCACGCGCCGGCGGCGGGGGTGGGGGGAGCGTGCGGTTGTCCATTGGCGGCAGGGTCGCCACGACGACCGGCACGCCGGTCGCGGCGAGCTCACCGAAGAAGTCACGCAGCTCGAGCGCCAGGAGTTCGTCGAGCGCCGGGTCCCCCAGCGAGCGCCACGGCTGGTCGGGCTCGGTCCGACGATCGGCGACGTCACGGAGACCCCCACTCACCACGACGAGTTCCGGTCGGTCGTTCGTGACCTCGGCCAGCCACGACTCCTGGGCCGCCCCGCACCGATCGGAGTTCCGCTCCGCAGACCCGTCGGGCATCGCGACGAACCCCACGGAGACCAGCCCGCATCCGGGATCGGCCGCGGAGCGCACCTCCAGCGGCTCCTGGTCGGTGCCGGCCGCCGCCGGACCCCACGCCGCCGCCGACGCGTCCCCGATCACCGTCGTGCGCAGCGGGGCGGGCGCCACCGGCAGGGTGGTCGAGGTACCCGAGGCGACGGCGGAGGGCGCTGGTGCGCCCGCCGAGACCATGAGGGCAGCGACGACGAGCACGGCCGCCGCAGGGAGCGCCGCCCGAGCGGCGTACCGCGGGATCGAGCCGGTCCCGTCCCGGACCGGCCGCTCGACCAGGTGGTGGAGGAGCACGGCGGCGGTGATGGTCACGGCCATCCGCAGCCCGAACAGCGGCCAGGGCGCCAACCCGGTCCGCACCGGCGTGAGCCAGAGGAAGACCGGCCAGTGCAACAGGTAGACCCCGTAGCTGATGCGTCCGAGCGCGACCACCGGCGCCCAACTGAGCGCCGACCTCCAGGGTCCCGGCTGCAGCGCAGCGACGATGAGTCCGACAGTGCAGGCGCTCGTGAGCAGCAGTCCGAACGGGTACAACCAGCCGCTCGTGACCGTTGCGGTGTGCCACAGCACCCCGGTCACGACCAGCGCCGGGAGCGCGAGGACCGCCAACCGTGACGCCGCTCGGTGGGTTCCGGGCCGGAGCCGCCGGAGACCGACCGTCGCCAGCAGGCCTCCGATCGTGAGCTCGGCCAGGCGTGTGTCGGTCCCGAAGTACGCCCGGGGCACCGACTCGGCGGCGAAGTGCCAGTTGAGGAGTGCCGATGCCACCGTCAGCAACACGAGGACCACGGCCAGGGTGCTGAGCGGACCGGAACCCCTGCGCCGCCGAGCCAGCGCCACCACGCCCACGATGAGCAACGGGTAGAGGAGGTAGAACTGCTGCTCGATCGCCAGCGACCAGAAGTGCTCGGTCGGCGACGGTGCCCGGAACAGAGCACCGTAGGAGCGGTCCTGGACGATGAACCACCAGTTGCTGACCTCGAGCAGCGCCGCCGGGACGTCGCCGCGGAGCGACCGGAGCTGTTCGGCGTCCCAGACCCCCAGTACCGCCATCACGAGCACCAGCCCGAGTGTCGTCCATGCCGCAGGCAGGAGCCGCCGGAAGCGCCGGGTCGCGAACCTCCGCAGGTCGACTCCCCCGGATCGGCGCCACTCGGCGAGCAGGAGCGACGTGATCAGGAAACCCGAGAGGGTGAAGAACGTCGAGACTCCGAGGAAGCCCCCGGGAATCCACTCGAACCGAGCGTGGTAGAGGCACACGACGAGCACAGCGACGGCCCTGAGGCCGTCGAGCGGAGGCTCGTAGCCCAGTTCCGGTGAGCCCTGCCGGCGGCGAACGACCCGGCGGGTGGCCGGATCGGTGTCGACCCTGACCGGCGTGGACACCTCAGTGCTCCGGATCCCGGCCCCGGCCGCCTGCTCCGGGCCCCTGCGGCAGGGGCATGGGCGCGACACGGTCGGCGAGGTACCGCCCACCCGGGGTCCGACGGAAGGCCGAACTCAGGCGTGGCGCCCGGAGCGAGAGCCCCCACCAGGTCACCCGGAGTTCCGTCTCGACCATGGTGCGGACGACCGCCATCTTGGACTGGCCGGCGACCCGGTCGACGAAGGTGATCGGTACCTCCTGGACACGGACCCCGGCCGCGGACAACCGGTAGGCGGTCTCGATCTGGAACAGGTAGCCGTTCGCCCGGGTCCCGTCGATGTCGATCCGCTCCAGCACCTCGGAACGGTACGCCCGGAACGCGCTCGTGGCGTCGCGCACGGTGAGCCGGAGCATCCACCGGGCGTAACCGTTCCCCCAGCGGGAGAGCCCTCGACGGAACCGTGTCCAGTTCGGGATCGATCCACCGGGCACGTACCGGGACCCGACCGCCACCTCGGCACCGCCGACGAGCGCGTCGAGGAGCTGGGGCAGGACCGCAGGTTCGTGGGACAGGTCGGCGTCCATCTGCGCCACGACGTCGTAGCCGTCGTCGAGTGCGACGCGGAAGCCGTGCCGGTAGGCAGCCCCCAGGCCCTCCTTGCGGACCCGGTGCAGGACGCGGACTCCGCCGACCTCGGCACCGACCTCCTCGGCGATCCGGCCGGTGCCATCGGGGCTGTCGTCGTCGACCACCAGGACGTCGGTGGCCGGTGCAGCGGCCCGGATGGCACGCAGCAGACCGGCGATGTTCTCTGCCTCACAGTACGTGGGCACGACGACGATCGACCGCACCGGAGGAGTGTAGCGGGGGGTCGGTACCCCGACGGGGGCACCGATCCGGGCACCGGAGGGGGCGGCGGAGGGGGCGGCGGCGCTGTCAGGCTCCGGGACCGCAGCGTCCGAGCAGGCGGACCGTCGGCGTGACCACGACCTCACAGAACTGCTCCCGCACGACCTGGTTCGGCGCGTCGCTGCGTGCGCCGGCCGAGGTGTTGGGCTCGGTCCAGGTGTTCGCGGCATCGGTGAGGATCAGCCAGTCGGCGGCCGCAACCTCCTCGGCCAACCCGGAGCCCTCCGCGTCGGCCAGACCCGGATCCATCTCGATGTACCGGGTGCCCGGGACGAGGTCCGGGAACAGGTGGTAGAAGTACGCGTCGCTGTAGTTGGTCCGGGAGAGATCACCGGGCCCGGCGATCAGCCGGTCCCCCGGGCGGGCCCTCGCCGCGAGTCCGTCCACCACGGCCTGGGCGTCCGCTGCGCCCTCGGGACTCCCGAAGTAGAAGGTGCGGTCGCCGTTGGTGATCGGGGCGCCGAACTGGTTCCGACCGAAGGTCTGCCCCACGGCGTCCAGGTAGGTCCGCACCGGGTAGAACGGGACCACCACCAGCAGGACCAGCGCCGCCACCGCCGATGCGATGACGGGAGGCAGCCACGGTCGAGCCGCCGACCGGCGCTCGACCAGGTACGCGACGGCCGCCATCGCCAGGGGGAACGAGATGCACGTGACCCACGCCAGGTGGGTGGTGTCGGGCCGCTGGAGCGCCTGGGTGATGAGCAGGGCCGAGAAGCCGGCAGCCGGGACGAAACTGCGCGCCCGATCCGAGGTGGGCTCCCGTCGCCACAGCATCCACGCGACGGCGACGACGAGCAGGATCGAGGCGGGGACCAACCAGAACCACAGGACGATCTGTTGCGAGAGCGCCGGCATGGGGAACGGCCACCCGGTGGTACGGAGGGCTCCGGCCTTCTGGAGGAAGCCGTCGATCTCGCCCCACGACGGCGGCACCGGGAGTGCCCGGCCGGGCCGGAGCTCGAGGACCGGCTCGAGGAACATCCCCTGGAACGACGCACCGATGCCGCTGAGCAGGACGTGCGGCACGTAGAGCGCGAGCGTGATGCCGGCGCCGAGGAGCAGCGGGCGGCGACGGGCCCACGACAGCGGCGCTGCGAGCAGGGCCACCCCCACACCGACCGCCAGGACCAGGTCGGGTCGGTACAGCAGTGCCGCCCCGGCGCAGACCCCGGAGAGGGCCAGCAGTCGGCCGGCGGTCCGATCCGTACCGGGGGTCTCCGCGACGGACGGGTCGACGTCGACACCCGCGGCCGACGTCGCAGCGCTCCGGTCGGCGGGGAGGCTCCGCCGGACCGCAGCAGCCCCGACCGCCAGCCCTGCCGTGGCGAACGCCAGGGCCCCGTTCCACGCCATCGCGACCAGACCCATCGGCAGGAGCAGGATCAGGACGGCGACCACCGCGGCGGGGGTCGCGACCCGTCGGCCCCACGGACGCAGCAGCGCGTACATCGACACCGCGACCACCGCGTGCTGGAGGAGGCCGACCATCCGCTCGACGGTGATGTCCGCACCGAGGATCCGGTAGACCGCAGCGAGCACGTAGATCGAACCCGGCCCGTAGAGGTGGAGGAAGTCACGATGCGGCAGTCGGCCCTGGAGGATCTGCTCGGGGAACACGAGCATGAAGCCCTCCTCCATGGGCGGACCCTGGTACCGCATCAACCCGAGCACGGGGAGGAGCAGGGCTCCGAGCACCACGGCCAGGGCGAGGACGTCGCGTCGGTCCCAACGGGGCTGCACGACCATCAGGCGCGCCCCGCCGAGCGTTCGATCTCCCCGAGCAACCACGTCGCGTGCTCGAAGAGCGCTCCGCCGGAGTAGTGGAGCCCGTCGGGCCGGTCGATCGCGTCCGTCGCGGACCGAGCCGCCGTCCACCCGGCAGCGTCGATCACCCCCGCCCCACCGGCAGCGGCTCCGGCTGCGAGGGAGCGGTTCCACGCATCGACCCAGGCACGGTCACACGGAGTCCCCGCCACCCGGCCGTCGCAGTAGAACCTGCCGTTCGGCTCCCCCGGCACGGCCGCGGAGACGAAACGGACCTGGGCGCCGGTGGCTCCGAGGACCTCGGCGGCCTCGGCGAACACCGCGGTGCGTTCGGCATCGGCCTCCGGGGTGAGGAACGGCGCGTCCGCGCCGCCCGGGAGGTCCTCGAGCACCCGGGAGAACACGAGCACGACGTCGGGCTGGATCCCCAGCAGGGAGATCGGCCACGCCTGACGCCAGTCCGGACACGCCTCGGAGGTGGCGGACGTGGCGCCGAACGAACACCCGAGGCTCGTCCGGTCCCAGACCAGCACGCTCGGATCCCCCAGTGCGACCAGACCGTTCGACGCACCCCGACCGAGCGAGTCCCCCAGGACCAGCACCCGGGTCTGCTCGGCGCACCCCGATGCCGGATCGGCGACCGCCTGCACGGTGGACTCGTCGAACTGCTCGGTCCCACCGGTGAAGAGTCGGGCCGGTGCATCCGCCGGGATGCACGGGACGGTGGTCGACGGGGAGTCCACCGGTGGCGGCGTGGCCGGTTCGGGGTCGGGCACCCGCTCCAACGTCGCTGCGACCTGCTCCCCCGCCGTGGGCGAGGTCGGCCGGGCCCACCAGAGCGCCCCCGCCGTGATCGCGAGCACCACCAGTCCGGAGGCGAGGAGTCGGCCGGGAGCGAACCGGCGCACCTGGACCGGGAGCTCGACCACACGGTGGAGCACCGCAGCGATGGCGACCGAGGTCGGGAGCACGACGGCGACGACGACCCACCCGGGGACCTCGGGACCCATGGCCACCACCAGTGGCCAGTGCACCAGGTACACGGCGTAGCTCCGCCGTCCGACCCACACCAACGGCGCGATCGCGAGCAGCCGACGGGGCCACCCGGGGACGAGGGCTGCCGCGACCACGCCCGTCGCCGCCAGTGCCACGACGCTGAACCCGCCCCGGTGGAGCAGCGGCCACTCCGGACTGGCCACGAACGACGCGACGACCAGGACGGCGGCACCGAGGATTCCGGCGGACAGGACGAGGCGCCTGGCCCCGCTCGATGCCGGCCCGCCGAGTGGCGTGCGACGGAGCGCCACCGCCAGGCCGGCACCGGCGAGCAGTGCCACCGCACGCGTGTGTGTCCCGAGGTAGGCCACCGTCGGCGATGCCAGGTACGCCGACCCGGCCGAGGCCACGAACAGCGCACCGATCCCGGCTGCGAGGACCGCCGTGCCCCGATCCCGACCGGGCCCACCGACTCGATCGGATCCGCCGAGGCGACGACCCACGGCGACCAGGCCCACCAGGAGGATGGGCCAGATCAGGTAGAACTGTTCCTCCACGGCGAGCGACCAGAAGTGCCGGAGCGGCGACGGGGCGACGCCGACCGTGAGGTAGCCGCCGTTGGCCATCTGCCACCAGTTGGAGACGTTCGCGACCGCCGCCAGGGTTTCGGCCGGTAGCAGCCGCTCCCGGTCGGCTCCCCACACCCCGAACAACCCGAGCACCGCCACACCGGCGAGCGTCAGCCAGGCGAGCGGCCAGAGGCGTCGGACCCGCCGCAGCCAGAACGCACCCAGCGACACGACGCCGGTGCGCTCGTGCTCGGCGAGCAGGAGCGCCGTGATCAGGTATCCCGAGAGCGCGAAGAACAGGTCGACCCCGACGAACCCACCCGGGAGGTACTGCTCCTCGGCGTGGTAGACGACGACGGACACGACGGCCAGGCACCGCAGACCGTCGAGTGCCCGGCGTCGGCGGGGGTGGGCAGCGGCCGACCCGTCGAGGGGCACGTTCGACGGCGCTGACGTGACGGCCGGGTGCGCACTGCGGTCGATGACGTCCCACCTCACGACACCGGCTCCCGTCCACGGGACCGCGACCGGGCGAGCATCCACGTGATGCCCACCCCGGCGAGGAGCACGAGCGACGGCGCCACGCCCATCTTGAACCGCGGGTCACCGAAGAACAGGACGGGCACCACTGCGCCGGCGAGTGCTGTGAGCACCACGAGCAGCACCCCCACCGTGGCCCGGGAGCGACGGCCGAACGACAGGGCGAGGCCCACCGCGGCAGCTCCGACGATCCCCCACCACACGACGTCGAACACGGTGTGGACGACCCGACGCCGTCCCTCCCCCAGTTGCGGATCGGCCCCGTAGGACTCCGCCGCACGGACAGCGTCCCAGTCGCTGCCGAAGGTGATCCGGAGCTTGCGCAGCGACAGCGCCGGGAGGTCCCCCGGGTTGGCGGCGATCCACTCCACCGCCCGACGCCGCAGCTCGGAGTTGCGCTCGACCTCCACGGCAGGGCCGTCGGCGTAGGTGCTCCCGGTCCCGCAGGCGTCGTTCATGGAGAAGCCGCCGAGCGCACCCTCCTGGAAGCCGATGCAGAGGTTGTCACCGAGGTTCGTCGAGACGGGCACGGGTGCACCCATCACGATCGCGTTGCGCAGGGTCCACGGTGCCACCACCAGGACGGCTCCGCCGACCAGCACCACCGTCCCGAGGACCACGGCACGCCGGGGGAGCCGGGCGACCGCCCACGCGACGACCACCGCCGGGAGGTAGAGCAGTGCCTGCGGCCGAACCAGGGTGGCGAGGCCGAGCGCCAGCGCTGCGACCGCGAGCGGGACGCCCCAGCGGACGTCGCGGTCGAGGACGAGCAGCGACGCGAGGAGCACGGCGACGAGGGTGACGAACAGCGTCTCGGAGAGCAGCACGGTCGAGTAGACGACCAGATTGGGCCAGGTCGCGACGAGCAGCCCTGCGACCACGCCGACCACCCTCGGGTCGAGGTGTCGACGGACCGACAGTGCGAGCCGGCCACCTGCGACCGTGACCGCCGCTGCGGTGAGGCCGCCGAGCAGTGCCTGCACCACGGCGACCACGACCGGGAGGGCCCCGGGCTCCCCCAACCGGTCGAGCGGCCACTGGAGCACACCGAGCAGGTACGGGTAACCCGGCGGGTAGTAGGCCGTCGGCTGGCCGAGGATCGAGATGTAGCCGTAGCCGGCGGCGATCCCCTGACCGAAGAACTGGTAGAGGAACGGATCGGCGAGACCCCGGGGGGATTCGGTGAGCCACAGCGCCGCGAGCATGCGGGCACCGACGGCGACGGCACCCACGACCAGCAGGTCCCGGCGCCCCGGGAGTCGTGCCGCGGTGACATCACCGTCGGCTGGGGACTCCGGACCGGGCCCGAGGGAGGGCTCAGCGGCGGGGAGCGGATCCCCTGGGAGTGTCTCCGGTCCGAGTGCCACTCACCGAGTCCTCCGCGACCGCTGCGGCGCCGGGCGGAGGTCGTAGAGGAACTGGTAGGCGAAGAGCTCCGGTCGGAGCGTCCGCACCAGGCGGTCGGCGGCGGCGACGAGCCGGCGGAGCCGACCCCCACCCGCGGCCGGACCACCCCGATCCACCACCTCGACGGGCAGCCCCGTGCTGTCCCGACGTTCGATCCGCAGTCCCGCTCCCTGGAGGAGCCGCTCGACGCTGCGACGGGTGAAGAACCGGACGTGGTCCTGGTCGAGGATGCCCCGGCGGTCGTAGTCGAACCGCCCGAGCAGCACCCGCAGTCGCGGGTACCAGTGGCCGAAGTTGGGGACGCTCACGATCACGTGTCCCGTCGGCGGGACCAGTCGGCCGAGCTCCTCGAGCAGCTCGGCCGGGCGGCGCACGTGCTCGAGGACGTCGGCCGCCAGCACCAGGTCGAACGGACCCTCGAGACCGCTCGGGAGACCTTGGTCGAGGTCGGCCTGGACGAAGCGGTCCACTCGCTCCTTCACCTCCCCCCACGGCTGGAGGTCGACGCCGGTCACCTCGTGGCCCATCGCCCGGAGCCGCTCGGCCAGCGCTCCGTCGCCGCAGCCCAGGTCGAGCACCCGGCCGGGGGGGAACGTCGAGGCCCACTCGACCAACCGCACGTGCGAGGAGTCGTCGTCCTCCTTGTGTTCGTAACCGCTGCTCGCGAAGGCCAGCTCACCGGTGCCGAATCCCATCTTGTGCGCCCGGTAGCGGAGGGTGTCCACCGTGACGTCGCGGGCGTACGACAGGCCGTTCACGTGGCAGATCTCATCGCCGTAGTACGTCGGGATCGGGATCTCGAGGATCCGCTTCCCACCCTCGATCATCTGGATGATGATCTCGGTGTCGAAGTCGAAGTCGTCGCTGTTCGACTCGAACGGCACCTCCGCGAGCGCCCGGACGGCGTAGGCGCGGTACCCCGAGTGCCACTCCGACAGCTCGACGCCGGCCGCCGCGTTCTGGACGGTGGTGAGGATCCGGTTCCCGACGTACTTGTACAGCGGCATGCCGCCACGGCGGGCCGCGCCGTCGTCGAGCATCCGTGAGCCGAACACGGCGTCGGCCTCGCCGTCGACGATGGGGGCGACCATGTCCGGGAGCATCTCCGGCGCGTACTGACCGTCACCGTGCAGGAGCACCACCACGTCCAGGTCGTGCTCGATGGCCCAGCGGTAGCCCCACTTCTGGTTGCCTCCGTAGCCCAGGTTCTCGGGGTGGCGGACGGCGACGATCGGGAGCTCGGGAGCGATCTGCTGGTACCCCACCGCCACGAGGTGGGTGCTGTCGGAGCTGGCATCGTCACCGATGAGCACCGTCGAGATGGATGACCGGAAGTCCTCGGGGATCCGGTCGAGCACCCCGGCCAGGGTTCCGGCCGCGTTGTAGGCGACCACGAGGACGCCGATCCGGGGCTCGCTCACGCTGCTGATCCTACCGCCGGTCACCGATCGGGTCCGGCACCCCTCCTAGACTCGGCCCCGGTGCGCACCCCGACCATCGTCGACCAGCACCTCCCGGCGCTCGACGGTTGTCGGGCCCTCGCCGCCCTGGCCGTGCTGGTCAACCACGTGGGCGTGCTCACCGGGTTCAACGGCAGGTCCCTCGACCTCGGTCCGTTCCTCGCCCGGGCCGACGTGGGGGTCTCGGTCTTCTTCGTGCTGTCGGGGTTCCTGCTCTACCGCCCGTTCGTCACCCGACACCTCGACGGTCGGAGCTTCCGGGACGTGTCGTCCTACGCCCGCCGCCGGCTCCTGCGCATCTTCCCCGCCTACTGGGTGGCCCTGTTCGTCGTGGCGTTCATCCTCCGGGCACCGCCGTTCACCGAACCGCACAGCGTCGTGGCCCACGCGCTCCTGTTGCAGGTCTACGACGGCGACCAGGTGGTCGGTGGGCCGATCCAGCAGTCGTGGACGCTCGCGACCGAGCTCGCGTTCTACGCGTTCCTGCCCTGCTACGCGTGGCTGGTCGCGCGGATCGGCCGATCCTCGGTCCACCGGTTCCGCATCGAGGTCGTCGGGGTCGTCGTCCTGTGGCTGGGGTCCAACGCGCTCAAGGCTGCTGCGCTGGCCTCGGGCATGAGCGCCGTCCGGTTCGGTCAGGTCAACACGTGGCTGCCCTTCCGGCTCGACGAGTTCGCCCTCGGGATGGGCCTGGCGGTCGCCGTCGCGCACTGGAACCGATCGGGAGGGGTGGTGCCGGCCTGGCTCCGCTCGAACTGGGCGACGGTGGCGAGCTGGACCGGTGCACTCGTGCTGTTCTGGGTCACCGCCACACAGCTGGGCCTGCCGCCGAGTCCCGTGCTGACGGCCCGCGAGGCGACGGCGATGCGGGGGATGTACTCGATCGTGGCGCTGCTCGTGGTCGTCCCCGCGGTCCTCGCAGCGGCGCGGGGGCAGCTGGCCCGCGCCGTGCTGGCGAACCGGGTGGCCATCTGGCTGGGGTTGATCTCCTACGGGATCTACCTGTGGCACGAGGCATTCCAGGACGTGTTCCTCCGCTGGACCGGGGACGAACCGCTGCGCTCGCCGTTCCTGCCCATGCTCGTGTGGACCCTCGTGCTGTCGATCCTCGCGGGGGCAGCGAGCTGGTACCTCGTCGAGCGCCCGGCGATGGGGTGGGGACGACGGACGGTCGACCGGGAACGCCGACCGGACGGTGACCCCTCAGCGACCGACCAGCTCGGCGCAGCTGTCGAACCCACGGGGTGAGCCGGACACCTCGACACCCGGACCGCCGGCGGGCCTGACGTCGGACGTCGGGACGAGGTCCACCACGGCCCCGAGCAGTCGACGGTCAGAGGAGTCGCGCACCTCGACGGTGTCCGTGCGCCAGTCGAGTTCCGTGGAGAGCTCGATCTCGGTCCCGGGAACCCACGGGAACGCCGGCCCGGGGAAGGACTTGCGGATCCCGGTACCGTCGTCCACCTCGACCTGGAGGTGGGCCAACCCGGGCGGGCCGTCCGGTTCGACCACGAGACGGTTGCTGCCGGCCGGCCCGACCCCCTCGAGGATCGGCACCGGTGCGACCAGGTCGCCCGTCGCCCGGACCCGCAGGTCGTACGCCCCGGCCGCCGCACCGCCGTCGAGCAGGATCCAGATGTCACCGTTGGAGCGGTAGACCGCGTCGCAGGCACCGACGACGGCGACCTCGCCGGGGGCACCTGCCGGCGGGAGCGGTGCCGTCGCGGGCAGGCGGACGGGGTCCGGTGCCGGTCCGAGCCGCAGCTGCGTGGCGAGCCAGTCCGCCCGGGAACCATCCCACGCTCCCGCCGCCAGCTCTCGCTGGTACTCGACCGCGGTCGAGGCGTTGACCCACACCCCCCACGCTGCGCCGACGACGGCGACGACGGCCAGCACCCTGCGCCAGGTGCCCTCGGCAGTCGTGCGGCCGACGAGTGCGGCGGCACCGACGGCGGAGGCCACCGCCAACCCCGGGAGCAGGTCGGCCTGGTAGCGGTTGGCGATGTAGCCGAGCACCACGATGCCGCCCGCGGACGCGACCGAGCCGACCACGACCGCGCGCGCTGCTGCTGATCCGCCGTCGACGGACCAGCGCCGGGGGCGGACGAGCGCAACCGTCCCGACGATCGCGGTGCACAGGACCCAGGGCGCCGAGACCGGCAGACTCGTGGAGCGGTCCCGTTCCGCGAAGAGCACGTCGCCCACCACCACCGGGCGAGCGGACGGGAGCCCCACGAACGGGAACACACCCCGGATCCGGACGGCGTCCGGGCGGAACATCTGCACCAGGACCGAGGGGCTGTAGCGCAGTCCGAACAGCGAACCGCCGTTCGCGGCCAGCGCCGCCCGGAACTCCGGGTCCGAGGAGGCGACGCCCTGGCGCTCGATCGGCAGACCGAACGGCGTGCCGAACCGTGCGGCGTTGACGGTCGCGTAGCTCCCCAGTGCGACCACCGCGGTGAGGACGAGCACGGCGAGCACGCGACCCGGTCGCGGCGGCGCCGGGAAGCCGGCGAGTCGGGCGATCGACGGTGCGCTCGCCGGGAGCACCCGGGCCGCCAGGACCCCCAGACCGACCAGTGCCAGACCGGCCAGCGCCCCGAGGCCGGTGGAGAAACGCGTGTTGACCGCCAACACGGCGGCCGCTCCGGCGAGGACCAGTGGCCCGAGGTCGTCCCGTCCCAGCCGGACCCGCTCCAGCCACCGGAGCAGGTGCGTCCCCGAGACGAGCGCGAGGGCCGCACCCCACAGGAGGGCCTCGTGGTAGACCCACGCCTTCGCACCGAGGAACAACAGGGCCGATCCCCCGGCCGCTGCCACCGTCGCCGACAGGACGATCGCCTCCCCCCGACCGACCGGGGCCGTACCGCGGACCAGTCGCCGGCCGACGACGACGAGCAGCGCCAGGTGGCCCAGGGCCACCGCCATGGCAGCCAGCATCGACAGCGCCGTGAGGCGCCCGTCCAGCCGGTCGGTCAGGGCGAGGACGGGGAGGCGGCCGATGGCCGGGACCAGCCCCTGGTAGATGTGCGTCACATCCCCCACCCTGAAACCCTCGAAACCGACCTGGTTCGGGTCGACCGCCAGCCGGCCGTCGAGCAGGGCGCGTGCCTGGGCGTCGTAGAAGTTCCCGAAGGTCTCCGGGTGCACCAGGTCGAGGCGCCCGTAGGTCAGGATCGTCGCGAAGACGACCCACACGATCGCCGCCGCCGCCACTGCTCCGTTGCGGATCCGCCGGTCGATCCGCAGTGGTGACGGGCCGTGGGCCCCATCGTCCCGGTCGACGTCCCGGTCGACGGCCGGATCGTCGTCCGGATCGACGGCCGGGTCGACGGCCGGATCGTCGTCCGGGTCGACCTCTGGGTCGTCGTCTGGGTCGGCGCCACCGAACGAGGGTTCCATGGTGCCCTGATCCTCGCACCCGCGCGGGGTGGGTGGGATGATGGAAGGGTGCCGGTGGTTCTGGAGGACTGGTGAACGCCAAGGACCTCGTGATCATCCCGGCGTTCAACGAGTCGGAGACGCTCCCCGACGTCCTCTCCGAACTCCGTCAGGTCCTGCCCGGGATCGACGTGGTGGTGGTGGACGACGGCTCGAGCGACGGGACCGGCCGGGCCGTCGGTGAGCAACCGGGTGTCCGGGTGCTCCGTCTGCCGTTCAACCTCGGGATCGGGAGCGCACTCCGGACGGGGTTCCGCTACGCGGTCGACGAGGGCTACCAGCGGGCGGTGCAACTCGACGCCGACGGCCAGCACGACCCGACCGAGATCCCGCGGCTGCTCGAGGCGCTCGACGGGGCGGACTTCGTGATCGGCACCCGATTCGGCAGCGGTGGGTCCACCTACGAGGTGGGCCACACGAGACGCGGGGCCATGCGGGTGCTGCGGCTGGCGCTGCGCATGCTCTCCGGCCGACGCTTCAGCGACACGAGTTCGGGTTTCCGGGCCTTCGACCGTCCGGTCCTCGAGTACTTCGCACTCAACTACCCCTCGGAGTACATGGAGTCGGTCGAGGTCCTCCTCCAGGCGACCTACGAGGGGTTCCGCATCGCCGAGGTGCCCGTGCGGATGAACGCCCGGGCGGGTGGCCGTCCGTCGACGCTCCGTCTCGGACTCGCCTACCACTACGTTCGGGTGCTCGTGACCCTGTTCGTGCGCGCCAGTCGCCGGCGGCCCGATCGACCGGACCCGTCGACGGGTGACGGAGGCGCGACGTGATCCGGGCAACGCTGGTCGCTACCTCGGACCCCAGCGCGCAGATCGGGGAGATGACACCCCGCGCCCACGTGTTCGTCGCGCTCGCCGCCGTCGGCGTCCTGGTGTTCATCGTGCGGCTGGTCCGCCGGCACGGTCTGCGCACCAAGTACTCGCTCCTGTGGATCTCGGTGGGTGTGGCCCTCGCCACCCTGGCGGTCTTCCCCGACCTGCTGACGATCGTCTCGGAGCTGCTCGGGATCTACTACCCGCCCGCCACCCTGCTGCTGCTGGCAGTCGGGTTCCTGTTCCTCGTGGTGGTCCACTTCTCCTGGGAGCTGTCCCGGTCGGAGGAACGGATCCGTGTGCTGGCCGAGGAGCTCGCGCTGCTGCGTGAGCGGACGGAGCGAGGCGGAGCGACGGTCGGCGGGTCCGAGGACGGACCTGCGCCACCCGCTGCTGACCACTGACGCGACCTGTGCCGTGCGCGCCCGGCCTGCGCCCGGGTGCGCCGAGAGCCCCGCCGTTCAGGTGCGCTCGGCGTTGAGGATCAGGCCGTCGGCAGCGAACGGACGGCCGAGCCGGCCCAGCAGGCGCTCGAGGGCGAGCACCGCCCCGGCGCCACCGGCGAGCACCCGATCACGACCACGCAGTCCTGACCGCTCCTTGACCTCGGGGACGTACGTCGCCACCTCCCTGACCGTCCACCCGTGTCGCTCGAGCAGGTTGGACAGGGTGAACCACGTGAACGCGACCACGTGGTCCGGGTGGTTGACCTCGAAGCCGGCGATCGCCGAGACCGAGCTGATGAGCCCGCTCGCATTGGGCGTGGTGAGGACGAGTCTGCCGCCGGGTCGGACGAGGGAGCGCAGTCCTGCCAGGAACGGACCCGGCTCGTCGACGTGCTCGATCACCTCGCCGGCGACGACGACCTCGACCGGTTCGATCGGCAGCGCCTCGAGCGCCGCACCGTCGCGGCAGTCCGCCACGTGGGCCTCGAACCCGTTGCGACGGGCCCGTTCGACACCGGCGACGTCGATGTCGATGCCGACCAGTCGAGCTGCGGCGCGGTCCAGGTCCGCGTGGATCCAACGGTCCAGGCGTTCGTGGAGCTGCCAGCAGCCTGCGTCGACGAACCCGACGTGCGCAGCGCTGCGACCCCGGACGGCGTCGACGAGGTACGGGACCCGGTGGACCAACCGTGCCCTGGGCAGCCGCTGGATCATCTCGACCTGGGTGATCGCCTCCTGCTCGTCGCTCACGTCCCCGCCCCCACTGGTTCGTCCCCGGCCCGGGGCACGTCCCCGGTTCCGGCATCCGGCTGCTGTTCGGCCCACTCGTCACCCCGTCCGCCGTCCGGCGGATCACCGTCGGCGGCCCCGACGGAGTCCGTGGCGAGTCGGCGACCGAGCAGCCAGTCGAACGCCGCCACCGCAGCGACGGCGGCCGCGACGACGATCGTGATCTCGGCACCGGCGCGGTACCGGGTGATCCCGAAGGTGGTGGCCGCCACCACGGTGGCGAGCACCGGCTGCGCAAGGAGCGGGTAGATCCGTCGGCCCCGTCGGTGCAGGATCCACAGTCCCACCAGCGAGGTCGGTGCGAGCACGAAGTACGACCAGAGCGCCTCACGGACCGGCCAGAAGCTGCTCCCGGGAGGCCCTCCGGCACGTCCCTCGATGAAGCCGTCGAGCCCGAGGCTCTGACCGGGGCGGAAGACGTGCCACAGCCTCCCGATTCGGGCCGCCACGACCCGGGGCAGCTCGCCGACGTGCTCGGCCATGTACGCCCGGGCGATGGCGTTGTACTGCCGGTCGCGCTCCGAGCGGTTCGTCGTGGTCGGCTCCTCGATCTGCGGGGCGAGCAGGCACTTGGTGTCGTAGAACCCGAGCGCCTGACCGGAGTACGTCAGATCGCAGTTGGCGGCCACGAGTGTCTGGCCGGCCCCGGTGCTGATCGGCACGAAGGCGTCGAAGCGGGCCTGGTTGTACGCGGCCCACGGCGCGAACGCGACGACGACGATCCCGGCGGCTGCGGCGAGGTGTCCGATCCTGAGCGGGACCGACAGCGCCCGCCGCCCCCACACCATCGGGAGGACCATGAGCGCGAACAGGGCCAGCGCCTCGGGTCGGTGCATGCCGGCGACGACGATCGCGGCCGACGTCAGCACCAGCGTCCCCCACCGGGGACGGGCCAGGTAGGCGTAGCAGCCCAGCAGCGCCACCACCGACGCCAGCATGTAGACGGTCTCGACCATGAGCATGCCGTCGTTGATCCAGAAGTTCGGGTAGAGGGCCGCGAACGCCGCCGCCACGAGCGCGACACGATCACCGGCCAGGCGCCGTCCGAGCAGACCGACGAGCAGCACCGTCACGGTCCCCACCACGCACATGACGAGCCGCTGGCCCTGTGGGGTCGAGATCCCGAGGACGTCGAGCAGGGCGAGGATCAGCACGAATCCCGGCGGGTGGTCGGCACCCGGGGCGACCACACCGTCCACGAAGTAGTCGAAGGGGTGGAGGAAGCCCCGGCCGTCGGCGACGAGCTTCGCCTGGAAGTGGTACCAGTACGCATCACCGGTCACGAGCACGACCGACGACTGCCGCACCAGGACGAAGACCACCCGGACGACCAGCGCGACGGCGGCGATGCCGGCCAGCCAGGACAGGAATGTCCGGCGCGACATCCGGTCGGGGCCGACCCGCTGGATCGGTGTCGTGTCCGTCATTGCCCGTCCCACGCTACGCGGTCGGGGGCACCGTCACGGCGACCGGACGTGCGAGTAGCGTCCTGCACGCCCGATGGGTTCCACCGCCGACGTCCGAGACCTCCGCCGCCTGCCGATCGGCACGCTCGCGTTGCTCGTGGTCGCCTACGTCCCGCTCCTGCTGACCCGCCCGGGCGAGGTCGGTGCCGACACCAAGACCTACCTCTACCTGGATCCCGGGAGGCTGCTGAGCAGGGCGGCGTGGATGTGGGACACCAGCATCGGTGCGGGAACCGTGACCCACCAGAACATCGGCTACCTGTGGCCGATGGGGCCCTACTACTGGGTCCTCGACGCCATCGGCGTCCCCGACTGGGTTGCCCAGCGTCTCTGGCTCGGCACGATCATCGCCGCTGCCGGACTCGGTGTCCGGTTCCTCCTGCGGGAGCTCCGCTGGGAGGGGACCGGGGTGACCGTGGCCTCCTTCGCCTACGCGCTCAGCCCCTACCTGCTCCACTACGGCGCACGGATCTCGGTGATCCTCCTGCCGTTCGCCGGCCTCCCGTGGCTGATCGGGCTGGCGTCACGCTCCGTGCGACTCGGCGGGTGGCGCTGGCCGGCGGTGTTCGCGCTGGTCACCGTCACCGTCGGCGGCGTCAACGCCACCTCGCTGCTCCTGGTCATGGCCGGACCGCTCCTGTGGCTCGGGTACTGCGTGCTGGTCGCCCGCACGGCGACGTGGGGCGCCACCCTCGCCGCCGGACTGCGCATCACGGTGCTGACGCTGGCGACGTCGACGTGGTGGATCACCGGACTGGCCCTCCAGGGGGCCTTCGGGATCCCGATCCTGCGGTACACCGAGACCTACGCCACGGTGGCGAACGCGTCGACGTCGACCGAGATCCTGCGGGGACTCGGCTACTGGTTCTTCTACGGCCGTGACGCCCTCGGGTCGTGGATCTCCGCGGCCGAGCGGCTCACCGAGTCCCTGCCCGGGCTCCTGCTGTCGTTCCTGGTCCCCGGCCTGGCGCTGCTCGCTGCGGTCACCACCCGGTTCCGGCACCGGATCTTCTTCGCCCTGCTCGTCCTGGTCGGCGTGGTGGTCGGTGTCGGGTCCCACCCCTGGGACGCGCCCGCCCCCGCAGGTGGGCTGTTCCGGGCGTGGACCGGCACCGACGCCGGTCTGGCGTTCCGCTCGACCCCCCGGGCGATCCCGCTCGTGGCCCTCGGCCTGGCCGTGTTCCTCGGAGCGGGCGTGGCGGCGCTCAGCCGGTTCCGTCCCGCCTGGCACCGACCGGTTGCCGTCGTGGTGCTGCTGCTCGTGTGCTGCAACCAGTGGGCCCTCTTCGGCGGTGAACTCGTCGACCGCAACCTCCGACGACCCGAGGAGCTGCCCGGCTACTGGCTCGACGCCGCCCGGGCGATCGACACCGGCGACCGCGGGACCCGTGTGCTCGAGGTGCCGGGCACCGACTTCGCCTCGTACCGCTGGGGCGAGACGGTCGACCCCGTCACGCCCGGGCTGATCGATCGCCCCTACCTGGCCCGAGAGCTCATCCCCTACGGGACGCCACCGTCGGCGAACCTGCTCAACGCCCTCGACCTGCCGCTCCAGCAGGGGACGTCGGACCCGCGCGCCCTCGCGCCGGTGGCGCGTCTGCTCGGGGTCGGCGCGGTGCTCCACCGGGGGGACCTGCAGTACGAACGGTTCCGCACTCCCCGACCGGACCCGACCGCGGCCGAGCTCGCGTCCACACCGGGGCTGCGGCGGGCGGCCACCTTCGGTGACGGCGTGGCCAACGACGCCGATCCGAGGCTGCCCCTCCTCGACGAGGTGACGCTCGGTCTGCCTCCGGGCACACCCCGAGCACCGGCCCTGAGCCTGTTCGAGGTGGACGATCCGCTCCCCATCGCCAGGACCGTCGCCGCGTCCGCCCCGACCCTCCTCGACGGAGACGGTGCCGGGATCGTCCAGTGGGCGGCATCGGGGGGCCTCGACCCCGCCAGCCCCGTCCTGTACGCCGCATCCTTCGCTGCCGATGCCGACGGGCTCCGGGCCCAGGCCGACGCTCCCGGGAGCCAGCTCGTGGTCACCGACACCAACCGGCGGGCGGCCCGACGCTGGGGCTCGGTCCGGGAGAACGAGGGGGTGACCGAACAGCGCGGTGAGCGACCCCTCGAGGACGATCCGACCGACAACCGGCTCGAGGTGTTCCCCGAGGTCGCGGACGACCAGCGCACCACGACCGAGCAGGTCGGCGGCGCCGACGTCCAGGCGTCCTCGTTCGGCAACCCGGTGTCGTACACCCCGGCGGACCGGGCCGCCCGGGCCGTCGACGGCGACCCGGCGACCGCCTGGCGGGTCGCTGCGTTCGGGGAGCCGCGGGGCGAGTACCTCCAGATCACGCCGCGGACTCCGGTCACGACCGACCACGTCGTCCTGCTCCAGCCGCAGCGTCCGGCCAACCGGTGGATCACCCGGGTCGAGCTCCAGCTCGACGACGACCCGCCGGTCGTGGTCGACCTCGACGAGCGCTCCAGGGTCGTGCCCGGCCAGCGGGTGGACCTCGGCCTCCGGACGTTCGAACGCCTCCGCGTCACGATCACCGAGACGGACGTTCCACGACTCGACCGGTACGTCGGAGTGTCCGATGTCGGATTCGCCGAGGTGACCATCCCCGGGGTCGATCCCGTGACCGAGATCGTCTCGCCCCCCACGTTCCTGCTCGAGTCGATCCCGCCGGAGACCTCCCTGCAGCGACCGCTCACCTACGTGTTCCAGCGGCGGGCCGCCGACCCGGCCGAGGTGGTGGTGGGCGACGAGGAGTCCCGCATCCTGCGGTGGGTGGCGGGACCGGTCGAGCGACGCGCCACTCCGTTCGGGACGGTTCGACTCGACCCGGACCGCAGCCCGGTCGACATCGACCGACTCCTCGGCGTCCCCGGCGCCGAACGGGGCGGGCTCGACGTCCGCTCCAGTGCATCGCTGCCCGGTGACCCCTGGAGTCGGGCCACCTCGGCGGTCGACGGCCGGTCCGACACGGCCTGGCAGACACCGGTGAACGCACCACGGGGACAGTGGATCGACGTGACCACTCCGGCGCCCGTGACCGTCGACGGTCTCGACCTGACCTACCGGCGCGACGGCCGACACTCGGTGCCGACCCGGCTCACCGTGACCGATGCCTCGGGGACCTCGACGACGGTCGACGTGCCGTCGTCCGGCGTTGGCGAGCGGGCCGACGGCACGACCGAGACCGTGCGGGTCCCGCTCCCGGCGACCACGACCGATCGCCTGCAGGTCCGCATCGACGAGGTGTCCGAGGCCACATCCACCGACTGGTTCACCGGGGCCACCACGGTGCTCCCGGTCGCCATCGTGGAGCTCGGAGCCGGACCGACGGTCGACGTCCCGGAACCCGCAGCGCCGTGGACCTCGGGCTGCCGGACGGACCTGCTCGCACTCGGCGGATCACCGGTCCCGGTCGAGGCGACCGGGACCGTCGCTGACCTGCTCGGCCGGGCCCCCGTTCGGTACGGGGCGTGCGATCCGAACGGAGTGCGGCTGGTGGCCGGGCGGTCGCTGCTCGAGAGCGCCCCCGGGTCCACCACGGGACTGGACGTCGACTCGGTCGTGCTGGCCTCGGGCCCGGGCGGCGCTCCTGGCCCGGACACGCTGGTCACCGGCCCCCGACCCGCACCACCCGGACCGTCCACCGACGTGGTGCAGTCCGGTCGCCTGACGTGGCGATACGACGTGCGCGACGCAGCGGCCCCCTACTGGGTGGTGCTCGGACAGTCGCTGAGCGACGGATTCGCGGCCACCAGGGCCGACGGCGTCGACCTGGGTCCGCCGACGCTCGTCAACGGCTACGCCAACGGGTGGCTCGTCGATCCGGCCGTCGTCGGGTCCGACGCATCGATCGAGGTCCGCTGGACCCCCCAGTCGGCCGTCTGGGTGGGACTCGCGCTGTCCGCCCTGGGTGCCGTGATCTGCGTGGCGCTCGTGCTGCTCCCCCGCCGCCGTCCGGTCCCCGACGACCACCGTCCTGCGCTGCGACCGGAGCTCGCAGCGCCGTGGGAGGCGACGGGTGGCGGCACCGGTGCCGCGACGGCCGTGCTCGTCGGCCTGGCCGGTGGACTCGTGGCGTGGATCGTCGCCGGACCGGCCGTCGCCCTGGTGCTCGCCGTCCTGCTCGGCCTGGCCACCGGTCTCGAACGCGGCCAGGTGCTCCTGCGGGCCACCGTGGTGGTCCTGTGGGGCGCCGCCGCCGGCTTCGTCGTCGCCAAGCAGTTCCGCAACGGCTACGTGCTCGACTTCAACTGGATGAACCAGTTCGAACTCACGCACGCGTGGACGCTCCTGGCCGTCACCGCCCTCGTGGCCGACCCGGTCGTCGCGGCGATCCGACGCCGGCGCCCCGCTCAGTCGAGCGGCTGACGGCAGACCGCGAAGAGCACCAGCGTCGTCGTGTCGATGTCGTCGGTGGTCGCGAAGTCCGCGTCGGTGATCCCCGAGGTCCCACCGGTCTGGGACGACGACGTGTAGCGGTAGGCGAGCCTCCGGCCCGTGGCGTGGAGCCAGACGAAGGCCTGCCGGGGCAGGCGGTGCCGCAGTCCCAGGGGATCGAGGCGGAGCAGCCGGTCGGCCATGGCCCGACGCTGCTCGAAGTCCGCCTTGGCCGTCTCGTTGGCGTCGAGACCGAGCACCTCGACCTGTCCGAAGTGACGGAGCAGGGTGGCCCGCAGGTCCTCCGGGGTGAACAGGTACACGTGGTAGGGGTTCTCGAAGTCGGCCGGAGCGTTGGGGGTCAGGAAGAACGCCGTGCCGTCATCCGCGAGCACCCGGGACACCTCTCGGACGTGCAGCTCGGGATCCACGAAGTGCTCGATCAGGTGCGAGGAACACACGTGGTCGAACACCGAGTCCCGGAGTCCCAGGCGTGACCCGTCACCACAGACCGCCCGCAGTCCGCTCGCCCCGTGCACCCGCACGGCCGTCGCCGCAGTGGCCGGGTCGTAGTCGACGCCGACCACGTCCCGGTCCGCCGAGGCCAGCCCGACGCTCTCGTCGCCGAGACCGCACCCGACGTCGAGCAGGCGGCCGGGCCCCAGGCGGGCCACGACCTCCCGGTAGCCGGCGGCGTGGAGCGCCAGCAGCGAGTCGGGCGTCTCGCCCTCGATGGGGCGCTCACCGGTGAGCTTCACGATCCTCCTCGGTCCGACGACGGCCGCGTAGTGTAGGCGGGTCGTGAACACGCCTGTTGCCAGCGAGGAGACTCGCCGCAAGATCGCCGACCTGGCGGCCGACAGCGGGATCGGGACGATCCACCTGCTCGGCTGGCGGGACCTCGACGACCCCGAGGCCGGGGGCAGCGAGATCCACGCGCACAACATCGGGTCGATCTGGACCCAGTCCGGCCTGGCCGTGACCATGCGGACCTCGTCGTCGGTCGGACGACCTCCGGTCGCGACCCGGGACGGCTACCGGGTGAGCCGACGGGGCAACCGCTACACGGTGTTCCCCCGCTCGGCACTGGCGGAGATCACGGGCCGGCTCGGGCCCTGCGACGGCCTGGTCGAGATCTGGAACGGCATGCCGTTCCTCTCGCCCCTGTGGCGTCGAGGACCCCGCATGATCTGGTTGCACCACATCCACGGTCCGATGTGGGCGATGAGCCAGCCGGGGCCGATCGCCGCGGCGGGTGTTGCGCTCGAGGAGCGGATCGCCCCGCGCCTGTACCGGCGGCAGCACGTCGTGACGCTGTCCCACACCTCGCGCGACGAACTGCTCGAGCACGGGTTCCGACCCGAGCTCGTCGAGGTCATCCCACCCGGTGTCGACCCGGGCTTCACCCCCGGCGGCGAGCGGTCCGCCACGCCGCTCGCGGTCGCCGTGGGACGGCTGGTTCCGGTCAAGGACTTCCCACGGCTCGTCGCCGCCTTCGCCAGGGTGCGCGAGCAGGTCCCCGGTGCTGAGCTCCACATCGTCGGCGAGGGGTACGAGCGGCCGACGATCGAGGCCGCCGTCGCCGAGCACGGGGCCGCTGGGTACGTCCGGCTGCTCGGTCGGATCTCCGACGCCGAACTCCTCGACCTGTACCGGCGCGCCTGGACGGTCACGTCCGCGTCGATCCGGGAGGGCTGGGGCATGACCATCACCGAGGCGGGCTCCTGCGGAACCCCCGCCGTCGTGAGCGACATCGCCGGCCACGCCGACGCCGTCGTCGACGGGACCTCCGGTGTGCTCGCCGGCGACGACGGCGCTCTGGTCGCCGGCCTCGTGCGGGTGCTCGGCGACGCGGGCGAGCGGGACCGGCTCGGTCGAGGGGCGCTGCTCCGGGCCGCCACGCTGACCTGGGAGCACGCTGCGCTGGCCAACTTCGAGGTGCTGGCCGCCGACGCCGCCGAGCGTCGCAGCGACGGGCGCCGCCGGGACCCGGTCCTGGCAACGACCCGGTGACCTCCCCGTTCGTCCTCGGCGTCGACCTCGACGGCGTCTGTGCCGACTACACCACGGCCTTCCGGACTTCCGTCGCCCGGCAACGCAACGTGGAGCCGGACACCCTGACCACCGAGGTGACCTGGGACTTCGGCGAGTGGGGCCTGGACCGCGAGTCGTTCCTCGCCCACCATCGCCGTGCCGTGGTCGAGGAGCACATGTTCGCCACCATGCCGCCGCTCGCCGGCGCATCGGACACGCTGTGGCGGCTGTCGGACGCCGGGGTCTGGATCCGGGTGATCACCCACCGGCTGATCTCCAACTGGCACCACGCCACGGCGGTCGCCGACACCGTGGCGTGGCTCGACGACCAGCGGATCCCCTACCGGGACCTGTGCTTCCTCGGGGCCAAGCCACAGGTGGGTGCCGACCTCTACGTCGAGGACGCCCCCCACAACGTCGAGGCGCTCCGGGCCTCGGGTGCGGCGGTGGTGGTGTTCGACCAGCCCTACAACCGCCACCTCGACGGGCTGCGGGCCCGGTCGTGGTCGGAGGTCGAGGACCTGGTGGTCCGGGCCGTGGTGGACTCCGGGCGGGCCTACCCGAGTCCGCTCCCGCTCGACGGACTCGCCGGCGCCGGTGACCGGCTCGGGGGTGAGCCACCCGCCGACGCGCAGGGGTTAGCGTCGGATCGACCGGAGGAGACCCGTGGACCAGCATGAGGAGACCAGCGCCACGCCGAACGACGGCGTCCCGGCCGACACCGTCCCGGCCGACACCGTCCCGGCCGACACCATCCCGGCCGACACCGTCCCGGCCGACAGCGGACCGGGCGCCGGCGTCACCCGGACCGAGGCGCTCCTCGCCATCTTCGTCGTCAGTCTCGCAGGCCTGCTGCTCGAGGTCTCCTACACCCGGATCATCTCCTACAAGCTCTGGTACTACTACACGTACCTCGTGATCGGGCTGGCGCTGCTGGGCATCGGCAGCGGTGCCACGGTGGTCGTGCTGTCCGCCCGACTCCGCGCCGCCGGCACCCGCCGGATCCTCACCACCTCGAGCGTGGCCGGTGCGCTGAGCATCGTGCTCGGGTACCTCGTCGTGTCGATGATCCCGGTCGACACCCTCGCCCTCTGGGACTACGGGTCGGCCGGGTCCCTCCGGGCGTTGGTCACGCTCGTCGTGATCTGCCTGGCCCTGTTCGCGACCTTCATCGCCATCGGGATCATGATCGCCGTGCTGCTGGGCCGTGGCGGGGACGACATCGGGCGGCTGTACTTCTCGGACCTCCTCGGGGCGGGCGTGGCGGCACTGGTCGTCGTGTTCCTCATCACGTGGCTCGGCCCGCCCTCGGTGGTGATGCTCTCGGCCGCGCTGCTCGCTGCGCTCGGGGCGTGGCTCCTGCCCCGGGAGGCCCGGGTGCCCCGGATCCTCGCGGGGCTGCTCGCTGTCGGACTGCTCGTCCCCTCCCTCGTGTCCGGGGTGCTGCCGGAGATCCGGCCGGAGGACACCAAGGTCCAGCCGGGCCCGAGTCGGGTGTTCTCGGACTGGGGTCCCGTGTTCCGGGTGGACGTCAACGAGATCCCACCCGAGGTCAACCCGGAGATCGCCGACCGGCTCAAGGTGCTGGTGCACGACGGGACACCGGGCTCCGGTCTGATCCGCCTCGACGGGACCCCCGCCGAGGAGACCCGCTTCGAGACCGACCCGCGGGCCTGGCCGTTCGACATCCTCGACACGCCACCCGACCGCCAGCTCATCATCGGCTCCGCCGGCGGCAACGAGATCGTGGCGTCCCTGCACCGCAACTCGAAGCGGATCGACGCCGTCGAGTTGAACCCGGTCACGGTCGGACTGGTGCGGGAGCGGTTCGCCGACTACACGGGCGACCTGACGTCGTACCCACAGGTCAACCTGACCCAGGGTGACGGCCGGTCGTTCCTCGCCCGCTCCCCCGACGAGTACGACCTGATCTGGTACGTCGCCCCTGACAGCTACGCCGCCAGCAACGCGGCGTCGTCGGGGGCGTTCGTGCTCTCGGAGTCGTACCTGTACACGGCCGACATGATCGAGACGACACTGGACCACCTGAGCGACCGGGGCATCGCCGTCGCCCAGTTCGGCGAGGTGTCCTTCGCCGACCGACCCAACCGCACGGCCCGCTACCTGCTCACCGCACGCGAGGCGTTCCGCCGGATCGGCATCGAGGACATGAGCCAGCACGTCCTCGTGGCCACGTCGACCGACGTCTACGCCCCGGCCGTGTCGACGATCGCCTTCAAGCGCGAGCCGTTCACCGCGGAGGAGGTCCAACGGTTCGTCGACAACGTGCCCGACGCCGACGGGGGCACGTTGATCTACGCCCCCGGCTTCGAACCGGCTCCCGGGATCGTCGGAGCGATCCCCACGGCATCGGACGCCGAGATCGAGGCACTCCTCGCCGACTACCCGTACGACGTCGCAGCGATCACCGACGACGGACCGTTCTTCTGGCACTTCGTGCCGTTCTCGGACGTCATCAGCTCGATCACCGAGCGGGTCGACCCGCTCGACCGCGAGACCGGCGTCGGCGAGCGGGTGCTGCTCCTGCTGCTCCTCATCGCTGCGGTGTTCGCGGTGTCGTTCCTGCTGCTCCCGTTCGTCGTGGTCCGAAAGGAGTGGCGCGCCATGCCGGCCAAGGGCAGCTCGGCGGTGTACTTCGCAGCGCTCGGCCTCGCCTTCATGCTCTACGAGATCACGATGATCCAGCGGCTCACCGAGTACCTCGGGTTCCCCACCTACTCGCTCACCGTCACCCTCGCGTCGATTCTCGTGTTCACCGGACTGGGGGCCCTGCTGTCGAACCGGTTCGCAGCCGACCCCAAGGCCGTGATCCTCCCGCTCCTCGGCGTCCTCGCCCTGCTCACCGCGTTCTACCGGTTCGCGCTGGCACCGATCACCGACGCCACGCTCTCGGCGCCGTTCGCCGTCCGCGTCCTGCTGGCGTTCGCCATCCTCGCGCCGCTCGGGCTGTGCCTCGGCATGTTCATGCCCCTGGGCCTGCGCACCGTCGGCGGCATGACCGCCCACGCCGACGAGTACGTGGCGTGGGCCTGGGCCATCAACGGGGTCTTCTCGGTGATCGGGTCCGTGCTCACCACGATCCTGTCGATGACCCTCGGGTTCCGGTCGGTCCAACTGCTCGCGCTGTGCCTGTACCTCGTCGCCGGGGCGACGCTGTGGCGGCTCCGCACCCTGCACGACCGGTCGTCAGGTCCGACGACCGACACCGTCGTCCTTCAGGACGAGGTCGCCACCGCCTGAGGTCTGCCGAGGTCTGACGGGGGCGGACCCCACCGTCCGCGCAGGGCGTCGACCACTCCCCGTCGGCGGGCCACGGCGTCGAACACGAGCGGACGCCGAGCCGGCCAGATGACCCCGAGGACCATCTGCACGACCGAGATCACGGTCCGGACGGCTGCGTGGTACCGGCCGCTCGTCGTGCGGACCAGCAGGATGGTGTTGCGGGTCTGCAGGTAGTCGACCAGCGGAACCGACGAACCGAGGTGGAGGTTCGTCACCCGGGCGCCGCGTACCAGCCCGACCTGCCACCCCGCCCGGCAGGCACGCACCGCCAGGTCCGCCTCCTCGCAGTAGGAGAAGTACCGCTCGTCGAAGACGCCCACCTCGGCGATGCACCCGCGCCGCAACAGCATGAACGTGCCGTGCGGGAACGCCACGTCCTCCCAGCCCTCCTCTCCGGTCGGTGCACCGCCCCCCGGACGCCACCGCCGCGCCGGTACCGTCAGTCCGCCGAAGTAGGGGTCGATCACCGGCACCATGCCGTCACCAACGTCCGCGCACGCAAGACCCGCCGCCGGCACCCCGTCGACCGCACCCAGCAGTCGCTCCAGACAGTCGTCCGCGAACCCGACGTCGTGCGGACAGAGACCCACCCACTCCCCGTCGGAGGCCCGGGACAGGAACCGTCGCAGGCCCACGTTGGCGCCCGGACCGAACCCGGCGTTGCGCCCCGTCCGCACCACCTCGACGGTCCCCGCCTCGATCAGGTCCCGGAGCTCCACCTCGAGCTGGTCCACGGCGACATCACCGGAGTCGTTGTCGACGACCGTGACCGCCACCGGGACCCGGTCGCCCACCAGTCGTCGCACCGTCTGGATGCAGCGTTCCGGCTGGTTCCAGTGCACCACGACGACGCGGAGCGTCCCCGGCACGACCCGATCAGACGAGCGGTCGATCACCGGGACGGACCGGACTGGGCAGATCGGTCTCCCCCATCAGGGAGCGGTCGACGGCCGCAGCGCAGGCCCGACCCTCGGCGATCGCCCAGACGATCAGGCTCTGGCCCCGGCCGGCGTCCCCGCACACGAACACATCGTCGACGTTGGTGGACCAGTCCTCGTCACGGAGCACGTTCCCCCGCTCGTCGAGGTCGACCCCGAGCTGGGTGAGCAATCCGGGGCGCTGCGGACCGACGAACCCCATGGCCAGGAAGACGAGGTCGGCCTCGATCACCCGCTCGCTGCCGGGGACGGGGACGAATCCGGGGCGGCCGTCCACCTCTCCGGCCTCGACGTCGACGACCCGGAGACCGGCGAGCCGGCCGGAACCGTCGTCGACGAACTCGACGGTGTTGACCGAGTACACGCGGTCCCCGCCCTCCTCGTGGGCCGAGGACGTCCGGTGCACGAGCGGCCACGTCGGCCACGGAGTGGCGTCGGGTCGCTCGTCCGGCGGACGGGGCATGATCTCGAACTGGCTGATGCTCGACGCTCCCTGCCGGTGGGCCGTCCCGAGACAGTCCGCCCCGGTGTCGCCGCCGCCGATGATCACCACCCGCTTGCCGCCGGCGTGGATCGGCACCTCGTCGACCCCGAGGTCGCCCTCCTGAGCCCGATTCGCCCACGGCAGGTACTCCATGGCCTGGTGGATGCCCTCGAGTTCACGACCCGGGATCGGCAGGTCGCGCCAGGCCGTCGCACCGGTGGCGATCACCACGGCGTCGAACTCGCTCCGCAACTCGTCGACCGGGACGTCACCTCCGACGTCGACACCCGTGCGGAACTCCGTGCCCTCGGCGCGCATCTGGGCCAGACGGCGGTCGAGCACACGCTTCTCCATCTTGAACTCCGGGATGCCGTACCGAAGGAGTCCACCGATGCGGTCCGCCCGCTCGAACACCACCACGTGGTGCCCGGCCCGGGTGAGCTGCTGGGCGGCGGCGAGTCCGGCCGGCCCCGAGCCGATCACCGCCACGCTGCGTCCGGTGAGCTGGGCCGGCCGGACCGGCGTCACCCACCCCTCGGCCCACGCCCGATCGATGATCGACACCTCGACCTGCTTGATGGTCACCGGGTCGGCATTGATCCCGAGCACGCAGGCGGCCTCACAGGGCGCCGGACAGAGCCGCCCGGTGAACTCCGGGAAGTTGTTGGTCGCGTGCAGCCGGTCGATCGCCCGGCGCCACTCGTCCCGGTAGACCATGTCGTTCCAGTCCGGGATGATGTTGCCGAGCGGGCACCCGTTGTTGCAGAACGGGATGCCGCAGTCCATGCACCGGCTCGCCTGCTGTTCGATCGCCCCCGGCTCGGCCTCCTCGTAGACCTCGTGCCAGTCGAGCAGGCGCACCGGAACCGGCCGCCGGCTCGGCAACGACCGCTCGTGCTTCAGGAATCCTCGTACGTCACCCACGCTCGCTCCACGTCACTCCTGGCTGGACGCCACGTCACTTCTGGCTGGACGCCATGATCGTCTCGACGACGTCGAGTCCCTCGGCCTCGGCGAGCGCCACAGCGTCGAGCACGCGCCGGAGGTCGTTGGGCATCACCTTCACGAACGAACCGGATGCCCGGGCCCAGTCGGCGAGCAGTGCGGTGCCCACTGCGGACCCGGTGTGCTCGACGTGGTCCCTGATCACCGCCTCGACCTCGGCGAGGTCCTCGTCCGTCGGGTCCTCCAGGCTCAGCATCTCGAAGTTGACCCGGGACGGGAAGGTGCCGTCTTCGTCGAACACGTAGGCCACGCCGCCCGACATCCCGGCGCCGAAGTTGCGACCGGTCGGCCCGAGGACGACCACGCGGCCACCGGTCATGTACTCGCACCCGTGGTCCCCGACACCCTCG
>CAINRS010000139.1 GCA_903852755.1 uncultured Actinomycetes bacterium | reverse complement strand
TTCATCCGGGCGACGCTCGTCCCGCTCATCACCCCCGATGCGTACCGGGGCCGGGTCCTCGCGGTGGAGAACGTGTTCATCGGTGCCTCCAACGAGCTCGGCGCCTTCGAGTCGGGCGTCACCGGACAGTGGTTCGGTGCACCGGCGGCGATCGTGCTGGGCGGCGCAGCGACGATCGTCGTCGTGGTCGTCGCAGCGGTGGCGTTCCCTGCGCTCCGGCGCATCGACGGGTTCCCGCCACCCGAGTCCGCCCGACTGCAGCGGGAGTGAGCCGCACGCGCGAGGCTGATCGGGTGCGTGTCACGCTCCTCGGCACCGGATCCCCGCTCCCCGACCCCAACCGGGCCGGACCGGCGACGCTGGTCGAGGCCGGCGGACTCCACCTGTTGTTCGACTGCGGCCGCGGCGTGCTCATGCGTCTCGCCGCGGCGGGACTGCCGACACCGGCCCTCCTCGCCGGGGTGTTCCTCACCCACCTGCACTCCGACCACGTCAGCGACTTCAACGACGTGGTGACCACCCGGTGGGTGACCTCGCCGGCGCCGAACCCCCTCGGCGTGGTGGGTCCACCGGGGACGGGACGCTTCGTGGACCGGACCCTCGAGATGCTGCGCGACGACGTCGGGTACCGGATCGCCCACCACGAGGACCTGCAGTGGGAGCCCGGTGTGGACGTCACCGAGGTGCTCGACGGTCCCGTGCTGCTCGACGTGCTCGCCGGCGCCGGTGTCACGGTGGGCGCGGCACCGACCGACCACCGACCGGTGGCACCGACCGTCGGGTACCGGATCGAGCACGACGGTGCCGCCGTGGTGATCGCCGGCGACACGGTGCCGTGCGACGGGCTCGAACGCCTGGTCGCCGGTGCCGACGTCTACGTCCAGACCGTGATCCGGGACGACATCGTGCGGCAGGTGCCCCTGCAACGGTTCCGGGACATCTGCGACTACCACTCCAGCGTGGCCGACGCGGCGCGGACCGCAGCCGCCGGCGGGGTCGGGACGCTCGTGCTCACCCACATGGTCCCGGCGCCGCCACCCGGCGCAGCGGACGAGTGGGTCGCCCTGGCCCGGGAGCACTTCGACGGCACCGTGGTGGCCCCCGACGACCTCGGCGTCGTCGAGACCTGAGCCGGCTCGGCCACCGGGCCGGGAACGTCCGCTCAGTCGGCGAGGGCTCCCGCCGGGAGGACCTCGTCGAGGTCGACCGGCCGACCCTCGTCGATCGACCGGTGGGCGGCCACACCCATCGCCACCGACCAGACGCCGTCGTCGACCCCGACCTCGGCCGTGCCGCCGGAGCGGATGGCCTCGGCGAGCGCGACGTGCTCGAGGTAGCTCGCCCCGTGGTGACCGCCCTGCTCGAGGATGCGGTCGTCGTCGAGCACCTCCGTCACCTCCACGGGCCAGTCCGGACCCCGACCTCCGAGGACCAGTTCCGGGCGTGCACCCCGGACGACCTCCATGAAGCCCGGCACGTGGGTCTCCACCTTGCCTCGGTCACCCGTGGCGGCGAGCTCCTGCTCCCACCGCGATCCCTCCGCGAACATGCACAGGTCGAGCAGCGCCCGGGCCCCCGAGTCGAACTCGACGACCACGAAGGCGTTGTCGAGGATGTCGGGGACCTCCGCGGTGGCGAGTTCCGTCCGGTACCGCTCGTCGAGGTGGTTCACGTCCTGCCCACCGGAGGCCAGCACCCGGACCGGACGGGCGCCCAGGGTGACCCGCATGAGGTCGAAGAAGTGGCAGCACTTCTCCACCAGCGTGCCACCGGTGTTGCGGTTGAACCGGTTCCAGTCGCCGACCTTCGCCAGGAACGGGTACCGGTGCTCCCGGATCGAGAGCATGACGACCCGGCCGGCCGCACCCCGGTGCACCTCGTCGATGAACCGGGCCACCGGCGGCATGTAGCGGTACTCCAGGCCGACCGCCACCAGTCCCGGGTGGCTCGCCGCCGCGGCGCGGACGGCGAGGGCGTCGTCGACCGTGGTGCACAGCGGCTTCTCCACCAGCAGGTGCACCGGCCTCCCCCAGCAGGGCCCCAGCACCTCGCGGTGACTCACGTTGGGGGTGGAGACCACCACGACGTCGAGCTCCTCGGCGTCGAGCATCTCCTCGGTGCCGGCGTAGGTGGCGAGGGGGCCACCCGCAGCTGCGGCGGCGGCCGCCAGTGACGGTTCGTGCGGGTCGGCAGCAGCCACGGGCACTGCGTCGGGGAGCGCCACGACGTTGCGGATGTGCTCCACCCCCATCATCCCCACGCCGACGAAGCCGTAGCGCAGCGGTCGGTCGTCGTCGTGGCGCACCGTCGGAGTCTGTCGGAACTCCGAGCGGCGGGACCAGCCCGGAGTGCCTAGGCTCCCCGCATGGACGTGCGACCGACCCCGAACATCCTCTGGCGACTCTTCGTGCTGATCGGCGTGGGGCTGCTCTCGTGGCTCTCGGTGGACGACCGGGCGTGGTCCCGGGTCAGCGAGGCCACTGGGGACGCCGTCCCCCGCCGGGCCGTGCGCGGCGCCGTGGTCGTGACGGCGGTGCTGCACCTGCTCGAGGCACTCGTCGTGGGACGCCGGGCCCGTCGGGCCGGCCTCGACCGACCCGGCCGGTGGGCGAGGTCAGCGCTGGTGTACGGGTTCCCCGTCGTGCGTCGACTGTCGCAGGCACGCCGGGACGCCGCTGGCGGGTCCACCCTCGCCACCGTGGAGCCGGTGGCGGCCGCCGCCTGAACCCGGGCGGACCCGCGTCACCGCCGTCAGGCACGTCACCCTCGTCAGGCGCAGCACCCTCGTCAGGCGCGTCACCCTCCTCAGGTCGGTGGTGCGAGCGTGCTGGTGTCCACCGGTTCGGGCGGCACGGTGGCCGGTGTCGCCGGGCGGTCCGGTCCTCCGGGCAGCTGTGGCTGGGGCGGAGGGACGGCGCCGCGCACCGGCTCGACGTCCTCGTCGACCCGCAGCAGCCGACGTCGTTCGCGGCGGTCGAGGTCCGGGACCACGTAGGCGTCCCGCGACCAGTCCGTCACCGTGGGGGTGTCGTCGCACGGGGCGAGTGACTGCAGGTCCGCAGGTCGGGTCACGGCCGCCACGTTGTCGCTCGCGCAGTTGCCCGACCGGGAGACCTCCTCGGCGACCCCGCCGACACCGGGATCGGCGACCCCGCCGACACCGGGCTCGGCGACCCCGCCGATGGCGAGGTCGGCGACTCCCGAGCCGGTGACGACGTTGCCGGTGATGCGGTTGCCGGTGGCCGGCCAGGTGGTCACCGCGATCCGGCCGGAGCTCGGGATGAACGCCCGCGTGCGACAGGGTTCGTCGACGTCCGCGTCGTCGGGCAGCGGCGCCGTGGCGTCGAGCTCCGGGTACGGGGCCACCACGATGCCGAACCCGGGCTCGCCGGTGACGAGGTTCGACACGACCTCGTCGTCACGACCGCCGAGCACCGCGATGCCGGAGTTGTCGGCGACGATGCCCACGTCGCCCACGGGCAGGTCGCGCCGGGCGTTCGGTCCGATGCGGTTCCCGGCGATGGTCGCACCCTGTTGGGGTGAGCACAGGCTGAACGACGTGCTGTGCAGGACCACACCGGAGCGGTTGGACCGCACCGTCGAGCGGACGACCTGCAATTCGCGGCCGGCGTTGACGAGCAGGATCCCGGTCCCGTTGTCGACCGCCGTCACCCCGTCGACGACGATCCTGCACGGGTCGCACTGCGAGAGGTGCAGCCCGGCCTCACCGCTCCCCGAGGTCCACACCTGCTCGACGAGTCCGTCGACCGAGTCGAACACCTCGACGCCCCGACGGCCGTTGTCGTAGGCCGTCACGTGCGACGCCCGGAACCCTGCGGCGTCGATCCAGGTCAGGCCGGTCTGCGAGTAGTTGCGCACGGTCAGGTTCTCCACGGCCACCCCACCGGTGTCGACCACCCGGATCCCGGTCCCGAGCCCGCCCCGGCCGTCGAGCAGCACGGTGTTGCGGTCGACGCCCCGGATCGTCAGGTCGGGGGTGACCACCAGCACCGACTCCCGGTACACCCCCGGTGCGACGAGCACGAGGTCCCCGGGGCGGGCGGCGTCGACCGCAGCCTGGATGGTCCCGTACCCGGACGGCACCTCGAGCGTTCTCGGCGCTCCCCGGTCGCCCGTGGTCGCACAGGCCGCGGCGGCGGCCAGCACGACGAGGACGAGGGCCCAGCGGCACCGGCCGGTGCAGGCGCGCCTCAGTAGTGCCACGGGAACGACGACCAGTCCGGAGGCCGCTTCTCCAGGAACGAGTCGCGGCCCTCTGCGGCCTCGTCGGTCATGTAGGCGAGCCGGGTCGCCTCGCCGGCGAACACCTGCTGACCGACCAGGCCGTCGTCGATCAGGTTGAAGGAGAACTTCAGCATGCGCTGCGCCGTCGGCGACTTGCCGAGCACCTTGCAGCCCCACTCGAGGGCGACCCGTTCCAGGTCGTCGTGGTCCACCACGGCGTTGACCATCCCCATCCGGTGGGCGTCCTCAGCGGAGTACTCCTCGCCGAGGAAGAAGATCTCGCGGGCGAACTTCTGGCCGACCTGCCGGGCCAGGTAGGCGGATCCGAACCCACCGTCGAAGCTCGCCACATCGGCGTCGGTCTGCTTGAACCGGGCGTGCTGGCGGCTGGCGAGCGTGAGGTCGCTCACCACGTGGAGGCTGTGGCCACCACCGGCGGCCCAGCCGGGCACCACGCAGATCACCACCTTGGGCATGGTGCGGATGAGCCGCTGGACCTCGAGGATGTGGAGCCGACCGCTGCGGGCCGGATCGATGTGCTCGGCGGTCAGACCGGGCTCGTCACCGTCGTCGACCGTGTAGCGGTAGCCGTCACGGCCGCGGATCCGCTGGTCGCCGCCGGAGCAGAACGCCCAGCCGCCGTCCCGGGGCGAGGGACCGTTTCCGGTGAGGAGCACGCACCCGACGTCGGACGACTGTCGGGCGTGGTCCAGGACTCGGTACAACTCGTCGACGGTCGACGGCCGGAACGCGTTGCGCACCTCGGGACGGTCGAAGGCCACACGCACGACGCCGACGTCCACCGCCCGGTGGTAGGTGATGTCGCGGAGCTCGTCGAACCCGCCCACGGTGGTCCACGCCGAGGGGTCGAAGATCGCCGAGACCCCGGGGTCCCGGTCGGCGGCCGGGGCTACATCGTCGCTCACGGCGGCGAGCATACGGTCCCACCCGGCGCGGCCCGGGTCACGGACCCGCACGCGCACCGGCCCGCAGCGTCCGCACCGTTCGAGGATGCGGAGTCGCCACGGGCCGACACGTGGGAGGCGCTCGTCGCGTCAGGGGGTGACGGTGATCCGGCCCTCACCGCCTGCGGGGTACTGCGCTGCGGTGATCGTGGGACGGGACGTCAGTCCACCCGGGGTGCCCGGGGCGAGCGACTGGAGATAGTCGACCCAGACGGCCTCGTAGGTGGCTCCGAGGTTCACCCGGTCGCCCGCCGGCGTGTTGGTGAGCGTCGTGAAGTTGTCACCGCCGGCAGCGGTGAAGCTGTTGGTGACGATCTTCACGCTCGGTGCTCCCGGCACGACGGCACCGGCGTCGATGATCTTGGTGCCGTCCGGCAGTTCGGCGCTGACGACCCGACTCCCTGCGGTCGTCACGGCGGTACCGGTGATCACCTGGGCGGTACCCGCAACGCTGTAGGTCACCTTCAGGCCACCGATCTGGAGGAACTGACCTCCGGAACCCGGCAGGCTCGCAGCCGACCGCTCGAGGATCTCCTTCAACTCCGTCGGGGTGACGTCGTTGACGACCGTGACGAGGTTCGTGAAGAAGGCCAGGGTGTCGAGGGTGTTCTTCCGGGTGATCTCACCCGGAGCGGTGCCACCGACGGGCAGCGCCGGACCGGCGTTGTCGCGGATGCCACCGCCGTTCTGCACGGCGACGACCGGGTTGGCCGGGCCGCGGGCGGGGAGCCCGGCCGCGGGGCCGTACTCGTCGTAGGCCGCCAGGTACGAGTCCGTCACCGTGTTGCCGGTGTTGGTCTCGGCGGTCCGGTTGCCCTTGCCGGTGAAGGTGTTGGACCCGCGGGAGGTGTTCAACACGACCTCGGTGTTCACGATCGGCTGGTTGAACGCCGCCGTGCAGGCGCTCACCGGGTCGACCGCCGAGGTCTGGATGGCGGCGTCGGGTGTGACGGCGTCGGTGATCCCGAGCGTCGTCGCAGCTGCCGAGACCGGAACGACGCGGCGGGGGAAGCTGTCCTCGGAGTCGACCGAGGCCACGTTCCCGTTGGCGTCGAACTCGACGTCGAGACGGCCCTGGTAGCGGTAGTTGCCGCTCGTCGTCACGATCGGCACCGACACACCGTCGGCTGCGGTCTGCAGCGTCGGGTAGGTGCCGACCGGGGCCGACTCACCGGGGAGGAGCTCGCTCGCGTCCGGGACGTCCGGGTTGGCCAGCAGTTCGTCACCACCGCCGGCGACGGCGATGTCGACACCTTCGAGCAGCGCCACGAGCGACTTGTCGTTGGCGATGTCCTGCAGGTGCGACACGACGACGATCCGCTCGACGCCGAAGTCGTTCCGGAGCCGGTCGACCTCGGTCTGGACCGTCGCTGCGGTGGAGGCCAGATCCGGGGTGACCGTGACGTTGCGGGGCGAGGAGATCGTCGGCAGCAGCGGCGTGGTCGCTCCGACCACCCCGAAGCGTCCGCCGGTCACCCGGTCGGTCACGATCTTCGACTTCGCCACGACCCGGTCGCCGACCGTGGCGCCGGCGAGCAGGCCGTCACCCTCGACGAGCGTGGCGAGGCCCGGCTCGCCCGAGAAGTCGAGGTTGGCCGACAGGAACGGCTGCGTGAGGCGGCCGTTGGTGCGGAACCCCTTGATGAACCGCTCCAGGAAGTCCGGGTTGAAGTCGAACTCGTGGTTCCCGAGGATGTGGGCGTCGTAGTCGATCTGGCGCTGGGCGACGGCGTCGTACACCGGCGTGGTCGACGGCGCCGGGGGCAGCACGCAGGCCAGCGACGACGAGGCGAGGAACGCATCGCCGGCGTAGACGTTCAGCACCGAGTTGCCCTGGGCGACGGCGTCACGACGCTCACGGTCGGCCACGGCGGCGAACCCGGCGACGCCTCCGACGGAGACGGTCGTCCCGCCGGACGAGGCGGTCTGAGTCAGCAGGGCCGACTCGCCGTCGTTGTTGTGGAGCAGCGTCAACTCGCCTGCACCGTCGGGGTCGATCGGCCCGTACAGGACCACGCTGCCCGAGATCTCGTGGGAGACGGTGACGAGCGGCAGGCCGCTCGGGCTGCGGTCCGCCTTGACGAACCCGACGCCCTCAGGACCGGCGTCGGTGTCGACGACCGGCACACCGAAGTCACGAGTGTTGAGGTACTGGAGGAACTCCGGCGCCGCCGGGTTCGACACGTCGTAGACCATGACGCCGCCGACCCGCTCGAGGCCGACGAAGGCGAGCTGGTTGCCGTCGACGACACCGGTGGCCGCACCCTCGGGCTCGGGACCCTTGTTGTCGGATCGGTCGTCGAACGTCGAGTTCTCGTTCCCGGCGTTGAAGAACTCGGGCAGGGTCGCAGCGATCACCTGCTCGAACTCGTCGCCGGTGTCGGCGACCAGGGTGCCGTCCTCGTCGAAGATCGAGAAGGAACGGGTGCCGAAGGCGTTGAGCTCCGTGTACTGGCCGCTCCCGTTCTTCGGGCTGGTGTTCGTGATGTTGAGGCGACCGATGTTGGCGTTGGCCTTCAGCGTCGCTGCGTTGGGGAACGTGGCGGGGTCGAGGACGACGGCGCCGTTCGAGACCCGGACCTCCTCCTTGAAGGTGCTGTAGTCGCGGGCGTCGCCCTCGTTGGCGGTCAGGTAGTACGTCTTCGGGCCGACCCGGAACGAGGCGATGGCATCCGGCAGCGGGAGCCCCTCGACCGGCCAGTTGGCGACGTTGATCGTGTTGTCCCTGTCCGAGGCGTCGATGCCGTTCCCGGGCAGGCTGTGGTCGACGGTGCCGAGCGACTGGATGGAGACGACCGACTTGCCGAGCAGGTCGATCTCGGCGACCGCGTTGTTCTCCTGCAGGGTCACCCACGCCGTGGCGAACGTCGGGTCGATGGACGGGTACTCGGGCTCGAGGTCCTGGGCGACTGATGCACCCGGGCCGAAGATCCGGACGCCGGCGGGCAGCTCGGCGGCACGGGCTGCACCGACGTTGAAGTCGGAGAAGCCGATGGTCGTCGTGTTGGCGGCGACGAGCGGCGAGCCAGTGTACGACGGGGAGGACGGCTCCAGGCTGGACGTCAGCGGGTAGAGGGCCTCGAGTTCGACGACGCTGACCGACCCCTCGGGGTCGATCGAGTAGTCGGCGTTGGGCTCACCCTCGTTGGCGACCACGGCGCGGGCGCCGTTCGAGCCGATGATCACCGAGTCCGGGTCGGCACCGACCGTGGCCTGGCCGAGGAAGCGACCGTTGCGGTCGAACGCCACCAGCGTACCGGGGTCGGTGGCCACCGGAGCGGTCATGGTGACCAGCACCAGACCGCGGCTGAGGGCGGCGCTCGTCGGTGCGGCGCCGTAGGCGCCGAGCGGGATCCGCTGGGCGAGCGTCGGAGCAGCCGGGTTGGTGACGTCCACCAGGTCGATGCTGTTGTCGTCGCTGTTGGTGACGACCATCCGGTCCCGGTCCAGGGAGGCGATCTCACCGGAGCCGTTGCCCAGCCCGGTCTCGTACCGGCCGAGCAGGCCGAAGGTCGGAACGGGACCGACCGGTGGTTGCGGCGGTGACGGCATCACACACGCCGCGGCGACGAGCGCCACCAGGGCAACGACAGCGGACAACGAAAGGATGCGGCGCATCGACATCTCCCAGAATCAGGCCACGGCAGCCTCCGTGGCGACCGGAGTCTCCGCGTCCGAACTTGCCGTGGGTTGGTGCGCCGGTGACGTGACTCGGACGCTTCGGTGAACACTCGCGGCGGCCGGGTACCCGGGCTCCGGCGGTTCAGGCGGCGATCAGGTGCTGATCGCCGCCACCAGATCGGCGAGCAGGCCGTCAACTGCGGCGTACGGGGTGTAGACGCACACCCGCGTCGCGTGGTGGGCGTAGCGCCTCGAGATGGCCGAAGCGACCTGTTCCGGGGTGCCGCGGACCACCACCAGGTCCAGGAGTTCGTCGGGGACCAGGGATGCGAGCTCGTCCCAGCGACCCTCCCGGGTCAGGCCCTGCGCAACCGGCTGGACGTCGCCGAACCCCTCGTGGTCGAACACGGGCCGGTACGCCGGCGTGGACGCGTAGAACCCGAGCAGCGCCCGGCACCCGGCGTCGGCGACGGCCTGCTCGGCGTCGTCGCGACCGCAGGCGACGATCAGCTCGGGCAGTACCTCGAAGCGGCCGAGCGCCGGATCCCGCCGACCGAGCCCGTCGGCCACCGCCGGCAGCGTGCGCTCGGCGAAGTACCGCTCGCTCGTGACCGGCATGACGGCGAGTTCGTCGGCGACCTCTGCGGCGAGCGCGCACATCCGGGGGCCCAGCCCGCCGACGGCGAGTCGGGGCGGCCCGGCGGGGTGCGGCCGCGGCGAGAACATGGGCGTCATGAGCGTGTGCGTGCGGAAGGGCCCCCGGTGGTCGAGCGGCGCGCCCGTCTGCCACGTCCGGAACACGGCCCGGACCGCCTCGACGGTGTCGCGCATGCGCTCGACCGGCCGGTCGAACCCGACACCGAAGCGCCGCTCGACGTGCGTCCGCACCTGCGCACCCAGACCCAGGGTGCACCGACCGCCGGAGAGTTCGTGCAGGTCCCACGCGGCGTGGGCCAGGTGGACGGCGTTGCGCGGGAACGCGATGGCCACGTTCGTCATGACCGAGACGTCGGCCGCCGCAGCGGCGAGCGCCAACGGGACGAACACGTCGTGCGGTCCCTCGAAGGTGAAGACCCCGTCCACCCCGGCCGCGGCCAGGGCGCTGGCCTCGGCCGCTGCGCTCGTCAGGCCGTAGACCGGCGCCAGGACCCGCACGCTCGGGCGCTCAGGAGGCGGTGGGCGTCGGGCGGGTGCCGCGGACCAGCCGGCCGGGCCGCTCACCCGTCGGCGCGTCGTCCACCCGGACCGGGACCCCGGCGCAGATCGTGGCCCCGTAGCCGGACGCGCGCTGGACGAGCCGTCGACCTCCGGCCGGCAGGTCGTGGACCATCTCCGGCGGGGCCAGGCGCAGGCCGTCGAGGTCGACCACGTTGACGTCGGCCCGGTAGCCGGGAGCGAGCACGCCCCGGTCGCCGTACCCGTACAGGGCGGCGGTCTCGCTCGTCTGCATGGCGACGACCCGTTCGAGTCCGAGACGGCCGCCCCGGTGCCGGTCACGCACCCAGTGGGTCAGCATGTAGGTGGGCAGGCTGGCATCGCAGAGCAGACCGCAGTGCGCACCGCCGTCGCCGAGCCCGAGCACCGTGCCCGGATGCTCCAACATCGCCTGGATCGCGCCGAAGTCGCCGTGGCTGTAACCGAGGAGCGGGAAGTAGAGGAGCTCGTGCCCGTCACGCTCGAGCAGCAGGTCGTAGACGACCTCCTCGGGACGCCGACCGGTGCGCTCGGCGATGGCCGCCACGCTCTGCGACGGTGCCGGTTCGTAGTCGGGCGGGTCACCGAGCGGGAACATCTTGTGGAAGCTCCGCAGCATGTAGTTGCCGAAGTCCCCGATGTCGGCGGTCTCGGCGAGGATGGCCTCCCGCACCTCCGGGGTGTGCATCTGCGCCACGCGCTCCGACAGCGGCAACCGGGCGATGCGGCGGTAGCTCGGGTTGGCGACGAACGGGTGGAAGCTCGACTCGAGTCCGAACATCAGGCAGGCCGGACGGCCGGCGACCTGCGGGACGATCCGGGCACCCGTCTCGGCTGCCCGGTCCGAGAGCTCGAGCAGCTCGCGCCACTGCTCGGGCCACACGTCGGACTGCAGGCAGTTGAACGTGACCGTCCGGCCGCTGCGGCGCGACAGCTCGGCCATCCAGGCGAACTCGTCGGCCGGCACGACCATGTCGCTCGCCATCTCGAACACTCCGGCGCCCGCTGCGCCCATGGCGTCGCCGATGCCGAGCAGCTCGTCGGGCGAGGCCGTCGTGCCCGCTGCGAGCTCGCCGTCCTTGGCCCGGTGCAGCACCGTGCGCGTGGTGGAGAACCCGGCGGCACCGGCGCGGATGGCCTCGGCGACGATCTCGCCCATCCGGACGATCTCCTCGGCGGTCGCCGGCTCGTTGGCGGCACCCCGGTCGCCCATCACGTAGGCGCGCACCGCCCCGTGCGGGACGAGCGCCGCCACGTCGACCGTGCGCGGCAGGCGCTCGAGCTCGTCGAGGTACTCCGGGAACGTCTCCCAGTTCCAGGTCATCCCCTCGGCCAGGGCCGTGCCCGGGATGTCCTCCACCCCCTCCATGAGCTGGATGAGCCACTCGCGCCGGTCGGGCGCCGCCGGGGCGAATCCCACACCGCAGTTGCCCATCACCGCCGTCGTCACGCCGTGCCAGCCCGAGGGTGACAGCTCCGGGTCCCAGGTCGCCTGGCCGTCGTAGTGGGTGTGGACGTCGACCCAGCCGGGGGTGACCAGTCGCCCGTCGGCGTGGATCTCGTGCCGGCCGCGACCGGCCCGGCCCGGACCGGTCACCTCGGTGACGACGCCGTCGTCGACCACCACGTCACCGGGAGCCGCCGGAGCACCCGTCCCGTCCACCACCAGACCGTCTCGGATCACGAGGTCGTGCATCAGCCGAGCCTACCGAGGTGAGCGCCGGCCGGTTCGCTCGGGCCGTGACGGAGCGGTCGGTCAGTCCGTGGAGACCGGAGTCGCAGCTTCGTCGCGATCGCTCCCGGCCGAGGCCGTCCGGGCGAGCAGCTCGACCACGACCAGGGCGACTGCGGTGATCACCGCCGTCCAGAGCACCGCTCCGGCGCTCGGCTGCTCGACCACGACGAGGAGCAGGACCGCCGCCGCGACGACCGCGACCCGGATCGCGGCCACGTTCTCGGCGACGAAGGCCCCGAATCCACCGAGTCGCGCACCGTGCGACGCTGCGGCGTCACCGGTGCGCGCCACGCCGATGCCCACCCACCGGCGGATGGCGGTCGCCGGACGGCTCGGCCCGGCGAGCAGTGCGGCGAGCACCCCGACGAACCCCACGGCGGCGAGCGCCCGGACCGCACCCCGGACGAAGCGGGTCAGCAGGTCGAACACCGCCTCTGCGGCCGAGACCGACCCCCCTGCGGGGAGCTCGAGCAGGACGACCCACCGGGCGACCGCGAACAGCGCGACGGTCAGCAGGGCGCCCACGAGCAGGCCGGCGAAGGCGGCGAGCACCCCACGACGACGATCGACGACGACGAACGCCGAGGCAACGAGCAGGGCGATCGTGATCCACGGCAGGACCGTGGCCAGGTCGTCGAACAGCCGCACACCGAGCTGCACCCGCGCCAGTTGCTCGGACTGGAACAGCTCGAGCTGCGGCGCCGCCCGCTCACCCTGGAACGCCGTGATGCCGAGCGAGGACAGCTTCGACTGCACCTCGCCGACCACACCGGAGAGGTCCACCGAGACCGACCCCTTGCGGTCCCCGGGCTCGGTGAGCACCGTGACCAGCGCGTCGTGGGCCGTGCGGTTGGCGTCGACCCACAGCGAGGCGAATCGGTCGCTCGTGACCAGCTCCCGGGCGATCTTCTCGATCAGGTTCTCGATGCCCAGGCTGATGGGCGCAGCGAGGAACGCGCCCTCCTGGGGCAACGCCCCGGCGACGAGCTGCCGGACGTCGACACCGTCGTAGATGGCCGCGGTGACCCGCTGCACGACGGCGTCCTGTACGGCCGGGTCGCTGGCCAGGGGTGTGACCGTCTCGACGTACCGGTCGGTGTCGAGCAACTGGTTGCGCGACCAGACCGCCAGCACCGACACCGGCGTCAGCAGGACGGCGACGACGAGGAGGAACGCTCCGACGACCGTTCGGAGACGGTGGCGTCCGGGGTGCGCCGCAGGGGGCGCTCCGGCCATCGGGCCGGATGCCTCCCCCGCAGCGGCTCCCCGATCGTCGGTGTCCGAGTGCCCGGAGGTGCCGGACGACCCGGAGGAAACGGACGAGCCGGGCTCGTCGGCAGGGACAGAGGAGCTGGGCTCCTCAGATGGCGAGGAGCTGGGCTCCTCGGATGGCGAGGAGCTGGGCTCCTCAGATGACACGGACGTCGAGCGCCTCGTCACCCTTCTTGCCGGGCCCGACCTCGAACTCGACGCGCTGGCCGACCTCGAGGTTCTTGAAGCCCGTCCCTGCGATGTTGGAGAAGTGGACGAACACGTCGTTCGACCCGTCGTCGGGGGTGATGAAGCCCCATCCCTTGTCGAACTTCTTCACGGTTCCGGTCGGCACGATGTGATTCCTTACTTGTGGTTGCTTGGCCCGGGACGGAGTGCCCCCAGCCGTTGTCGGGGCGCACCATACCGCAGGTGCCGCCGTCCACCCGCGCACCCCCGTCGGGGCGAGGGACCCGTGACGTCCGGGCGACACGGTCAGCCGAGGGCTGCGGCGTCGGTGACGTCGAGCGCCAGGTCGACGACCTCGAGCGCCATCCGCAGGTCCGACTCGCTCGTCACGAGCGGCGGGGCGACGTGGAGCCGGTTGCCGTTGACGAACGGCCACACCCCACCCTCCCGGCACGCCGCGGCGAACGCGGCCATCGGGGCGGCGTCCGCTCCGCTGGCGTTGAAGGGCACGAGCGGCTCGCGCGTCGTGCGATCCCGCACCAGCTCCACGGCGAAGAACATGCCGAGGCCCCGCACCTCGCCCACCGACGGGTGCCGGCTCGCGATCGCCTCGAGTTCGGGTCGCAGGAGCTCCTCGCCGACCTTGCGCACCCGGTCGAGGAGCTGCTCGTCCTCGAACACACGGATCGACTCGACCGCGACGGCGCACGCCAGCGGGTGTCCGCTGTAGGTCAGACCTCCGGGGAACGGACGCTCGTCGAACGTGGCGGCGACCGCAGCGGAGATGACGACCCCGCCGAGGGGGACGTACCCCGAGTTGACACCCTTGGCGAAGCAGATCAGGTCGGGGGCCACGTCCCAGTGGTCGATTGCGAACCACTCGCCGACCCGGCCGAAGCCGACCATGACCTCGTCCGCGATGAGCAGGATGCCGTGGCGGTCGCACAGCTCACGGACGCCGGCCAGGTAGCCGTCCGGGGGGACGAGGACACCGTTCGTCCCGACCACCGACTCGAGCAGGATCGCCGCGATCGTGTGCGGCCCCTCGAAGGTCACGACCTGCTCGAGGTGGTCGAGCGCCCGCTCGCACTCCTCGGCCGCCGACGTCGAGTGGAACGGCGATCGGTACGGGTAGGGACCGAAGAAGTGGACCACACCGGGGACGCCCGGCTCCGAGGGCCAGCGGCGGGGCTCGCCCGTGAGCGTGATCGACGTGGCGGTGGCTCCGTGGTAGCTGCGGTAGGTCGAGAGCACCTTGTGCCGGCCGGTGTGGATCCGGGCCATGCGCACGGCGTTCTCGTTGGCCTCGGCACCGCCGTTGGTGAAGAAGACCCGCTCCATGCCCGCCGGGGCCCGCTCGACGATCATCCGGGCCGCCCGACTCCGGACCTCGACCGCGAACGACGGTGCGGCGGTGCACAGGACCTCGGCCTGGGCCCGGATCGCCTCGACCAGACGCGGGTGCTGGTGTCCCAGATTGACGTTGACGAGCTGACTCCCGAGGTCCAGGAACCGCCGGCCCCCGGGGTCGGTCAGCCACGCACCCTCCGCAGCGGCGATCTCGAGCTGGCTCACGTGGTTCTGGGCGGACCACGAGGTGAACACCACCCGGTTGCCCTCGGCGGGGACTCCCCGGTCTCGGTCGGCCACGGCTCCTGCTCCTCGGGTCGGCCCGGGCCCGCACGGGACCGGGGTGATCACCCAATCCTAGGACATGGCGATCGAGCCTCCCCCGGGGCAGACTGGACGGGTTCGGAGCCACGGACCCGGGGGCGTCATGCGACGAGACAGGATCAGCAGGTCGAGCTCGATGCTGGTGGGCGGAGCCATGGTGGTGGCCGTCACCCTGCTGGCCGCAGCCTGCACCCCTCCGCCACCCGGACCGGCGACCACGACCACCCTCCCCGCGGGGACGGCCCCGGCGATCCTGTCCTTCACCACCCCCGTGTCGAACGCCACCGTCCCGGCGCTCGTGCCCCTCCGCTGGAACGTCGCCGACCCGCAGGGCTCGCCGCTCACCTGCAGCATCGACGTCGGCGACGACGGGTCCGACGAACTCGTGGTCGCGCCGTGCGGTGGCTCCCGGAGCAGGAACGTCACGATCGGTTCGACCGGACCGACCGTCGTGCGCCTGACGGTCTCCGACGGGACCGAGTCAGCGACGGCGACCACGGCGTTCTCGGCGTCGCCCGGACCAACCGAATCGTTCGACATCGTGCTGCGGCCGCAGGGGACGATCGACCCGGCGGCAGCCCCGCTGTTCGCCGCGGCCGAGGCGAGGTGGGAGGACGTCCTCGCCGCCGGCGTTCCCGCGACCAGCCTCAACGTGGGCGCCGACCTGTGCGGTGCGACCAACGGAGCGTTCTCGGGCACCGTCGACGACCTGGTGATCGACATCTCCACCACGGCGATCGACGGCGACGGCGGTGTGCTCGCTCGCGCCGGACCGTGCATCGTCAACGTCGTGGACCGGCTCCCCCGGTTCGGCGTGATGGAGTTCGACGTGGCCGACCTGTCCGGCCTGGTCGCCACCGGTCTGCTCGACGAGGTCATCGTGCACGAGATGGCCCACGTGCTCGGGTTCGGCACCGTGTGGACCTCGCTGCCGACCGGCAGTGTCCTGTCGGGGTCCGGCACCTCCGATCCCCGCTACCAGGGCCCGCGCGGCATCGCCGAGTGGTCGGCGCTCGGCGGGGCGGGCGCTGTTCCGGTCGAGTCCAACGGCGGGCCCGGCACCGCCGACAGCCACTGGCGCGAGAGCCTCTTCGCGAACGAGCTGATGACGGGCTTCATCAACGTCGGCACCAATCCGCTCAGCCGCATGTCGATCGCCTCGCTCGCCGACCTCGGCTACCTGGTCGACGTCGGGGCCGCCGATGCCTACGCCCCACCGTCGATCCCGCCGAGCCTGGCGGCGCTGCGAGCCCCCGCCATCGAGATCACCACCGAGCGGCTCGGTCCCATCGGGACGGCCTGAGTATCCTCCGGCCGTGGGTGATCTGACCGTCGCCGCGGTTCCCTGGTACTTCGCCGCCATGGCCGCCGAGGCCTGGCACCACCACCGGCGGCAGCAGCGGACCGGAGCCACCACCGCCGGCGACTACACGGCAGCCGACACCGTGGCCAGCCTCACCATGGGCACGGCCAGCCTGGTCGCACCGTTCGTCCTGCCGAGGCTCGTCCAGCGGCTCGACCTGACGAACTCCCGACGGCGGCGACTCGTGCTCGGCGCTGCGGGAGCAGCCGTCGCGACCTCGATCGTCGCCGACGTCACCGCCCGGATCGCCGATGCCCGGGCGCAGGGGCTCGAGGCGGGTGAGGTGCCGACTGCGCTCCACGACCGTGTCAGCACCTCGGACTTGCCGGACAGCGGCAACAGCGGTCACTCCGGCCACACCAGTCACACCGGCGCTGCCGACCACACCGGCGCTGCCGAACGACGACGGTGGCGACGGCTCGCCGGCCGGGCGCGACGGGTGGCCGGATCGGGCGCCGTCGCTGCGATCGCCGCGGCCGGCGCAGCGGTGTGCGGCACGCTCGCAGCGCAGACGACGGCGAAGCGACTCTTCGAACGACGGCCCGGGCCCGACCTGGGCGAGGGCCCGCTCGCCTGGGCCGTGGCGCTCGTCGGGTGGGACTTCATCTACTACTGGAACCACCGGCTCATGCACACGAGCCGCTACATGTGGGCCATCCACGTGGTGCACCACTCGAGCGAGCGGTACAACCTGTCGACCGCACTGCGTCAGCCGGTGGCCGATGCCTTCGGCACCTTCGTGCCCTACGGGGCGCTGGCGCTGCTCGGCGTGCGACCGCACATCATCCAGCAGTCACGGGCCATCAACCTCATCTACCAGTTCTGGATCCACACCGACGCCATCGACCGGATCGGACCGTTCGAACGCTGGTTCAACTCGGCGTCGCACCACCGGGTCCACCACGGATCCAACCTGCGCTACATCGATCGCAACCACGGCGGGATCCTCATCATCTGGGACCGGCTCTTCGGCACCTTCGCTCCAGAGGACCCCGAGGAGCCGGTGGTCTACGGCCTCACCACGAACATCGGGACCCACGACCCGCTGCGGATCGCGACGCACGAGCACGCCGACATGCTGGCCGACGTCGCCCGGGCCGAGGACTGGCCGGAACGACTGTCCTACGTCGTCCGGGGCCCCGGGTGGGCGTACCGGCGCCACCGTGAGCTGGCCGCTCAGGCAGTCGGGCCCGGGGCCACCTCGATGCGCCCGGAGCTCGCCGCCTCGGCGAACGCCCGGTAGTCGAGTTCCACCTGGTCGGCGTACCGACGGCAGCACTCGACCAACGCGTCGTCGAACCGGCTCGACTCGCCGAGGTAGGCGGCGATCGCCACGGCGTCACCGGACCGGGCGTGCGCTCTGGCGAGCGTGCGGCCGCACAGGTCGAGGTACCGCTGCGCCCTCGCCGGCCGCAACGAGACGAGGTCCATGGACCACTTCATGTCCCGGAACTGGCGGAGGTAGTAGTCGTGGTCGCCGATGTTGGCCCAGCCGAGGAACGGGTCGGTGGCCGCCTGCATGATCCGCTGACCCTGGACGACGCGCTGCCCCTCTGAGGAGAACGCCGGACTCTCCCACCACGGGGCGAGGACGGAGGCGACCGCCTGCTTGACCTGGAGGATCATCAGGTCGTCCTCGTCGCGCCCCTGGCCGAGCACCACGTAGCACCTGGTCCCGACGCTGCCGACGCCCACGACCTTCACCGCCTCGTCGAGCACGTGGTAGCGCACCATCAGCACCTGCACGTCGTGGGGGACGGAGGTCACGTAGTCGAGCAGGAAGCGACGGACCGACTCGGCGATCCGCTCGCCGTCTCCGTCCGGGTAGAAGGACTCGACCCGGTGGAGCAGCGGCGGGTCGTCGCGGAACCGACGACGACCGTCGACGACCTCGGTGAACTTCGCCACCGCCCGCTGGAGGTCGTTGGCTCGGGCCTTGGCGACGGAGCGCTCCAGACGGCTCCGATCCTTCTCGGTCGGTGCCATCTGCTCGAGTTCCTCCACCCGGAGCATCGAGTACCAGACGTCCAGGTTGGACCGGTCCGCGAACTCGGCGACGGCCGTGCGGTACGACGCCACCGCCGAGCGGACCAGACCCTCCTGGAGCTCGGGCGACCACCCGTGGTCCCGGCCGAGCAGGGCGGCGCTGACCGCCAGCCGCACCACGTCCCACTCGAAGGGACCCAGGTGCGTCTCGTCGAAGTCGTTCAGGTCGAACACGAGCGACCGTTCGGGTGACCCGAACATGCCGAAGTTCGCCAGGTGCGCGTCCCCGCAGAGCTGGACGACGAGCCCCGTGGACGGGAGGGGACCCAGGTCGGCCGCCATGATCGCCGCGCCGCCGCGGTAGAAGGCGAACGGACTCGCGAGCATGCGGCGGTGGCGTTCCGGGACGAGCTGCTGGAGCCGGTCGGCGTTCTGGGCCTCGATGAGTGCGACCGGGTCCGGGCGGTCGGGGGCGGGCGTCCACTCGGCGAAGGTCCGACGGGCCCGGACGCCTCTGGCCGCCCGACCGGCGGCGCGACGGTCCTCGAGGGTCAGCCGGGCCGACGATCCGACCAGCGCCGTCGCTGCAGGGTCGATCGTCTCCCGGGTCACGGTCTCGGGATCGGCGGGGGGCGGCTGGTCGGTGGGCACGTCGGCCGAGGCTAGGCACCAACCGGTTAGGTTGCACACCAGTGAGCGCTGCGACGACCGTCCTGCTCGACGCCGACACGGTGGCCGGCTGGCGGCGCCCGTCACCGTCGATCGACCAGTTGCACCAGGCCGTCGAGGACCTGGTGCGGGAGCACCCGGGCGTCGACGTCGCCGTGGTCGCCGACCCGTCCCTCAAGTGGGCGCTGTCGGAGACCGACCAGGAACGCTTCGAGGAGGACATCGTCCGCCGGGCCGTGGTGTGCGCCCCGGCCGGGACCCGGGACGGTCACGACGCCTGGATCGCCGCGGTCGCGCTCGCTGCGGGGAGCGACGGACGACGGGTGGTGGTCGTGACCGACCGGGCGCTCGCCGACCTGCCGATCGCCCGGCTCCGCCGCGTCGGCGACCGGTTCAGCTTCGACCTGGACGGGGCGAGCCCCGTCAGTGCTGGTGCGGCTCGAGGTTCGGGATCCAGTCGTCGTCGCCGGGGACGACGCTGAACGCCTCGGCCGGACCCCACGACTCCCGGAAGTACGGAACCACCGGAGGCGGATCGTCGAGCAGCGGCTGCACCACCCGCCACGACTCCTCGACGGTGTCCTGCCGGGCGAACAGCCTGGCGTCGCCCACGATCACGTCGCCGAGCAGTCGTTCGTAGGCGGGAGCACCCGAGGGCGCCTGCCGACCGTCGACGTCGAGGTCCACCGTCTGGCTCCGCATCTCCTCGCCCGGCGCCTTGAACTGCAGCTCGAGCTGGACCATGGAGTCCGGGCCGAGCCGGAACCGGAAGCGGTTCGACTCCACCTTCTCTCCCTCGTCGGAGAAGAGCAGCTTCGGCGGCGAGTGGAGGACCACGCACGCCTCGGTCACGGTCTGGGCGAGCGCCTTGCCGGTGCGGATCAGGAACGGGACACCGGCCCACCGCCAGGTGTCGATGGCGAGTTCCATCGCCACGAACGTCTCGGTGTCGGAGTGCGGGTCGACCCCGGGTTCGTCCCGGTAGCCGACGTACTGGCCCCGCACCACCTGGGAGACGTCCTTGATGGAGGTGGCGCTGATCACCTTGGTGTGCTCGTCGCGCAGGGCGTCGGAGTCGAGCGAGACGGGAGGCTCCATGGCCAGCAGGCTGACCACCTGGAGCAGGTGGTTCTGCACGACGTCGCGCAGTGCGCCCACCGAGTCGTAGAAGGCGCCACGACCCTCGACGCCGAAGTCCTCGGCCATCGTGACCTCGACCCGGGCGACGTGACGCCGGTTCCAGATCGGCTCCATGAGCGCGTTGGCGAACCGGAACACGAGCAGGTTGAGGACCGGCTCCTTCCCGATGAAGTGGTCGATGCGGTAGACGCGTTCCTCGGGCACCGCCGCCAGGACGATCCGGTTGAGCTCCCTGGCGGACTCGAGGTCACGTCCGAAGGGCTTCTCGAGGACCAGGCGCGCCCGGTCGGCGATGCCGACCCGGGCCAGCTCCTCGGTGACGGTGCCGAACAGCGAGGGCGGGATGGCCATGTAGCACACCGGCAGCCGGGACCCGCTCGTGGCCTCGGCGACGGCGTCGAACGTGGCGGGGTTCGTGTAGTCCCCGGCGACGTAGCCGAGCAGCCCGAAGAACGTGGCGAGCACGGACTCGTCGGGGGTGATCCCGTCGTCGTGCAGGGAACTGCGGATCCGCTCCCGGAGCTGGTCGATGCTCATCTCGGTCGAGGCCACCCCGACGATCGGGCCGGTGATCCGCCCCTGTTCGACCAGGTGGTAGAGCGCCGGGAACAGCTTCTTGTACGCCAGGTCGCCGGTGATGCCGAACAGGACGAGCGAGTCCGCGTGGTCTGCCACATCGGGACCCTAGCCAACGACCGGTGCTCCCCCGCCGCCCGCTCCCGACGCCGGTCCCGGCATTCTCAACCTCCTCTCACCCGGCTGTCGTTACGGTGCCGACGTGGCCCTCGAACTCGACCGCCGTCAGGTCCTGGTCGCCCTCGCAGCGTGTGGGGCCGCGGTCGCCTGTCGTCCGGCCGCCCCGGTGCGTCCCGCACCCCCTGCTCCACCGGTGCGGCCCCGGCCGACCACGACCGTCCCGACGACGACCCTGCCCGCCGGGCTCCCGCCGGGACTCGCCGTCGCCCGGCGCTTCAGCTTCGCCCCCACGCCGGACCTCGTGAGCGGTGCGGCCGCCGGCGTGGACGCCTTCTTCGACGCCCAGCTCGACCCCCGGCGCAGCGAGCTGCCCGCCACCTCGGCGCTCGTGCTCGCGATCGACGCCGAGTGGGCGGCAGTCGCAACCGCTGGATCCGGCGTGGAGCCGGCCGAGCGGCGGCGGGCCGCGGCGGCCAGTGCGGCAGGTCGGAGCCTGGCGCTCGCTGCGTGGTCGAACCTCCAGCTCCGGCAGGTCGTGGCGGACTTCTTCTCCGACCACCTGCACGTGAGCATCTCGGAGCAGCCGAGCGTGTTCTTCGTGCCGAACTACGACGCCGGGGTGATCCGGTCGGGTGCGCTCGGGAGGTTCGCCGACCTGCTCGTCGCCTCGGCGCGCAGTGCCGCCATGCTCGTCTACCTCGACAACGCCACCAGCCGGGCGGACCGGGGGCGGACACCGAACGAGAACTACGCCCGTGAGCTCCTGGAACTCCACACCGTGGGCGTCTCGGGTGGCTACGACGAGGCCGACGTCGCCGAGGTCGCACACCTCCTGAGCGGGTGGTCGCTCGACACCGGCACCCGGCAGTTCACCTTCCGACCCGGGTGGCACGACCTCGGACCGCTCGCCGACGGTGGCGACGTCCTCGGGTGGCGGCCCGCTGGGGGTGGAGTCGCCGACGGGGAGTCGTTCCTGCACCACCTGGCCCGGCTCCCCGCAACGGCGCGCTTTCTGTGCTGGAAGCTCGCCCGCCGGTTCGTCGCCGACGACATCGTCCCGGAGGACCCGCTCGTCACCGAGCTCGCCGCCACCTACCTCCGGGAGGACACCGCTGTCGGACCCGTACTGCGGCTCGCCGCCCGGCGGAGCGACCGGTGGCGCGTCAAGGTCCGTCGACCGCTCGACCTGGTGGCAGCGGCCCTGCGCACCGCGGGTCCGGTCCCGACGTTCGAGCAGTTCCGTGGCGCCCTCCCGCAGCTCCGGACCTCGCTCCAGGCGCTCGGCCAGGTCCCGTGGCAGTGGCCCGCTCCGAACGGGTTCCCCGAGGTGGCGGCCGCGTGGAGCGGACCGGGCGCCATGATCGCCCGCTGGAACACGGCCTCCGCTGCTGCGACCGGATTCGGTGCGCTGCCCCTGCACCCGGACCCGTCACCGGGACGGCTGCTCGGCCACGAACCCGGCGCCACGCTCGCCGCCGCCGTGCGCTCCGCGCCGAGCGCGACGGTCGTCCGGTCCCTCACCTTCGCCGCACCGGAGTTCCAGGTCCGGTGAACGCACCCCTCGTCGTCGTGTTCCTCCGGGGCGGTCTCGACGGCCTGTCCCTGCTCCGTCCGCCCGGCGACGAACTCGACCGGGCCCGCGGGGACAGTGCCCTCGCCGCGGCAGTCGCGCTGCCCGTCCCCGGCGGCTGGTCCCTGCACCCCGCGGCGAGCCGGTTGGCCACCCGGTCGACCGCCGGCCACGTGGCGTTCGTCCCGGCGAGTGGCCTCCCGGGGGCCTCGCGCTCCCACTTCGACGCGCAGGCCGCCGTCGAGCGGTGCGCGCCGACCACGGAGTCCACGGGCTTCCTGGGCCGGGCGCTCGCAGCCGGCCGCGTGGGCAGCAGCCCGTTCCGCGGCGTCGCCGTCGGCCAGCCCCAGACACCGGCGATGCTCCGGGGATCCACCGACGTGCTCGCAGCGTCGAGCCTGTCCCAGATCCGCCTCCGACCCGGTGCCGGGGTGAACCAGGCATCCATGGCATCACTGTGGAGCGGCGATCGCGGACCGCTCGCCGCCTCGGCCACCTCGGCGTTGACCTCGCTCGGTCGCATCACGACGATCCCGGTGCCGCCCGGTGCCGACGACGGCGAGCAGCTCGTCGCCCTGTTCGCCGCCGACGTCGGCGCCGAGGTCGGCGTCATCAACATCGGCGGTTGGGACCACCACGACCAGATCGGCGTCGAGGACGGCGCCTTCGCCCGGCTCGTCGAGCAGCTCGACCGCACGATCGAGACGCTGGTGGCCGGGATCCCCGGGGTGACCGTGCTCGTGCTGAGCGAGTTCGGCCGCCGGGTCGCACCGAACAGCTCCGGCGGGTTCGACCACGGCCGCGGCGGACTGGCGATCGTGGCCGGTGAGCGGATCCGGGGTGGGGTGCTCGGCGACTGGCCCGGCCTCGACGACCGGGTCGACGGCGACGTCCGCACGGTCAACGACCTCAGGTGCGTCGTCGCCGAGATCGGCGAGCGGGTGCTCGGGGTGGACGCGAACCGGGTCGCTCCCGGTGCGCCGTCCGGTCGGTTCGGCCTGTTCGCCTGAGCGCAGCCCGGGCAGGAGCGCAACGACGCGGCGATACTGTCGGCATGGCTGCTGACATCGTCATCAGGGGTGGCACCGTGGTCGACGGCACCGGTGCCCCGGGCCGGATCGCCGACGTTGCGGTCACCGACGGGGTGATCTCCGGAGTCGGCGTGGGTCTCGCCGGCGATCGGGTGCTCGACGCCACGGGTCAGGTCGTGAGCCCCGGGTTCATCGACGTGCACACCCACTACGACGCGCAGGTCTTCTGGGACCCCCGTCTGACGCCGTCGAGCCAGCACGGCGTGACCACGGTGGTCGCCGGCAACTGCGGGTTCAGCATCGCCCCGGTCCGACCCGAGGGCGTGGGCCTGCTCGCCCGGACGCTCCAGCACGTCGAGGACATGAGCCTGGACACCCTGACCGTCGGCGTCCCGTGGGACTCGTTCGAGACGTTCCCGCAGTACCTCGACGCCGTCGAGCGTGTCGGCCCTGCGCTCAACTACGCCTGCTACGTCGGTCACACGGCGCTGCGGCTGTGGGCCATGGGGGACGAGGGCTACGACCGGGACCCGACACCGGAGGAACTCGACCGGATGGTCCGGGCCGTGGCCGAGGCCCTCGACGCCGGGGCCATCGGGTTCGCCACGAGCGCCTCGCCCACGCACAACGGTGACCGGGGCCGGCCGGTCCCGAGCCGCCGCGCCGACCTCGACGAGCTCCGCTCCCTCACGGCGCCGCTCCGCTCCGCCGGGCGGGGCGTCGTCGCCATGCTGCCGGGCGGCGTGTTCACCAACGAGCAGGTCTTCGAACTGCAGCGGGAGATCGGGAGGCCGATCACCTGGACGGCCCTGCTCACCATCGCCGGTCTCCCCTACCACGAGCGGGTCATCGCCGAGCACGACGAGGCCCGGGCCGCCGGCGTCGAGGTCTGGCCGCAGGTGTCGTGCCGGCCGCTCGTGTTCCAGATGCACCTCGCCGAGCCGTTCACGTTCAACATGCGGGCCTCGTTCCGTCAGCTCATGGACGTGAGCCGGGACGAGCGCATCGCCGCCTACTCGGACCCGGCGTGGCGCGAGCGGGCCTGGGAGGACCTCCAGGGCCGGGGCGCCATCCCGTTCAACTTCGCATCCCTCCGGGTGGCCGAGTCGGCCCGGCACCCCGAACTGGTGGGGGCCTCCGTGGTCGACCTGGCGGCGACGCGCGGGGTGACCCCCCTCGACGTGGTGCTCGACCTCTCGCTCGAGGAGGACCTGCGCACCCGCTTCTGGTCCGTGCTCGCCAACGACGACGAGGACGCGATCGCCTGGTTGCTGCCCCGTGACGGAGTCCTGATCGGTCTCGCCGACTCCGGAGCGCACGTCAGCCAGCTCTGCGACGCGTGCTTCTCGACCGACCTCCTGGGACGCTGGGTGCGCGAACGGGGTGTGATGCCACTCGAACGGGCGGTGCACAAGCTCACCGGCGAGCCCGCCGCGGTGTTCGGCCTGACCGACCGGGGACGCGTCGCCGAGGGCATGGCGGCCGACCTGTGCGTGTTCGACCCCGGCACGGTCGGTCCGGGTCCGCTGCGTCGCATCGTGGACTTCCCGGCCGACGGAGAACGGCTCACCGCCGATGCCCCGACCGGGGTCACCCACACGCTCGTCAACGGGGTCCCCACCCGGGTCGACGGCACCCCGTCGGACGAGGCCCTCGAGCGTCGAGCAGGTACGGTCCTGCGGGGCTGACGGCCGGGGTGACCGGCCGGTGCGACCGGCCGAGATGAACCGGCCGGTGCGACCGGCCGAGATGAACCGGCCGGTGCGACCGGCCGAGATGAACGGAGGGACCGAGGGTGCGGACGGAACGGGCGACGATCCCCACCAGGCTGGCGCGACGGGTGCTGGGGCTCCCCCGTCCGGTCCTGGACCGTCTGATCGGGGCACCGCCCGTGACGATCGACGGGCGGGTGCTGTCCCGGCAGGTCCAGGCGATCCTGTCGCTGGGCGAGCGCACCGGTGCGGGACTGGGGGCGACGGACGTCGAGACCCGACGGCGCGACCTCCGCCGTGCCGCGGCGCTCGGGATGCCGACCCGACTGGGCATCCACACCGCGGACCGGATCCTCGCCGGGCCGGGCGGCGACCTGCCGGTCCGGGTGTACCGCAGGCTCGGCGGACCCAGCCTCGCCCCGGCGATCGTCTACTACCACGGAGGCGGCTGGGTGGTCGGCGACCTCGACACCCACGACGGCTGCTGTCGCGTGCTCGCCGAGGTGTCCGGGTGCGTGGTCGTCTCGGTCGACTACCGACTCGCGCCGGAGCACCGGTTCCCCGCCGCGGTCGACGACGCCGTGGCTGCGTTCCGGTGGGTCCAGGAGCACCACCGCGAGATCGGGGTGCTGCCGGGGCGTGTCGGCGTCATGGGTGACAGCGCCGGAGGGAACCTGGCCGCCGTGGTGGCCCAGCAGTGCCGTGACGAGGACCCGCCGGTTGCGCAGTCCCTCGTCTACCCGGCGACCAACGCCCACTTCGACTCGAGGTCGCACGAGCTGTTCGCCGAGGGGTTCCTCCTGACGCGGGCCGACGTGGAGTGGTACCGCGCCCAGTACCTGCCCGAGGTCGCGACCTGGGACGCACCCGCAGCGTCGCCACTGCTCGCCCCCGATCTGGGCGGCCTCGCCCCCGCCCTGGTCGTGACCGCAGGGTTCGACCCGCTGCGTGACGAGGGCGCCGCCTACGCCGAACGGCTCTCCGACGCCGGCGTCCCCTGCGAGTACCGGTGCTACGACGACATGGTCCACGGGTTCTTCGGGATGGGTGTCCTCCCCGACGGCGTCGCCGTCATCTCCGAGATCTGCGCCGCGACCGGCAAGCTCATGTTCCGGACCTGAGCGCCGATCACTCCCCCGTGCAGCACACTCCCGGGCAGCAGACCCCCGGGTCGGAGCCCCGTCTCTGGCTCAGCCACCACCACGCGGACCAGCTCGACCGGTGTGCCGTCATCGGTGGGCGGCACGTGTGTCGCCGATGCCTCTGGTTCTGGCCGGCGACCGTCGGGATCACCGTCCTGACGCTCGCCGGGATCCGCTGGCCGGCCGCTGCGGACCCGCTCCTGCTGGTGCTCCTGCCGGTGCCGGTCGTCGTCGAGTGGTGGTGCGAGCAGCTCGGCCTCGTCCGCTACGCACCGGTCCGACAGGTCCTGTTGTCGCTGGTCGCCGCACCGGCGGTCGGGGTGGGCCTGGCCCGCTACCTGGAGTCACCCGGCGACCGGCTGTTCTGGACGGTGGTCGCCGTGTACGCGGTGGTGTGCGCCGTCCCGGTGGCGATCCGGTGGGGGCGCCGGCGCTGAGACCGGACCAGGGTGGCTCAGATCGGGAGGCCGCCGGTCGCCGCGTTGGTGGAACCCGAGTCCTTCCACGCTGCGATGGTGCGCTGCGCGATCCGCATCTGGTGGACCTCGTCGGCCCCGTCGGCGAACCGGGCCCAACGGGCGTGCTGGTACATGTGGGCGAGCGGGGTGTCGGTCGAGTACCCGAGTGCACCGTGCACCTGGATCGACCGGTCGATCACACGGTTGAGCATGTTGGCCACGAAGTGCTTGGCCATGGAGACCTCCGACTTGAAGTCCACCGACTCGTCGAGCCGGTGCTGGTCGACCTTGTAGGCGGCGTGCAGCACCATGAGCTTGGCCTGGTACAGCTCCACGGTGGAGTCCGCGATCATCCACTGCACCCCCTGCTTCTCGGCGAGGAGCGAACCGTGGGCGAACCGGTGGAGCGAGCGGTCGACCATCATGTCCAGGGCGACCTCGGCCTGGGCGATCCACCGCATGCAGTGGGCCAGTCGGGCCGGGCCGAGCCGGTACTGGCCGAGCAGGTGCCCCTGGCCGCGGCCACCGAGCATCTGCGACTCGTGGACCCGCAGGTCCTCGATGAGGATCTCGGAGTGCCCGGTCGAGCCGTGCATGGTCTCGATCTGGCGCACCTCGTTCCACCCCTCGGACGGGATGTCGACGATGAACGCCGTGTTCGCCGCCTGCGGCAGGTCGGGGTCGTCCTCGGTGCGGGCGACGAGGATCGCGAAGTTCGCCCGGTGGGCGTTGGAGATGAACCACTTGTGACCGTTGATCACCCACTCGTCGCCGTCGGAGTAGGCGTGGGTCCGGATCAGCGTGGGGTCCGACCCGGCCACCTCGGGCTCGGTCATCGCGAAGCAGCTCCAGACCCGCCCCTCGCACAGCGGACGGAGGTACCGCTCCTGCTGGTCCTCGGTCGCCCAGTGCAGGAGCGTGTGCATGTTGCCCTCGTCGGGCGCCTGGCAGTTGAGGACCCACGGGCCGTAGTAGCTCTTGGCGGCCTCGGCCTGCACCATGGCGAGCTCGACGTGACCCAGGCCCATCCCGCCCCACTCCTCGGGCATGTGCGGGAGCCAGAGACCCTCCTCCTGGGCGCGGACCCGCATGCCGATCAGGGTGCGGAGGTACTCGTCTCGGTCCTCGGACTCGAGCCGCTCCTCGGCGATCCGGGCCTCGCCGACCTGGACGACGTCGGTGATGAACGTCCGGACCCGGGCCCGGATCGCCTCGAGCTCGGGCGAGAGGGAGAAGTCGATGCTCACGGTGCCGACCGTAGCCGCACCGGTGGCGTCGGCCCCGGGGTGGCCGGGCTCAGCGGGTCGACGGGTACCGTCGGTCCGGCCAGTCCACCGTGGTGAGGATCCGCTCGAAGTCGGCACGCGGCACGGGCCGGGAGTAGAGGAACCCCTGGACCGAGCGGCACCCCATCTCGAGCAGCGCGTCGAGCTGGTCCGGACGCTCGACCCCCTCGGCGGTCACCCCGAGCCCGAGCACCTCGGCGAGCCGGAGGATCGTCTCGACGATGGCCCGGTCCTCCGGATCGTCCGGGAGTCCCGTGACGAAGCTGCGGTCGATCTTCACCACGTCGATCGGCAGGCTCTTGAGCACCTGCAGCGAGCTGTAACCCGTGCCGAAGTCGTCGATCGCGAGACGCACCCCGAGCTTGCGCAGACGGTCCACTGCGTCGAGTCCCAGCTCGGCGTCGCGCATCACCGTGGTCTCGGTGACCTCGAGCGTGAGCCTGGCCGGATCCAGGGCGGTCCGCTCGAGGACCTCGGCGACCGACTCCACGAAGTCGGGGAGCTCCAGCTGGCGCACCGAGACGTTGACCCGGAGCACGAACTCGTCGGGGAGCAGACCGCGAGCGGACCACCCCGCCACGTCCCGGCACGAGTCGAGGAGCACGGACCGTCCGATCGCCCCGATCGACCCGTTGTCCTCGGCCAGTCCGATGAAGGAGCCGGGCTGGAGCAGGCCCCGGACCGGGTGCTGCCAGCGAACGAGCGCCTCGGCGCCGACGACACGGCCGGACGGGACGTCGACCTCGGGCTGGTAGTGGACGACCAGCTGCTCGGCGGCGGCGGCGACCTTGAGGTCGAGCCCGAGCGCGGTGCGGTCGGCCACTCGGACACGGAGGTCGTCGTCGACCACCACGATCCGGTCCCGGCCACCCGACTTGGCCTCGTACAACGCGGCGTCGGCCCAGCGGAGCAGGTCGGCCGGCTCCGAACGACGGTCGGTCCGCACCACTCCGACCGAGGCCGCGAGGACGAACCGGCGGCCCTCGTGGTCGACCGGCTGGGCGAGGATGTCGCGCACGAGCCCGGCGAGGTCGAGCACCTCGTCGTCGGAGGCATCGGTGGCGAGGACCGTGAACTCGTCACCTCCGAAGCGGGCGACGGTCCACTCGGGTCCGAGACGGCTCCGCAGCCGACCGGCGGCGATCTGCAGGAGCGCGTCGCCGGCGTCGTGACCGAGCGAGTCGTTCACCACCTTGAAGTCGTCGAGGTCGACGAAGAGGACGGCGACCGAGTCCACGGACTCCCCGACCGAATCGCACGCCGCACTGAGCTGCCGCAGGAACGCCACCCGGTTGGGGAGTCCGGTCAGGTGGTCGTGGTTGGCCTGGTACTCGAGCTCCGCCCGGTGCCGGTGACTCTCGGTGGTCTCGCGGACGACGAGCTGCAGCGGGGCCCCGGGGTCGGCCGGGTCCTGGGCCAGGATCGTGCACTCGAGCCACATCTCCCCGTCGGTGGTGGTGACGGGGAACTCGACCACGTTGGCATCACCGTTGCGCGACGCGTTCCGGATGCGGCCGTCGAGTCGGACGGCGAGTTCCGCCGGGAGCTCGGGCCACCCCCCGACCTCGGCGACACCGGCCGCCATCATCCGGGCGCGCAGGTCGACGGCCGCACGGTTGACCAGGTGCGGCACACCGTCAGGACCGACCTGGATGATCCCCTCGGGCAGGGCCTCGACGAGTGACGCGTACCGGGCCTCGGTCCGGGCGAGCTCGTCGACGACCTGCCGCTGGTCCACCAGGTCCCAGATGTGGATGGTGCCGCCGACGAACGAGCCGTCGTCGGGCCGGTTGGCGAGCACGTCGAGGCGTGCCGGTCGGGCGGGTCCGCCGACGGACAGCCGGACCTCGACCGAGCACGAGTCGCCCGCACCCCTGCGCAGCGCCTCCCACTCCTCCAGGAACGCTGGGCGATCCCCGGGGTCGAGGAACCCCACGAGATCGACTCCAGAGAGCTCCTCCCGTGGTCGATCGAGCACCGACGCCGCCTGCTGGTTGGCGTCCACCACGTTCCCGTCGGCGTCCACCACCACGATCGCGATCGGGGAACGCTCGAAGACCCCGAGTCGCCCGGCGAGGTCCTCTCCCTCGGGTCGACGACCGGTCCGGTTGAAGGCGTGCTCGACGAGTGCCGCCACGCTGCGGAGCACGGGGATGTCCTGGTCGATCCAGGTTGCCGGACCGGTGAGGCGGTCGAAGCCCACCAGACCGGCGACCCGGCCGTCGGCGAAGAACGGCAGCTCGATGATGGACGTGATGCCCTCGGCGGCGAGGTACGCAGCGTCGAGCTCCCAGCCCTCGGGCAGGTCGCTCGTGTCGCGGATCTCGTTGATCTCGTGGCGCAGCAGGCGGGCCTGCTCCCGGGGGAGTTCGTCGAAGGACCTGGCCTGCTCGCTCTCCATGGCGGAGTCGATCCCGGGCGCGCACCACTCGTGGGTCATCGAGATGGTCCGGCTGTCGTGGTCGTAGCGGATCACGAACCCCCGGTCGGTGCCGAGGAACCGGCTGACGGCGCCGAGCATCCGGACGAGACCGTCGTCGATCCGGTCGAGCGGGGTCTCGATCAGGTCCTGGAACAGCTGCTCGACCAGCGCCGTGAACTCCCGGACGCGCACCGGGACGAGGTGCTCGGCCGCCGACGTCGGCGAACCGCTCGAGACTCGATCGTCCACGACCTTCGAGCGTAGTGGTTCGGCCACGACGCGTGAACGGACGAACGGTCGACCTCCGGGCGGCGGCTCGTGGTAGTCAGTACGCATGGCACGCACCGACACGGCCCCCGTCGACGGCACGGCCGTCGAGGTCGACACCTCCCACGGCACGATCGAGGGCTCCTGGCACCACGGTGTCCTCCGGTTCGCCGGCGTCCCGTTCGCCGCACCGCCGGTCGGCCCGCTGCGGTTCCGACCGCCCCAGCCGGTGGAGCCGTGGGCCGGTGTGCGACCTGCACACGAGTTCGGACCCATCTGTCCGCAGAACCCGTCGATGATGGACGCGCTCTTCGGCGGTGAGTCCGAGGTCTGGGACGAGGACTGCCTCTACCTGAACGTCTGGACCGCGGACGTCGAACCCGAGACGCCGCGCCCGGTGATGGTCTGGGTCCACGGCGGCGGCTTCGAGATGGGGTCGGGATCGTCGCCGCTCTACCACGGGGAGTCCTTCGCCCGGACCGGTGTGGTCCTGGTGACGCTCAACTACCGACTCGGCTCGCTGGGGTTCCTGGAACTCGGCGGCCTCGACCCGGCGTACGCCGGCTCGGGCAACGTCGGCCTGCTCGACCAGATCGCCGCGCTGGAGTGGGTGCGGGACAACGCCGCAGCGTTCGGCGGCGACCCGGGGAGGGTCACCATCTTCGGTGAGTCGGCCGGAGCGATGAGCGTGTCGCTGCTCGCATCGATGCCGCGGGCCCGGGGGCTGTTCCACCAGGTCGTCGCCGAGTCCGGGGCGGCCTCGGCGGCCCGGCCGGTCGCCGATGCCCGGGCCGACACCGAGGCGTTCCTCGCCGAGGTCGGCGCCTCGAGCATCGAGGACCTCCTCGTGGCCGACCTCCCCTCGCTGCTCGGGGCCCACGCCCGGATCAACGCCCGACGGATCGCAGACCCCGAGGCGGCGCTCCGGGAGCACGACAGCCCGCTCGCCTTCCTGGCGTTCCGCCCCGTCGCCGACGGGGGTGAGGTCCCCGTCGACCCGCTCGCCGCCATCGCCGACGGCGCCGCCGCCGGGATCCCGATGGTGGTCGGCACGACCCTCGAGGAGTGGAAGCTCTTCGCCCTCATGAGCCCGTCGGCATCATCGGACGGCGAACTGCTCGAACGCCTCGAACTGCTCGGCGTCGATCCCGGTGGCGCACTCGAGGCCTACCGGTCGGAGCTCCCCGACGCCTCCGCTGCCGAGATCGAGACCGCCGTCCTCACCGACGTCGTGTTCCGGGTGCCCGCATCGGAGCTGGTCGACGCGCAGGCGCCGCACGCTCCCGTGTACCAGTACCGCTGGGACTGGCCGAGCCCGGCGATGGGCGGCCTGATCGGAGCGTCGCACGCGATCGAGATCCCGTTCGTGTTCGACCTCGTCGAGGACCAGCGCCTGCACGTGTTCGTCGGCCCCGAGGCCCCCAAGTCGCTCGCCCGGGCGGTCCACGAGGCGTGGGTGGCGTTCGCAACCCACGGCGTCCCGGCAGCGGACGACCTCCCCGAGTGGCCCGCCGTCGACGGCTCGGCCCGGACGGTGCTCCGCCTCGACACCACCTCGGAGCTGCTCGTCGATCCGCAGTCCACGACGCTCCGGTTCTGGTACGAGCAGCGGTGAGCCAACTCGCCGAGCTCGGGTTCTACGCGCTCGCCGGGCACACGGAACAGCCGCGCGACCTCGTCGACGAGGTCCGCACGGCCGAGGAGCTCGGGCTGGGGTCCCTGTTCGTCTCGGAGCGGTTCAACGTCAAGGATGCCGCCGTCCTCTCCGGAGCCGCCGGAGCGGTGAGCTCCACGCTCGGCGTGGCGACCGCGGCCACCAACGTGACCACGCGGCACCTGCTCGTCACGGCGACGGTGGCGACCACCGCCCACCGGCTCACCGGCGGCCGGTTCGCACTCGGACTGGGGAGGGGCATCGGCCTGCTCAACGGCCTGTACGGGCTCGGCGAGGCGACCAGCGCCCAGCTCGCCGACACCGTCGACCTGCTCCGGCGGCTGTGGCGCGGCGAGGTGGTCGTCGGCCACGACGGTCCGGCGGGCAGCTACCCGTTCCTGCACCAGGCCAGCACCTTCGACGAGGACATCCCGGTGATCCTCTGCGCCATGGGCGAACGCTCCCTCGAGTTCGCCGGCCGGGTGTTCGACGGCGTGGTGCTCCACACCTACTTCACCGACGAGACGCTCGAACGCTCGGTCGCCGCCGTGCGTCGGGGCGCCGAACGGGCCGGGCGCGACCCGGCGACGGTGCGCGTGTGGTCGGTGCTCGCCACGGTCGGCGACCACCTCCCCGAGGAGCTGCGCCTGCGCAAGACCGTCGGTCGCCTCGCCACCTACCTGCAGGGCTACGGGGACCTGATGGTACGGGTCAACGGGTGGGACCCGGCGGTGCTCGAACGGTTCCGTGCCGATCCGGTCGTCGGGTCGACGCCGGGAGCGCTCGACGCCACGGGAACGGTCGACGTCCTCGAGCACGTCGCCGGTCTCCTGCCGGAGGAGTGGCTCGACGCAGCAGCGGTCGGGAGTCCCGAGCAGTGCGCCGCACGGGTACTCGGACAGTTCGACCACGGCGCCGACAGCGTGATCCTGCACGGTGCCACTCCCGACGAACTCGCCCCGGTGGTCGAGGCGTACCGGTCGATCCGGCCGGGCGGGCGTTTCGAGGGGCTCCCGGCGAACCCGGGCCGATCCCGGCCCGCCTGAGCCCCGTCGGCCTCAGGTCGGGGCGACCGCGGCGAGCGGGTCGAGGCGAGCCGCCCGCCGGGCGGGCAGGACCGCAGCGAGCACGCCGATCACGGCGCCGGCCGCAGCCACGGCGGCCAACCGCACCCACGGGAGCCCGAACTCGACCGTCTCCGGTGGCAGGACCGCCACGAGTGCTGCGGCGAACGCCACACCGAGCACGAGTCCGAGCGCCGAACCGAATCCGGCGATGAGGACGCCCTCGACCCGGACCATCCGCCGGGTCCGGCGCCGCGTCATCCCCGTGACCCGGAAGAGACCGAGTTCCCGGGTCCGCTCCACCACCGACAGGGCGAGCGTGTTGGCGATGCCCAGCGCCGCCACGGCGACGGCGAACAACAGCAGGACGCTCACGATGCCGAGGATGATGTCGACGGATGACGTGCGTCGCTCGACGAACAGCTCGGTGGTGCGGGCCGAGCTGTTGGGCACCGTGGCGACCACCTCGGCCAGCTGCCCGGCGAGTGCCGTCGGGTCGACCCCCGGTGCCGACTCGACGAACACCAGCCGTGCCACGGCGTCCACACCGGGCAGGCCGTCCAGGGTGCCGGGACCGACGATCGAGTCGTCCCAGAGTTCCCGGCGCTGGTAGGTGCCCACGACCCGGACCGGGCGACGCTCGGTGCCCGACCGCAGGTCGAACGTGTCACCGATCCGCACGCCCTTGTCCTCGGCCCACCGGGTGGCGACGGCCAGTTCCCCCGGATCGGCCGGCAGACGGCCGTCGACGAGCTCCGGGTCGACCAGGCCGACGAGCTGGTCCAGGTCGCCCGTGGTCATCGTGAGACGACCGGGCCCACCGACGGTGTCGGTGCGGGCGATCCCCAGGGGGACCGCGCGCTCGACCCCGGGGGTCCCCGAGACCGCAGCGACGGCGTCGTCGTCGAGCGGGGCGATGGAGCCCGAGTCGACCACGACGTCGGCGGTCACCGACCGGGCCAGACCCGACCGCACGGCCGTCCGCACCGACTCACCGACCACCAGCGTCGTGGTCACGAGTGCGAGTCCGATCATGAGGGCCGAGGCCGTCGATGCGGTGCGTCGCGGGTTGCGCACCGCGTTGGCGGCGGCGACCCGGCTCGCGACACCTCCCCACCGACGCCAGGGCCAGCCGACGATCCGGATGATGGGTCCGGCGAGGAACCGGGCCACACCCACGACCCCGAGGAAGACGAGCAGTCCCCCGATCGCCACGAGTCGGACCCGATCCTCGACCTGCTCGGCCGGGACCGAACCGGAGCGCGCTGCGACGACGAGCCCGGCGACGAGCAGCACCGACCCCAGGATCGGACGTCCGAGCGTCCGGCGCCCCGGGGTGGCATCGACGGCGGCGACCGCGGCGACGGGCGGCACGGTGGTGGCGCGTCGCGCCGGTCCCAGGACCGACACGAGCGTGACCCCGACTCCGACGGTGAGGGCCGCGGCCACCGTGCGCGGCGCCAGGACCAGCGGCGCCTCGGGGAGTTCGACCCCGAGGACGCCGACCAGACGGCGGAGACCCGCTGCGAGCACCACCCCGAGCCCGATGCCGATCGCCGAGGCCACGACACCGACGACGACACCCTCGCCGACCACGGTCGCGAGCACCTGCCGACGGCTCGCCCCGACCGCCCGGAGGAGCGCCAGCTCGCGGGTGCGCTGGGCGAGCACGACGGTGAAGGTGTTCCAGACCAGGAACCCGCTGACGAACAGGGTCACGGCGGCGAACCCGAGCAGGAGCCCGACGAAGGTCGTGAGCACCTCGTCGACCTGCTCCCTCGCCTCGGCGAGCAGGTCCGCCGAGGTCACGACCGCGTACCCCGGTCCGATGGCGGCGGCGACGGTGGCTGCGGCCCCCACGGGGTCGACACCCCGGTCGAGACGGACGTTGACGAAGCCCACCGAACCGGCGACTCCGACCAGCTCGGTGGCCTGCTCCAGGGTGACGGCGATCACGGGTGCGGCGGCGAGCAACGAGCCGGCCTGCTGGGTGGCGATACCCACCACCGTGAGCTCCTGCACGCCCCGACCGGTTGCGAGCCGCACCACGGACCCGACACGCAGTCCACGATCCGCTGCCGTCGTGACGTCCACCACGAGCTCCCCCCGCCGCTCGGGGGCCCGCCCCTCGGACAGACGGACACCGAACGCCCCGGGATCCGCCGGCCAGTTGCTGACCAGGGCGAAGTCGAACGCCCCGGCGGAACCGTCGTCCTCGAGGAGCTGCGACGGTCCCGAGACGACCGGTGCGGCCGCAGCGACCCCCTCGACGGCCGCCACACGGTCGGCCAGGTCCAGCGGGATCCCCGAACGGGGGCCGCCGAAGACCCCCCGGGGCCCGCGTCCACCACCGGCACCCTCAGGTCGCACCACCAGGTCGCTGCTGGTGGAGGACTCCTCGAGCAGCGAGGTGATCGAGGTCGACAGGCTGTCGGTCAGCACGAACGAGCCGACGACGAAGGCGACGCCGATGACCACGGCGCTCGCCGTCAGGACGAACCGGCGCCAGTGCACCCGGGCAGTGCGGATCGTCAGGCGGAGCACGTCCGCAGTCTCCCCCAGACCACCGCCACCCGGTCCGCGGGTCAGGAGCGCAGGTGCCAGCCCCCGGCCGCCCGCAGCCCGCCGTCGACCGAGATCGACGCCCCGGTCACGAACCCCGCCAGGTCCCCGAGCAGGAAGGCGACCACCCCGGCGGCCGCCTCGGGCGGGGCGAAGTCACCCGACGGCGGACGGGGCGGCGGCACGAACCGGGACCGCTCGGCGACCTCGGCGGCGAGCGACTCGTCGCCGGGTGTCGGCATCCCGTCGGGCGCCACTGCGTTGACCCGGATCCCCGACGCCGCGAGCTCGAGCGCGAGCGTCCTCGTGAGCTGCTCCGTCGCCGCCTTCATCGCCGAGTACACGGCGAACCCCGGAGCCGCCTGGAACGCCTCGCTCGACGTGACGTTCACGATGGACCCGCCGGAGCGCATGAGGGGGACGACGGCACGCGTCACGTCGAGCACGCTCGTGAAGTTCTCGGCCACCAGTGCCGCGTCCCCGCGTTCGTTGCTCGACATGAACTCGGCCACGAAGGTGCCACCGGCGTTGTTGACGAGCCCGTGGACCCCGCCGAACTCTGCGTCGATCCGCTGCGTGACCTCGACCACCGCCGGGCGGTCCCGCACGTCGAGGTGTCCGACCACCACCCGCCGACCGGCGGACACGATCCGTTCGGCGACCTCGTCGACGGCCGGGTCACGATCCAGCAGGGCGACGTCCGCACCGAACGAGGCGGCCGTCTCGGCGACGGCCCGACCGATCCCCCGGGCAGCACCCGTCACCACCACGACGCGGCCCGCGAGCGAGACGTCCTCCGGCCGGGGCGTCGCGGTGGGGACCCCGGTCACGGGCTCGACGCGACCGCCACGGCGTTCCCGCCGGCGTGCTTGACGGAGTACGCAGCGGCGTCGGCCCGGTTGAGGGTGGTCGAGAGCGGTGCGCCGACCTCGACCGGTGCCACCCCGATCGACGCGCCGACCCGCACCGTCGCGACCGGGAGTTCGACCGGCTCCCTGACCGTGGCCAGGATGCGGTCCGCGAGGTCGGTCGCCGCGGCGACGTCGTGGATGGGATCGAGGAGCACCAGGAACTCGTCGCCACCGATCCGGGCGACGGCGTCGGTGGTGCGCACCGTCCGACGGATCCGGGTGGCCACCACCTCGAGCAGCAGGTCGCCCACCTCGTGGCCGAACCGGTCGTTGACCTCCTTGAAGTCGTCGAGGTCGATGAACACGAGCGCTGCTGCGGTCTCGGTACCGCGGTCGCGGCCCGCCACGTGGTCGTAGACGCTCCGGAACCCGGACCGGTTGAGGAGTCCCGTGAGGTCGTCGTGCGTCGCCGCGTAGAGGAGTTGCTCCCGCAGCGCGTGCTCCTCGCTCACGTCCTCGCAGCGCACCAGCCCGAGGTTCGACGCACCGGCTCCGTCGCCGGCCCGGTCCCCGTCCCCGATCGCCGAGACCGACACCCGGACCCACCGGACCCGTTCCTCGACGTCGGTGAACCGCACCTCCACCGGGGCGGCCCCATCGGCGGCGCCCTCCTGATCGAGGAGGTCCGCCAGCCGGTCGCGGTCGTCGGCGACGGCCAGGTCGACCAGTTCGGACCCGGCCAGGTCCTCCTGCGGACGGCCCCCGAGCCGGGCCAGCGCCTCGTTGGGTCGGACGATCCGGCCGTCCCGGCCGATGAGCGCCAGACCGATCGGTGACTGGTCGAAGACCCGCTCGAAGCGCCTCCGCTCCGATGCCGCCACGGCGAGACCTTCGGCGCGCGCCGAGAGGTCGCGCGCCACGACGACCAGGCTGCGGACCGACGGCTCGTCGAGCAGGTTGGACGTGATGATCTCGACCGGGTGCCACGCTCCCGAGGCACGCCGGACCCGGAGCTCGATCGGTTGCTTGATCCCCCGGCCCGAGGTCGACGCCGTTGCGAGCGACTCGGCCGCGCTCCCGACGTCGTCCGGGTGGACCAGGTCGAAGGCGCTGCGGCCGATCCAGTCCTCACGGCGCCAGCCGAGGATGAGCTCCCCCGTGTGGTTGGCGTACGCGATCCGACCGAGCGAGTCGATCACGAGCACCATGTCCGACATGTGCTCAACGATCACCTGGGCCACGCCGTCGGGGAGGTCCGTCTCCACCTCGACAGGTTGGCAGACCGGCGGGGTGCGTGCCCCAGCGACGACCCCGTGCTCAACCCTCGGCGGCGAGCTCCCGACCGACCGCACGGACCTGGAAGGCGGTCACGATCTCGGTGATCCCCCGGAACAGGGCGAAGAACCCGACCCACAGCAGGATCAGTGCGGCCCGGGCCGGGTAGTACTGCTGCGACGCCCAGAAGCCGAGCAGCAGCTCGATGATGCCGACGATGAGCCCGAGCCACCAGACCTCGTTGGTGTCCCGCGAGAGCACCGCCGCAACGATCTGGAACGCCCCCATGAGCACCAGCAGCAGACCCAGGACGCTGGCCAGTTCCCAGAAGGCGTTCTGGGGTGACACGAAGCAGTAGATCGACCCGGCGACGAACACCACCGCCAGGATCAGGTGGAACACCCGCCACCCGCCCCGGACCACGGCGAACAGCACGAACTCGTTGATGGCCGCCCCGAGGAACACGAGGCCGAGGATGAGCCCGACGGTGTCGACCGACGTCTCGTTGAACCGCAGCACCAGCAGGGCGATCACGAGCCACGCGATCCCGGTCACCAGGAAGATCCACCACATGCCGGTGACCGCCTGCACGCCGTCCCGGATGTCCTGTTCGGTCACGTCGTCGCTCACTGGGGAACCTCCTGGTCCACTGGCCCGTTCGAACCGTACCGGCCAGCGGTGGCGGACCGGGGGATCGACCCACGTGTCGGCCGGGAACGGCGGGCGGCGCCTGCGGTACCCTCGGCCGATGGGCCCCGGATCACCCGGCGGCGACCGGCCACGGGCGGCGGAGGATCGGAGCGACCAGTGACACTCGAGGGACACACCGGGCGGCTGCGCCGTCGGAGCCGGAGGGCGGGAGTCCTCGCCACCACGCTGGCGATCGGCCTGCTCGCCGCCGTTGGCTGCACCATCCCGACCTCGCCGGCCCCGTCGGTCCTGCCCCAGCCTCCCGGACGCGGCATCGTGCCCGGACAGGACGTGGCCCCGTCAGCCGGCTGCACCACCGGGTCGGGACTCCCACCGGGCCGCACCACGGTCACGCTCGCGTGGCAGGGGCTCGCCCGGACGGCGACGCTCGACGTCCCCAGCACGGGGACCGGTCCCCGGCCGCTGCTGGTCTCGCTGCACCCGTTCGCCCTCGGCCCCGACGCCTGGGAGGCCTACTCGGGGCTGGCCGCGGCTGCGGTCGCACGGGGCTACGTGGTGCTCACGCCGCTCGGGAGCGAACCCGGGCCACGGTGGGCCGTGCCCGGTGGCCTGCGGACCGGGATCGACGACGTGGGTCTGCTCAACCGGCTCGTGGACGACCTCGAGGACCAGGGGTGCATCGACCGCAACCGGATCGTCGCCGCCGGTTTCTCCGCCGGGGCGGCCATGGCGCAGGCGCTCAGCTGCACGGTGCCGTGGCGGTTCCGGGCGGTCGCCGGCTCCGGAGGCACCAACCTGACCGACCTGTGCCCGGACTCACCGCCGACGAGCGTGATGATCCTCCACGGCACGGCCGACCCGATCGCACCGCTCACCGGGTCCGAGGTGCCCTTCGCTCCCCCGCTCGGCCTTCCGCTGGCCTCGGTGGTCGCCACCGACGCCGCCCGGGCCGGCTGCGACACCGCGCCGACGGTGCAGGACCGGGCGCCCACCGTCCGGGTGTCGGTGTTCAGCGGATGCGGATCCCACCGGGTCGAGTACTGGTCGCTGCTGGGCAGCGGCCACACGTGGGCCGGTACTCCGGGACTGTTGGACCTGTTCGCCGGTCCGACCAACACCGACGTGTCGGCCACGCAGGTCGTGCTGGACTTCTTCGACTCGGTGGGTCCGGCCTCAGCGGGCTGATCCGGGGACGACGTGCTGGGGATCGCCGGCACGCTCGACCCACATCGCCTCGATCTCCTCGAGGGACCGTCCCCTGGTCTCGGGGACGAACCGCCAGATCCACACGAACGCCACCAGGCACAGCGCTGCGAACAGCCAGAAGGTGGCGGCCTGCCCGATGGCATCCGTCAGGCTCAGGAAGAACTGGCTCACGAGCCAGGCGCTCCCCCAGTTGAACGCCGTGGCCACCGACACGCCGCGCCCCCGGATGTCGCGGGGGAAGATCTCGTTGATCACGGTCCAGACCACCGGCCCGAGCGAGAACGCGAACGACGCGATGTAGACGACGAGCCCGACGAGCGCGATCACCCCGGAGTTGGAGACCCGGGCGGTCTGGGTCACGGGGTCCTCGGGGATGTCGGCGAGCGACCGGAAGGCGAAGCCGACGGCCGTCAGGCTGAGCCCCATGCCGACCAGTCCCGCCAGCAGCAGTGGTCGCCGGCCGAGACGGTCGACGAACGCCACGGCGATCAGCGTGGCGACCACGTTGACCGCGCCGATCGCCCAGGTCGTGGCAGCGGTCTGGTCGGCCACGGACTCGAACCCGGCGGCGGCGAAGATCTTGTTGGCGTAGTAGATGATCGCGTTGATCCCGGTGACCTGCTGGAAGACGGCCAGGCCGACCCCGAGCAGGAGCGGCGTGCGCCAGCGCCGGCTGAAGACCTGCCCCCACGACGCCTGCGGGACGTCCTCCGCGATGGAGGCCTCGATCTCGGCCATGCCGGCGGTGGGGTCGTCCGGCCGGATCCGCTCGACCGCCCGGACCGCATCCTCCCGGCGGCCCTTGGTCAGGTACCAGCGCGGCGTGTCACTGGACGGGAGGATCAGGAGGACGAGCAGCAGGGCGGGCACGGCGGAGACCCCGAGCATCAACCGCCACCGGTCCCCGCTCGAGAGCAGCTGGTCGACGAGGTAGGCGAGGAAGATGCCGAAGGTGATCCCGAACTGGTACCAGGACACGAACCGGCCCCGGACCCGGGTGGGGGCCATCTCGGCGGCGTAGAGCGGGGCGGCCACCGAGGCCACCCCGACGCCGAAGCCCACGACGAGGCGACCCACGACGAGGACCGCCGGCGAGGGTGCCGCCGCCTCGATCAGGGCACCCGCCACGAACAGCACGGCCGCCACCGTCACGGCCGCTCGGCGACCGATCCGGTCGGCGAGGGTTCCGGCGACGAGGGCCCCGACCAGGGCACCGAGCGTGACCCAGCTCGTGATCACCTCGGTGAGCCGGGTCGAGACGTCCCACTCCTTCTCGATCCCGATCAGCGCCCCGGCGATGACGCCCTGGTCGTAGCCGAACAGGACGCCGGCGGTCAGGATGACGGCGCCGACGAGCCACAGCCACCTGCTGATCGGCACGGGGCCCCGATCGTCCGCGCTCGCAACGGTCGTGTCGGTCGTGCTCATCGGTCCCTCCGGTGGCGCAGCCGGGCCCGGTTCCCGGCGGGGCGGGACCTACAGTAACGACGCGGTCCCGTGACGGGCCGGACCGCGACACCCGGACCCGAGGAGGACGCCACCGTGGTCGGACCAGAGTCGACGGAGGGTCGTGTGGTGGTGGGGATCGACATCGGCGGGAGCGGCATCAAGGGTGCGCCGGTCGACACCTCGACGGGCCACCTCACCCGGGAACGCATCCGCCTGCTGACACCCCACCCGGCGACTCCACAGGCGGTGGCCGGGACCGTGGCCGAGTTGGTGGAGCAGATCGGGCACCCCGGACCCCTCGGTGTGACGCTCCCGGCCGTGGTGCAGCACGGAGTCGCCCGGACCGCCGCCAACATCGACGGCGGATGGGTCGACACCGACGCCGCCGGACTGCTCGCCTCGGCGACCGGACGCCAGGTCGCGGTCATCAACGACGCCGACGCAGCGGGTGTGGCCGAGATGCGCTTCGGTGCCGGGCGGGGCGTCGACGGCGTCGTGGTGATGGTCACGCTCGGTACCGGCATCGGCAGCGCCGTGTTCGTCGACGGACGACTCGTGCCCAACACCGAACTCGGCCACCTCCACCTCCACGGCGGTGACGCCGAGGACTACGCAGCGGCGTCGGTGCGGGAGGAGGAGGACCTCGGGTGGAAGGAGTGGGCCCGCCGGGTCGAGCGCTACCTGCAGCTCCTCGAACGGCTCCTGTGGCCCGACCTGATCATCGTCGGCGGCGGCGTGTCGAAGCACGCCGAGCGGTTCCTCCCCCGGATCGAGACCCGGACCACCGTGGTCCCGGCCGAGATGCACAACGACGCCGGGATCGCCGGGGCGGCGATCTTCGCCCCGGCCGGCTGAGGCCGCGTCCGCCCCGGACTCACTCCGAGGTCGGGCCGCTGAAGCGCGGCGGGCGCTTCTCCCGGTGCGAGGCCAGACCCTCGGCGGCGTCCGGCCCGCCGAACCCGTAGAACTCGAGCCCCCAGGATGCGTCGAAGATCGACGAGTGGTCCCGGTACCAGTTGTTGAGCGCGTGCTTGGTCCACCGGATCGCCGACTGGGCACCCTCGGCCAGTCCGACCGCCACCTCGAGCGCCCGGTCGTGGACCACGTCGTCGTCGACGCACAACGAGACGAGGCCGATCCGCTCGGCCTCCTCGCCCGTGAGGGGCTCGCAGGTCAGGAGGTAGTACTTGGCCTTCGCCATGCCGCACAGCAATGGCCAGCACACGGCGGCGTGGTCGCCGGCGGCGACGCCGAGGCGGGTGTGGCCGTCGATGATCCGGGCCGACCGGGCGGCCACGGACACGTCGGCGAGCAACGCCGCGACCAGCCCGGCACCGACCGCCGGTCCGTGGATCGCCGACACGACGGGCTTGGAGCAGTCGACGATGTTGAACACCAGGTCCCGCGCCTCGCGCAGGACCCTGGTGCGGCCGGCGTAGTCGCCCAGCATCTCCTCGAGGAGCTCGAAGCTGCCACCGGCCGAGAAGGCCCGGCCCGCACCGGCGAGCAGCGCGACCCGCACCCGGGGTTCGCGGTCGACCGCCGTCCAGACGTCGGCGAGGTCCCGGTGCACCGAGGCGTCGACGGCGTTCAGTCCGGGGCCGTCGAGCGTGATCCGGAGCACGTGCTCGGCCGGCTCGTCGAACCGGAGGCTGGGGAATCGGTCGGAGAAGTGCTCGAGCATGCGCCGAGTCTGGTCCACGCGGCCGGGGACCCGGTGCGACCCGCGCTAGCCTCACGACGTACCGGGCGGATGCCGGAACCAGGGGGATCACGTCCACGTGCAGCACCACCGCGAACCGGACCCGGTCGACGTCCCGTCCGACGTGCAGGCGACACCGTCGCGTACGCACCGGACCGGCCCCCTCGCTGCGATCGCACGGCACCCGTGGCGGAGCGCAGCGGCGGCCCTGCTCGTGGTCGCCGGGGGTCTCGCCGTGGCGAACCGGGACCTGATCGAACTGGTCCTCACCCCCGAGCCGACCGTCGACCGCTCGCTCCCTCTGGTCGCCCCGCTCGAGGCGGGACCGGGCGAGACCGTGTACCGCATCGACGCGTCGCAGTCGTCGGTCACCGTGGAGGTCGACGAGACGCTCGCCGGCGTCGACGGCACCGCGGTGCTCACCACGAGCGGGATCGCCGGCAGTTTCGGCGTGGGAACGGACCTGGCCTCGACCCGGGTCGGCGACCTGGTGGTCAACGTCGAGCAGCTCGAGAGCGACAACTCCCTGCGCGACAAGGCCCTCCACCACGACTACCTGGACTCGCACGACCACCCGGAGGCCCGTCTCGAGCAGGCGACCCTGGACCTCCCCGACGGTCCGGTACCCGGCGACGGCACCGACGTCCCGGTGACGCTCGCCGGGATGCTCACCGTCCGGGACGTCCCGGCCCCGGTGCGCTTCACCGGCACCGCCCGCCTCGACGGCAACACGCTCCGGGCCGAGGCGACCGGGACGGTGCTGCTGTCGGCCCACGGCGTCGGCCCGATCTCCAAGGCCGGCCTCGTCCGGACCGGCGACGAGGCCCGACTCACCCTGCGGGTCGTCGCCGTCGACGGTCGCGACTACAGCCCTCCTGCAGCCCGACAGGTCGCGGTGCGGACCGCAGCCACGGGTGGCGGTCCGTCGTTCTCGACGCAGGTGGCCCCGATCCTGTCGACCAACTGCGCCTCGTGCCACCAGGAGGGCCAGATCGGTGCGGCCCACTGGGTCCTCGAGACGGCCGGCGACGCCCAGTCCGTGGCCCGGGGTCTCGCCGTGGTCACCGGCAACCGGTACATGCCGCCGTGGCACGCATCGGACCTTGGAGTCCCGCTCCAGCACGTCCGGCGCCTGAGCGACGACCAGATCCGCACGATCCGCGAGTGGGCCGACGCCGGTGGCCCACTCGACGTCCCGGCCGACACACCGGTCGACCCGGCGCCTGCCGAGTCCGACGTGGTGACCCCACGGGCCGACCTCACGATCGCACTCCCCCAGCCGTACGCCGGTGAGTCGGGCCTGCGGGACGACTACCGGTGCTTCATCCTGGATCCGGCGCTCACCGAGCCACGGTTCGTCACGGGGTACACCTTCGAACCCGACCGGCTCGACGTGGTCCACCACGCCCTCGTCTACCGGGCGCCGGCGGCGCAGCGGGCGAAGCTCGACGCCGCCGAGGCACGTGACGCCGGATCGGGGTGGAACTGCGCGGTCGGCATGGGCCCGGGTGGCGGTGGCGACCTGGTCGCCGGATGGGTGCCGGGCCAGCGCCCCCAGGACTTCGGCGAGGGCGCCGGATTCCGGTTCCAGCCGGGGGACGTCCTGGTCGCCCAGATCCACTACCACTACGACGACGCCCGGCCGGCCGACCAGTCCCGGATGACCTTCGAGCTCGCCCAGCCCGGGGCCGAGCTCGTCGCACTCGAGACGACCGAACTGGTGGGGCCGGTGGAGCTGCCGTGTCCCCCCGGCCGCACCGAACCGCTGTGCGACCGGAACGCTGCGATCGCCGATGTCCGCGCCCGGTTCGGACCGGGCGGCGCCGGGATCGCCAACGCCCTCCACCGGGTCTGCCGGACGACACCGGAACAGCTGGCCGCTCTGTCCGACGGCAACACGGCTCGCACCACCTGCGACTACCGGGTGCGCAACGACGCCGAGATCGTCGACGTGCTCGGACACATGCACGAGTACGGGGCGACGTACCGGATGACGCTGCACCCCGGGACCGACCGGGAGACGGTGCTGCTCGACATCCCGACGTGGGACTTCGACTGGCAGCTCAACTACCAGCCGGTGGACCCGGTGCCGATCGCAGTGGGCGACACGATCAGGGTCGAGTGCAGCTGGGACCGGAGCCTGCGGCCGACCATGCCGATGCGCTACCTGGTCTTCGCCGAGGGCACCGACGATGAGATGTGCTTCTCGACCGTGACGACCCGACCCCGGCAGGGCTGACGTGATCGACGCGGTCGACGTCTACTGGCGCCAGGGCTGCGGGTTCTGCACGGTGCTGCTCCGCCAGCTCGAGCGGACGGGCCTGCCGCTCCGGCTGCACGACATCTGGGCCGACCCCGACGCTGCAGCGACCGTGCGGGCCGCTGCCCGGGGCAACGAGACGGTGCCCACCGTCGCGGTGGGCGACGAGTTCCTGGTCAACCCACGGCTCGACGCCGTGGTCGAGCTCGTCGGTCGACGGGCTCCCCACCTCGTCCCCTCGACCGGACCCTGACCCCCCGGCCGGGGGCCGTCAGGCCGTGTGCTCCGTCCACTCCCGGCCGTCCCACCACCGCCAGGTCGCCCGGCCCCACGGGTCCGGATGCCAGCCACCAACCGGCACCGCCGCCAGCACCTCGGTCGGTTCGTCCACCACCGGGACCGGAGCGGTCTCGGAGCTGCCGGGGCCGACCGGACCGGGCAGCGGCGGGAGCGCCAGGGGCGCGGTCGGTGCCGACGGTGGTAGCTGCGGGGTCACCGGTGCGATCGGTGCCCACCCGCCCAGCGGCGGGACGGCGGCCGAGGTCGGCGGGACGTGCTCCCACGGGGCCGGACCGGGACGTGACACGGGACCGGGACCGGCGAGCGCCGGCATCCGGTCACCGCGCCTGGAGCGCGCCACCACGACGACCACCGCAGCGGCGACCACGACGCCGAGCAGGAGCAGTCCCCACAGCGGCGCACCACCGACCGACGCAGCGAGGAACCCGGCCGGGCCGGTGCCCGACTCGACGAACCCGACCCCGGCCGCATCGGCGACGACGGTCCACGTGGCCGTGCGACCGTCCACCTCCGCGGCGGCGTCAGCGCCGGTGATCTCGCCCGGCATGGTGACCCGGACCACCAGCTCCGGCTCGCCGGCGAGTGCTCCGAGCGCATCGGAGAGGACCGATCCGAGGTCGCTCGAGGTCAGCTCGTCGGCCGCCGGAGCGAGCGTGCCCGCAGCGCCGACCATCGACGTGAAGTCGAGGTCCACGCGCCACCGACCCTCGGTGCGGGTCACCACCGGGACGCCGATGTCACCGATCGTCCGGAGCTCCTCGAGCTGCTCGAGGTCGTCGAACCGGATGCTCACGTCGATGCCGGCACCGTCCTCGACCGACTCGACGTCGATGCGCTCACGCCATCCGGCCGGCAGGCGGTCGAGCTGGTCCTCGACGATCGACACGTCACCTCGCACGACGTCGCCCAGACCCAGCTGCTCGAGCGTCCGGACCAGCTCGTCCCGGAACCGGATCTGCAGCTCGACCGTGCCACCGCCGTCGGCAGTGAGCTCGTAGCCGTAGTCGGCCTGCAGGCACCCGGGGCCGACGGCCACCACGATGGCCACCAGCACCGCAGCGACTCGTCGCCCCTTCACGACCGCCGACGGTAGTCGGGGTCCCCGCATCCGCGACGTCGGCAGGCGGTGGGGCCGCCTCAGGCCGTTGCGTCGAGCCAGCGGACCTCGGTGCCCGAGGCAACGACCACGGCACTCACGAGTTCAGGGCCGAACAGCCCGTGCTCGACCACCCCGGGGGTGGCCGAGATGGCGGCGGCCAGGTCGGCCGGATCGGCGACGGCGCCCGTGAAGTCGACGATCACCCCACCGTCGGGGCTCACCGGGACGTCGCGCCGCACCACCGGACCGTCGAGGTGTGCCGTCAGCCGGCGCACCGTCGAGGCGAACCCGTACTGCAGGAGCTCGATGGGGATGGGGGCCGTGATCCGCTCGACCAGCTTGGATCCGTCGACGATCACCACGAACCGGTCGGCGCTCGACGCCACGACCTTCTCCCGAGTGTGCGCCGCACCCCCGCCCTTCACCAGCCAGAAGTCGGGCGACACCTGGTCGGCACCGTCGATGGCCACGTCGAACCGGTCGACCACGTCGAACGACTCGGTCCGGATCCCGAGCCGCCGGGCGGTCTCCTCGGTCTGGACCGAGGTCGACACGCAACGGATGTCGAGGGACCGCTCGGCCAGCGCGTCCAGGAGGTGGGCCACCGTCGAGCCGGTGCCCAGTCCGACCGTCATGCCGTCCTCGACGACCTCGGCCGCTGCGTGTGCGGCGATGCGCTTCTCGTCGTCCTGCGTGCTCACCCGGCCTCCCCAGCTGGACGCGCCCGGCGACGCAGGACGCTCACGTGACGCTACCGGCTGCGGCCCGGTCGGCCAGGATCAACGAGGCGTCGGCGTGGACCCGCCCGGCGGGCATGCTCCGGTCCCCACTGAGGAGCGCGGCGAGCGGGGCCCGCTTGGACTCCCCCTCGACGAGCCACAGCAGCTGCCGGGCCCGGGCCAGGGCCGGGTAGGTGAGCGTCATGCGACGTCGGCCCTGGTAGCGCGCACCGGTCGGGGCGACCAGACGGTCGGCGACGTCGAGCACCGGGTCACCGGGGACGAGCGACGCCGTGTGGCCGTCGGGACCCAGACCGAGGTGCACCAGGTCGAAGAAGTCCGGGAGCATCGAGCCGTACGCACGGCAGGCGAGCTCGAGGTCCTCGGACTCGACGGGCATGGGCCGCACGTCGGCGGGTACGTCACCGAGGGCGGCGCGCAGGTGGGCCAGGTTGCGGTCGGGATCGTCGGCGGGCACGCACCGCTCGTCGACCTGGTACACGACGGTCCGGTCCCAGGGGACGTCGAGCTCGACCAGGTGGGCGAACATGATCCACGGGGTCCGGCCACCGCTCACCGCCAGGACGAAGCTCCCACCGGCCGCCGTCGCCGCCTGCGCCCGCTCGGCCACGAACCCGGCGGCGGCCCGGGCGAGCGCGTCGCCGTCGTCGAACACCTCGAGGTGGTGCTGCACCCCCGGTCAGTCCCGGCGCTCGGCGTGGCCGCCGAACTCGCTGCGCATGGCGGAGAGCACCTTGTTGCGGAAGACCCCGAGGTCGCGGGACTCGAACCGCTCGTTGAGCGCAGCGGTGATCACCGGCGCCGGCACGCCCTCGTCGATGGCGGCGAGCACCGTCCAGCGCCCCTCGCCCGAGTCCGACACCCTCCCCGCGAACTCGTCGAGGCCCGGCGACTTGGCGAGCGCGGATGCGGTCAGGTCGACGAGCCAGGAACCGATCACCGAACCCCGGCGCCAGACCTCGGCGACCTCGGCGACGTCGATGTCGAACTGGTAGTACTGCGGGTCCCGCAGGGGGGTCGTCTCGGCGTCGACGACGTGCTCGCGGTGGCCGATGTCGGCGTTCGCGATGATGTCGAGGCCCTCGGCGATGGCGGCCATCATCCCGTACTCGATGCCGTTGTGGACCATCTTCACGAAGTGGCCGGCACCGCTCGGCCCGCAGTGCAGCCACCCCTCCTGGGCCGTGCCGTCGGGCCGGTCGCGGCCGGGCGTCGGCTCGACGGAACCCGGTCCGGGCGCGATGGTGCGCCAGATCGGGGCGAGCCGCTCGACCGGTCCGTCCTCGCCGCCGATCATGAGGCAGTACCCGCGGTCGAGCCCCCACACGCCACCGCTCGTCCCGCAGTCGATGTAGTGGATCCCCTCGGCCCGCAGGGCGGCGGCTCGGTCGACGTCGTCGCGGTAGTACGAGTTCCCGCCGTCGATCACCGAGTCGTCGGCGTCGAGCAACCCGACCAGCCCGTCGATGGTCGACTGCACGTAACCCGCCGGCACCATGATCCACACGGCCCGTGGCGGCCGCAGCGCCCCGACGAACTCCTCGAGGCTCGACGTGCCCGTGGCGCCCTCGGCGACGAGCGCCTCGACGGCCTGCTCGGAGACGTCGTAGACGACGCAGGAGTGCCCGTCCCGCTGGAGCCGGCGGACGAGGTTGGCTCCCATGCGGCCGAGGCCGATCATGCCGAGCTGCATCGGTTGGTCAGTGGGCACGGTGGTCCTCCTGCGGGTGTGTGCGGGCGTGCCGGCAGGTCAGCCGGATCACGACATCGAACGGTAGCGACGGATCAGGTCGTTGGTCGACGGGTCGTGGTCGAGTTCGGGTTCGTCCTCGGCGAGCAGCTGCGGGGCGATCCGGGCGGCGAGCTGCTTGCCGAGCTCCACCCCCCACTGGTCGAACGAGTCGATTCCCCAGATCGCCCCCTGGGTGAACACCGAGTGCTCGTAGAGCGCCACGAGGGTCCCCAGCCGGAACGGCGACACCTCGTCGGTGAGGATCGTCGTGCTCGGACGGTTGCCCTCCATGACCTTGGCGGGCACCCTCGCCGCCGGTGTCCCGTCGGCGGCCACCTCCTCGGCGCTCCGCCCGAACGCCAGGGCGGCCGACTGGGCGAACACGTTCGCCGAGAGCAGGTCGTGGTGGTCTCCGAGCGGGTTGGGCGTCCGGGCGAAGCAGATGAAGTCGACCGGGACGATCGTCGTCCCCTGGTGGATGAGTTGGTAGAAGCTGTGCTGGCCGTTGGTGCCCGGCTCTCCCCAGTAGATGGCACCGGTGTCGACCTCGACGTGTGCCCCCTCCAACGTGACGTGCTTGCCGTTGGACTCCATCGTGAGCTGCTGGAGGTAGGCGGGGAACCGCTCGAGGTACTGGTCGTAGGGCAGGACGGCGATGGTCTGGCAGCCCCAGAAGTTCCGGTACCACACGGCCAGCAGCCCGATCAGGGCCGGCAGGTTCTCGCGGATCGGCGCCGTCCGGAAGTGCTCGTCGACGGCGTGGAACCCGGCGAGCAGGTCGGCGAAGGCCTCCGGTCCGATCGCGACCATGGTCGACAGGCCGATCGCCGAGTCCATCGAGTACCTGCCGCCCACCCAGTCCCAGAAGCCGAACATGTTGTCGGTGTCGATCCCGAACTCGGCCACGCCCGCGGCGTTCGTCGACACGGCGACGAAGTGCCTCCCGACGGCGTCCTCGGAACCGAGCGCCGAGACCACCCACTCGCGTGCCGAGCGGGCGTTGGTCATGGTCTCGAGCGTCGTGAACGTCTTGGAGCAGATGATGAACAGGGTCTCGGCCGGGTCGAGGTCCCGGGTCGCCTCGACGAAGTCGGTGCCGTCGACGTTGGACACGAACCGGAACGTCAGGTCGCGGTCACTGACGTGCCGGAGCGCCCGGTACGCCATCACGGGCCCGAGGTCGGAACCACCGATTCCGATGTTGACGACGTTGCGGATCGGTCGGCCGGTGTGTCCGACCCACGAGGCTGAGCGCACCGAGTCGGCGAAGGCACCCATGCGGTCGAGCACCCGGTGGACCTCGGCGACGACGTCGACCCCGTCGACGGTCAGCGACGTCGACCGGGGCATGCGCAGCGCCACGTGCAGCACCGCCCGGTCCTCAGTGACGTTGATGTGCTCACCCGAGAACATCGCGGCGATCCGCTCGCGGAGACCGCAGGCCTCGGCGAGCTCCACGAGCAACCCGAGCGTCTCCGGTGTGGCGAGGTGCTTGGACAGATCCGCGTGCAGGCCGACGACGTCGAGCGACATGCGCTCGACCCTCGACGGGTCCTCGGCGAACGCGGTGCGGAGGTCGAAAGCGTCGAGTGCGACGCGATGATCGTCGAGCGCCCGCCACTCGGGCAGGCTCGCCGGTGGGATGGTGCCCGGTGTGTCGCTCACGTCGGTCTCCTCACGCTCGATCGGGGCCTCCACCGGGGCAGCTCAGCCCACGCTCCGGCGCTGCGTCCGGATGCGGCCGATGAGCTCCCGCCACGACGCCACGAACGCCTCGGCGCCGTCGCTCTGGAGCTTGGCGGCGAGGGCCACCACGTCGACGCCGGCGGCGGCGAAGGCCGCCAGACGTCCACCGGCGTCGCCCCCGTCGGCGGGGAGCGGATCCCCCAGCTCGCCGTGGTCGCCGAACGCCAGCAGCGTGACGTCGGGCATGGTGTTGACCGTCAGCGGCGCCGCCAGGCCGCTCACGTACAGAGTGTCGGGTGCAGCCGGATCCTTGGAGCTCGTGCTCGCCCACAGCAGGCGCTGGAGCCTGGCCCCCTGGCCCGAGAGGCGCTGCCACCGCTCCGAGTCCTGCAGCTCACGGTAGGCCCGGTAGACGTCCAGGCCGATGGTCAGCCCCAGGGTGTTGCGGAGGTCATCACCGACCTGGTTCGCCACGGCCGTGTCCCACCGGGACATGAACACCGAGGCGACCGACTCCACCGCCGGGTCCAGACCGGCGTCGATCCGGCGCTCGATCCCGTCGAGGTAGGCGTCCGCAGCGGCGCGGTACTGCGCGGCGTCGAACAGGAGCGTCACGTTGACGGGCACGCCCGACGCGATCGCCTCGGTGATCGCCGGCAGGCCCTCGGGAGTCCCGGGAATCTTGATGAACAGGTTGTCCCGCCCGGCCCGACGGTGCAGGTCGACTGCGGCGGCGACGGTCGCAGCGGTGTCGTAGGCGAGCTCAGGGGACACCTCGAGCGACACCCAGCCGTCGACGCCGTCGGTCCGGGCGTGGATCGGCGCGAACAGATCGGCGGCGCGCTGCAGGTCCTCGATGGCGAGCGTGAAGAACACGTCCTCGTCGGAGGCGTCGGCCGGGGCTGCGGCGATCACGTCGTCGTAGGCCCCGGAGCCGATCGCCTTGTCGAAGATCGACGGGTTCGAGGTCAGCCCGGTGACCGAGTACTCCCGGATGTACCGCTCGATGGTGCCGTCGTCGAGCAGCGTCCGCGTGATGTTGTCGATCCAGAGGCTCTGGCCCATGTCGTGCAGCTGCTGGGTGGGTCGGGTCACGGTGTTCCTCCTGAGTGCTGGTCGGATCGGTGCTGGTCGGATCGGTGCTGGTCGGATCGGTGCTGGTCGGATCGGTGCTGGTCGGATCAGGTCAGGCCGGTGAGCACGAGGCGATCGACGGCATCGGCCCAACCGTCGTCGGAGTTGGCACCGGTGACCACGTCGGCCACCGCCCGGACGTCGGAATGGGCGTTCCCCATGGCGACACCCGTGCCCGCCACCCGGAACATGGCCTCGTCGTTGGCCCCGTCACCGATCGCGAGGACTGCCTCGGCCGGCACGTCGAGCTCACCGCACAGCCACCGCACGGCGGCGCCCTTGTCGGCCGCCGCATCCGTCACGTCGAGGTAGCACGCCTGACTGCGGGTGGCCGACACCGAGCCACCGCACGCCGAGCGCACCCGGCGCTCGGCCGTCGCCACCGCGTCGTGGTCGTCGCTCACTGCGACGAGCTTCGTCACCGAGCGGTCGGCGACTGCAGCCGTGACGTCGTCGACCACCTCGGGTTCGTAGCCCACGTCGGCGGCGTGGTGCAGCACCCGCGGACCGTCGGGGTCCGACACGAACCAGCGGGAACCCTCGAACGCCCACAGGGAGACCGGCGTGTCGACCAGGGCGTCGAGCACCGTCGCGGCGACCGGTGCGGGGATCGGGGTCTCGCAGAGCGGCCGCATGGTCGGGGTGACCGTCGCCGCCCCGTTGAACCCGGTGAGCGGGGCGGTCAGGCCGAGCGGGTCGACGAACATGGCCATGCCCCTGGGCGGACGACTGCTCACGAGTGCCAGGAGGATGCCCGCGTCGTGCAGTGCCGCAGCGACCCCGAGTGTCGCTGGCCGGAGCCGACGGTCGGCGTCGAGCAGCGTGCCGTCGACGTCGCTCACGACCATCCGCACCTGCACTCCTGCCACCGCCCACCCCTCGTCGATCCGACGCAGCGGCCGACTCTACCGACTGCTGGAGGGAGCGCCGACCGATCCGTCGCGGTCGGCCCCCGGCGAGGAGACCTCGACCGAGCCGAGGAGCGCGGACGTCGCAGCGTCGGCGTCGGCGGGTCGGCCGAACAGGTACCCCTGTGCGTACCCGCAGCCGAGCTCGACCAGTCGCTCCCGCTGCTGCTCGGTCTCCACTCCCTCGGCGGTGACGGCGAGGCCGAGCGACTCGGCCAGACCGACCACCGTCCGCACGATCACGTCACCCGTCCCCTCGAGGGCGTCCACGAACGACCGGTCGACCTTCAGCACGGCGACGGGGAACTCCCGCAGGTACCGCAGCGACGAGAACCCGGTGCCGAAGTCGTCCACCGCCAGTCGGATCCCCAGGTCGACGAGCTCTCGCATCTGCTCGCCCGACCGGGACTCGTCCATGAGCACGGTCTCGGTCAGTTCGAGCAGCAGCGCCGACGGCGGCAGTCCGGACAGCTCGAGCGCCTCGGCCACCCTGGCGGGGAGACCGGGGTCGGCGAAGGAACGTGCGGAGGAGTTGACCGACACCGTGAGGTGCTCCCATCCCGGGCGTCGCCGCCACTCGGCGACCTGTGCGCACGCCGCCCGGAGCATGCGGGAGTCGATCTCGACGATGAGGCCCGTCTCCTCGGCGACCGGCACGAACTCGTCCGGCGGGACGAGTCCCCGCTCCGGGTGGACCCAGCGCACGAGCGCCTCGAAACCGACCACACCCCCGGTGACCATGTTGACCACCGGTTGGTAGTACGGGACCAAGCCTCCGACCGAACGGACGGCGTGACGGAGGTCGGCCTCGACCTGGGCCCGACGCTCGGTCTCGAGGCGCAGCGCCGGGTCGAACACGACGACCCGGCCCCGACCCTCCTGCTTGGCCCGGTACATCGCCAGGTCGGCGTCGTCGATCAGCGCCTCGGCCCGGTACCCCGGGGTTCCCTGGGCGAGCCCGACCGACACCGACGGCACGAGGACGTGGCCGTCCAGGTCGACGGGAGCGACCAGCTCGGCGAGCAACGAGTCGGCGACCTGCCGGGCCGCCTCGAGCGACGGTCGCACGGTCATCAGCACGAACTCGTCCCCCGCCAGTCGGGCGCAGATCTCGTCCGGCGCAGCGAAGTCGTTCAGGCGGACGGCGATCGCCCGCAGGTACAGGTCGCCGACGGCGTGACCGTGCACGTCGTTGACCTGCTTGAAGCGGTCCACGTCGATGAACAGCACGAACACCTGGTGCCGCCGCGCCGGCTCCGCCTCGAGCAGTCTCCGGTCGAGCCGCTCGAGGAGGAGCTCGCGGCCCGGCAGACCGGTCAGCGGGTCGTGGGTCGCCCGGTGGGTGACGACGTCGAGCGCGTCGTCGAGTTCCCGCCGGGCAGAGCGCTCGGCGTCGAGCGCGTCGAGCACCCGGAGGTTGAGCGCCAGCGCCCGTCCGATCGAGCGCAGCAGCGACCGCTCCTCGAGGTCGAAGGAGCCACCGAACCGCCCGACGACGAGCACGTCGTCGCCCTCGAGCGGTGACCAGCACAGGTCGATCCGGCCGGAACCCGTCGGTCCGATCGGGAACTCCAGCGAACTCGGCTGTTCGACGGCCGAGTCCACGAGCGCCGCACGGTCGTCGGCGGTGAGGCCTGCGGAGGCCACGACCTGACCGTCCCGCAGCGCGAGCACCACCTCGGCGTCGAGCGACTCGGCGACCCGCTCGGCGGCCCGCTCCACCGATCGTCCGTCGGCGGCCGAGAGCGACGAGAGCACCTCGGTCAGGACGTGGAGCGCCCAGGCCGGGTGCCGCTCGGGATCGGGTCCACTCATGCGAAGGCGACGACCACCAGCGTCTGGTTGTGGAACCCCCCGGAGCCGCTCGTCCGGGCGATCTCGCCGTAGGTGTAGAAACCGGCCACCGGCACCCCGCCGGTCGCCGCCGAGATGCGGTCGAGTTCGACCTGCACGCCGCCCTCGGCGAGCACGGACCGTCGGGCGACGCAGTCGAACGCGAGCACGCCGATGGGCGGCCGGCCCTCGAGCCCGTCGACCGCAGCCGCGCACGCCGCGTCGGTGGCGTCGAGCACCGTCGCCTCGTCTCCCTCGAGCAGGTGGACCGCCGCCCCCTGGGGCACCTCGGCGATGCAGCGCAGCGTCCGGCGCCCGTAGTCGGCTCCGGCCACGTAGCGGACCTCGGTCCGCCCCCTGCGGACGAGTCCGAGCGGTCGGGTGACCGCGAACTCGACGAACTGCGTCTCGTCGGCGCGCACCTCGTCCGGCGCGCCGAATGCGTCGAGGTACACGTCGAGCGCCGGCCGGTCGTCGAGGGTCTCGACGATCACCTCGTCGCTCGCCGTCACGAGCATCGGGTCGCCCACCTCCCGCCAGCCGTGGGCCACACCGATCCCGATCGGAGCCGGCGAGCTGATCGCCGCGGCCACCACCGCCTCGGAGGTCGCGACCGTGCCCGACAGGACCTGCGTCCGCTCCATCGCCAGGTCGTCACCTGCGCTACCACCCACGAGCGGAACGGCGGCGCCGACCACCGAGTAGGCACCGCGGACCACCTCGACCTGGTTCCCGCAGAGCCCGTCGGCGAGCAGTACCAGCACCTGACTGGCCTGCTGCTCGACGGTGAGGGCGCAGCCGGCGGCCTCGGCGGCTGCGGCACGGAGCCCCTCCTCGTCGCCCTCGCCGAAGCCCACGGCGACGTCGAAGCCGGCACCGCCGATGGCCCACAGGACCATTCCCGAGTCGCTCACCCCGGACGTGGCGACCTCACCGGCGGTCGAACAGCCGAGCACCGGGACCTCGCCGAGCCGGTCGGCGAGCACCTCGGCCACGCGGTCGAGCGGGTAGACGGGCGAGACGAAGGCGACCACCAGCGACGGCGCCCGCCCCTGCAGGGCGGAGGCCAGGGCCTCGTCGACCGCAGCGGTGACGTCCGGGGTCGTCGACCCTCCGGCACCGACCCACCGTCCACCGTCCGCACCGTCAGCCACGTCCACCACCTCCGTCGTTCCACCGTCGGCCACGTTCACGCTACCGACGTGCCCCCGAGTTCCCTCCGGAGGGCCTCGATCAACACCAGTGCGTGCTCACCGGCGAGGGGAGCCACGTCGACGAGCCCGGCGAAACCGTGCGGCGTCCGGGGGAACACGTGGAGCTCGACGGGCACCCCCGCCAGTGCGAGCCTGCGTGCGTACTCGACGTCCTCGTCGAGGAAGAGGTCGAGCGCACCCACCGTGACCACCGTCGGCGGCAGTCCGGACAGCTCGACCGCCCGGGCGGGCGCAGCCTGCTCGGACACGCCGTCCGAACCCGGGTCGGCTCTCAGGTAGGCGCCCCACGCGTAGCGGTTCAACTCGGGCGTCCACACGTCGCCGCCGACGTGGGGCCGGGGATCGGGTCGCAGCACGGTCCGGTCGTCGAGCATCGGGTAGATCAGCACCGAGCAGGCGACGCGCGGCCCACCGCTGTCGCGGCAGCGGAGTGCCAGCCCCGCAGCCAGACCGCCGCCGGCGCTCTCGCCCACCACGCCGATCCGCTGCGGGTCCACACCGAGGTCCTCCGCCGCCCCGACGAACCACTCGAGCGCTGCGGCGCAGTCGTCGAGCGGGCCCGGGTAGGGCACCTCGGGAGCGAGCCGGTAGTCGACCGACACCACCGGCCACCGCAGGTGGGACACGAGGTGCCGTGCGAGCAGGTCGCACGCGTTCGGTCCGCCGAGGACCATCCCCCCGCCGTGGATCAGGAGCAGACCGGGTGTCGGCGACCCGACCCCCGCAGACCGATCCGGATCCTCCATCCGGTACAGGCGGACGCCGACCTCGGGAGCACCGACGGCACCCGGGACCCGCCGGTCCTCGACGAGGAGCCCGGGGATCTCAGGCGGCGGCAGCGAGACCGAGAGCGCCTCGAACGCCGCCCGCTGGTCGGCGAGCGAGTCGTCGTCGATCGTCATCCCCGCCATCACCTCGACGAGGAACTGGAACTGCGGGTCGACGGGATCGACGTCAGCCACGGGCGTCGTGCGCCGCACGTCGGCGTGGTCGGGGCGCATCGACGACCGAGTCGACCACGGCGACCGCCTCGCGCAGGTCCGAGGCCCAGCGGTCGGCACCGACCATGCCGGCGACGTCGTCGTTGAGGACACCCGGGCCGCCGACGAGCACCACGACGTCGGGGAGCTCGGCGCGGAGCCGTGCGGTGGTCAGGGCCACCGAGCCGAGGTGGTCGGCGCCGCTCACGGCGAGCGCCACGAGTCGCAGGTTGCGGGCCGAACGGGCGGCGGCGACGACGACCTCGGGCGGCACGTCGACACCGAGCTCGGTACAGGCCACCCCGCGGAGCCGGATCAGGTCGGCGAGGATCGAGGTCGACAGGGAGTGACGTTCCCCCAGGGGCGCCGCGACGACGACGGTCCCCCGCGTCCGCCCCGGACGGCGCAGCCGGGCACCGAGACGGGCCACGATCCGGTCGGCCACTGCAGCCGCCAGGTACCCGTCGACGTGGTCCCCCTCGGCCGGCAGCGAGCGGAGCGCCTCCACCAGGACGTCGAGGTAGCACGCCTCCGGCTCCATGCCGGAGCGGAGCGCATCCTCGAGCACCCGCCACGCTGCCACCTCGTCACCACGCTCCAGGGCGGGGCGGAGCCGGTCGGACCACGCCACCCGGGAGCGCCGCACCGGGCCGTCGGGACGCCGGGACGCCTCGAACCGGCGGAGCTGTGCCTCGGTGACCTCCCAGCCGGTCGAGGTGCGGTCGGCCTCGAGCTGGTGGGTCCGGACCCAGCGGTACGCGGTCGTGTAGTGGACCCCGAGGCGCTGCGCCACCTGCTTGAGGTTCATCGCCACGTCTCGATGGTAGCCGTGGGCCCCGGAGGCGACCCCACGGACCTGTCGCACCCGGACCCGTCGCACCCGGACCCGTCGCACCCGGACCTGTCGCACCCAATGACCACCGCACGTCGGCGTTGACCCGGCCGCCCGGCACCCGGTGGGATGGTCGGGTGCTGGCCGCAGGCTCACCCGGCGCGCCCCGGCGGCGCCCGCTCGCCACCGCTGTGGCCGTCGTCCTGGCCGCCTCCGCCTCACTCCTGGCCGGGTCGGTGATCCCGGCCGGTCCGTTCGTGACACCCCTCGCCGCTGCGGAGCCGCTGCCACCGCCCGGCCCGGCCGACCGGGCGGCCCGCTGGCTCGTCGGCGAGATCAGCGACGACACCATCACGACCGGCGGCGCGCCCGATCCGGGACTCGCCGCCGACGCGGCGCTGGCCCTGACCGCCACGGGCCGTCACCCCACCGCAGCGGGCCGGCTGGCGCAGCGACTGTTCGACCGACCGGACACCTCGGTGCGACCCGGTGGGCCCGGGCAGGTCCTCGCTGGAGGAACGGCCAAGCTCGTGCTCCTCGCCGTCGCCCGCGGCGGTGACCCCGGCGACCTCGGGGGTGAGGACCTCGTCGACCTGCTGCTCGGACGCCGGGTCGACGCGCCGGGGGCGACCGACGACGGCCGGTTGCGCGACCTCCCACCTGCGGCGGCACCGACACTGGCGGATCGATCGAACTCCTTCACCCAGGCGCTCGGCGTGCTGGCGCTCGCCCGGTCCGGCTCCACGCCGGGGAGCGCCGTCTCCTTCCTGATCGCCCAGCAGTGTCCCGCGGGAGGGTTCCGGCTCTTCCTGACCGGCGGCCGGGGCTGCACGAGCGACGTCTCGGCCGATGCCGACACCACGGCGCTGTCGGTGCTCGCGCTCCTGGAGGCGAACGGCTCCCCGGATTCGACGACCACGCGGGCGCTCGACTGGCTGGAGCGGGCACAACAGGCCGACGGGTCACTGGCGAGCTCCGGTCCCGGAGCCGTGGCGAACGCCAACTCGACGGGACTCGCCGCTGCTGCGTTCACCATCGGCGGCCGCACCGAGGCGGCGGCGCGTGCCCGGGCGTGGATCGTCGCACGGCAGCTCGGTTGCGGTGCCGGGGCGACCGACGTCGGCGCCGTGGCGTTCACCGCTGCAGCCCAGGCCGCGGCCGCCACCGGTATCCCGGCGACCGCACGTGACCAGTTCCGTCGCAGCACCTCCCAGGCGCTGCTGGCGTTCACGACCGTCCCCATCGGATCGGCCGGCGCCGCAGCGCCCGGGACCGGGGCACCGTGCGACACGACCCCGACGACGAGCACCGTCCCCACCTCCCCCACCACCACGAGCCCGACCGGCACCGTTCCGAGCAGCACCGTCCCGAACACCGCGATTCCGGCCAGCACCGTCCCGAAGAGCACCGTCCCGATCAGCACCGACACCTCGAGCACCGCTCCCGCCAGCAGCGTCCCGACGACGGCGGCCGTGCTCGGTGTCTCCGTCACGCGGACGCCGGCTGGTTCCGGGGTCGTGGCCGGCTCGGGCACCCGGCTCGCCGTCACCGGCGGCACCCCGATCGCACCTGTCCTCGTCGGTCTCGGACTGCTCGTCGGCGGCCTCGCCACGACCGGACTCACCCGGGTACGGACGGGCCGAGGGGAGCGCGGGCGGTGAGGCGCCGGTGGATCGTGGCGCTGCTCACCGCCGGGACCATCGGACTGGCGGTGGTCACTCCGCACGCGTCCGCAGGGGCGACCCCGGGGGCGACACCGGGGCCGTGCGCCGGGGCCGACGGCGTGACCGTCGTGGTCGACGCAACGATGCTCGGCGGCGGCGTGCGGGTGGGGTGCGCCCCCGGGTCACCGGCCTCCGGGCTCGCCGCGCTCCGAGCCGCCGGCTTCGAGGTGCGCGGCACGGCCCGGTTCCCCGGGTTCGTGTGCCGGATCGACGGTGCGCCGGCAGCGGACCCCTGTCTCGACACTGCGGCCGCAGACGCCTACTGGTCGTACTGGCACGCCTCCCGGGGCGGCGGCTGGACCTACAGCGACACGGGAGCGGCCGATCGGATCCCGCCCGTCGGGACGGTCGAGGGCTGGGTGTTCTCCGACGGCAGCGGTCGCAGTCCGGCACTCGCCCCCCCGGCACCCGCTCCTCCCGTCACCACACCGCCGGCACCCGTCACGGCACCGCCGCCGGCGCCCGTCGCGGTGGCCGGCGTCACGACCCTGCCCGCACCCGGCGCTCCGACACCGCCCACCACCGGTCTCGTTCCCTCCCCCACCGGTGGACCGGTCCCGGGGAGTGGTGCGCCCGGTGCGCCGCTCGCAGCGCCACCGACCGGGCCGGAGTCGACACCGGTGGCCGGGACCGGTCCGGACGGCGGGGCGACGACGGACGACACCGGAGCCGGAGCCGGAGCCGGTGCCGGAGCCGGAGCCGGGGCCGGAGCCGGTGCCGGAGCCGGTGCCGGGGCCGACGGCCCGAGCGGGACCGACACCCGTGCGCCCGTCGACGAGCAGGCGACGGCTCCGGGCCCCGGGGACGATCCGGGTGTTGCGGGCTCGCCCGCGGCGACCCTGCTCGGGCTCGGCGTGGTGGCCGCGGTGGCCACGGCCGCCGTGGTCACGGTCCGGCGGCGACGCGCCGGACCGGAGGGGTCGTGATCGGACGACCGGTCCACCCTGCTGCGTGGTGGGTCTGGGCCGCCGGGCTGGCCGTGGCTGCGTCCCGCACCACGAACCCCCTGCTGCTGGGACTGATCGTCACCGTGGCCGCCACCGTGGTCGCGTCGTGCCGGACCGACGCCCCCTGGGCCCGGGCGTTCCGCTCGTACCTCTGGCTCGGGCTGGCCGTGGTGGCGGTCCGGGTGGTCGCCGACGTGCTGCTCGGGAGCAGGAGCGGGTCGACCGTCCTCGTCACCCTGCCCGAGGTGCGGCTCGGCGACTGGGCGGCCGGGGTCCGCCTGGGCGGACAGGTGACGCTCGAGGGGTTGGTCGCCGCAGCGACCGACGGGCTGCGCCTGGCCACGGTGATCGTCTGCCTCGGTGCGGCCAACTCGCTCGCCGACTCCAGACGGTTGCTGCGGTGCGTGCCCACCTCGCTGTACGAGATCGGGACCGCCGTGGTGGTCACCCTGACCATCGCCCCGCAGCTGGTCGAGAGCGTCGCCCGCGTCCGACGCGCCCGCACGCTGCGCGCCGGTCGGACCACGGGACGCCGCGCCGTGCGGGCCGTCGCCGTCCCCGTGCTCGCCGACGCGCTCGACCGGTCCCTCGCCCTGGCGGCGTCGATGGACGTGCGCGGTTACGGGCGCACCGGCGACGTCGACCCGAAGGTCCGTCGGATCACCGGAGCGCTCGTCATCGGCGGCCTGTTCGGGGTCGTCGTCGGGACGTACGGTTCGCTGGACGGGACCACGCCACCAGCGCTCGGACTCCCCCTCCTCCTCGCCGGGACCGCGCTGGCGGCCGCCGGGCTCCTCTCGGCCCGCGGCCGGGTCCGTCCCACCGCCCACCGCCCCGACCGCTGGGACGGCCGGGCCTGGGCGGTCGGCGCGTCGGGGGTGGCCGCGGGCGTCGGGACCGTGGTGGCGTCGCGTCTCGACCCGGACATGGTCGTGCCGAGCCCCGACCCGCTCGGCTGGCCGAGCCTGCCGCTCGTCGCCGCCCTCTCGGTGCTGGTCGCACTGGCGCCGGCAGCGGTCGCCACCCCGGCCCGTCACGGCGCCCGAGCCCGGTCCGACACCCGGACCCGGTCCCCGCAACCGCGTCCGGATCCACTCCTCGAGCTCCGTCCGTCGCCGACCGACACGCCGGGTGACCGGTGGTCGCAGTCCGGGACGCAGGCAGCGGCGCGGTGATCAGGTTCGACCGGGTGACGGTCACCTACCCGGACGCATCGGAGCCCACGCTCGCTGCGGTCGACCTGGTGGTCGACGAGGGGACGACGTGCCTCGTGACCGGCCGGACGGGGTCGGGCAAGTCGACGTTGCTGCAGGCCGTCGTCGGCCTGGTCCCCAGGGCCACGGGCGGACACCTCGCCGGCCGGGTGACCGTCGCCGGCCTCGACACGGCGCACGTGGCGCCACGCGACCTGGCGGGCACCGTCGGGTGGGTCGGTCAGGATCCGCTCGCCGGCTTCGTGACCGACACGGTCGAGGCGGAGCTCGCCTTCGGACCGGAACAGCTCGCCCTGCCACCCACCGTCATGCGCGTGCGCGTCGAGGAGATCCTCGACCTGCTCGGCCTCGCCGACCTCCGGGACCGGCCGCTGCGCGACCTCTCGGGCGGACAGCAACAGCGCGTCGCCATCGGAGCGGCGCTGACGACCCGGCCGCGTGTGCTCGTGCTCGACGAACCGACGTCCTCCCTGGATCCGACCGGCGCCGAGGAGGTGCTGGCCGCGCTGTCGCGTCTCGTGCACGACCTCGGGATCACCGTCGTGCTCGCCGAGCACCGACTCGAGCGGGCGCTGCAGTTCGCGGACCAGCTCGTCGTGGTCGAGGGCACCTCCGTGCGTGCCGGCGATCCGAGCGAGCTCGTGGCCGACAGCCCCGTCGTGCCGCCGGTGGTCGAGCTCGGTCGTCGCTGCGGCTGGCATCCGCTGCCCCGCTCGGTGCGCGACGCCCGCCGGCACGCCGCTCCGCTCCGGGCCGCCGGTCTGCGGCCGCCCGGGCCACGGGACGCCCCGGCGTCGACCGCCGTCGCCGTCCGGGGGCTGACCGTCCGCCACGGCTCGGTCCTCGCCGTCGACGGCGTCGACCTCGACCTCGGCGGAGGCACCACCACGGCGCTGATCGGCCGGAACGGCTCGGGCAAGAGCTCCCTGCTGTGGGCGGTGCAGGGCAGCGGGACCCGGGACGCCGGAACGACCGACGTCCACGGGCAGGACACCGGGGACCTCGACCCGTCGGCCCGGCGCGCCGTGGTCGCGCTCGTCCCCCAGACACCCGGCGACCTGCTCTACCTCGAGACCGTCGACGACGAGTGCGCCCAGGCCGACGCCGAGTCGGCGGCGACGCCCGGCACCTGCCGGGGCGTCCTCGACGACCTGATGTCCGGGTCGGCATCCGGCCGCGTCGACGGGGGGCTCCACCCCCGTGACCTGTCCGAGGGCCAGCGACTCGCCCTGGTGCTCGCCATCCAGTTGACCGCGTCACCGGGCGTCGTCCTGCTCGACGAGCCGACCCGCGGACTCGACTACGACGCCAAGCGGGCGCTCGGCGCCGCGCTGCGTCGCCGTGCCGGCGCAGGAGCGACCGTGTTGGTCGCCACCCACGACGTCGAGTTCGCCGCCACGACGTGCGACCGCACCGTCCTGTTGTCCCAGGGCGAGGTGGTCGCCCACGGTGCCACCGCCGAGCTGTTGTGTCCGTCGCCGACGTTCGCCCCCCAGGTCGCCCGGATCATGGCGCCGTCGCACTGGGTCGACGTGGACGACCTGATCGACGCCGCCCTGCGGGCCGGAGTGGCGGACGGGGCGACGGGGGTCGACGGGTGAGCGGGACCGCCGGCGCGCTGGTGCTCGGCCGTCGCAGCGCCCTGACGCTGACTCTGGTGTCGTTCGTGGGACTCGCCGCGTTCGCCTGGCCGCTGCTCCTGCGGGTCGACCCCGGTGCGACCGGGCACGTGGGAGACGCACCGCTGGTGTTCATCACGGTCCTGCCGCTGCTGCTCGCCGTGGTGCTCGCCGAGTTCGCAGACGGTGGGATCGACGCGCGCACCCTCGCCGTGCTCGCCGTGCTCGCCGCCGTCGGCGCAGCGCTGCGACCGCTCGGCGCCGGGACGGCCGGGATCGAGACGGTCTTCTTCCTGCTGGTCGTCGGGGGCCGGGCGGTCGGTCCCGGGTTCGGCTTCCTGCTCGGGACCACGACGCTGTTCGCCTCTGCGGTCGTCACCGGGGGCGTGGGGCCGTGGCTGCCGTTCCAGATGCTCGCCGCCGGCTGGGTCGGTCTGGGCGCCGGACTCCTGCCCCCCGCCCGGGGTCGACGGGAGCTGGGACTGCTCGTCGCCTACGGCGTGGTCGCCTCGTTCGGGTACGGCCTGCTCATGAACCTGTGGTTCTGGCCGTTCGCCATCGGTTCGGGCTCGGAGCTCTCCTACCTCGCCGGGGCACCGGTCGTCGACAACCTGCACCGCTTCGGCGTCTACGTGCTCGCCACGTCGCTCGGTTGGGACACGGGCCGGGCGATCACCACCAGCGTGCTGCTCGTGCTGGCCGGACCCGCCGTGCTCAGTGTCGTGCGCCGGGCGATCCGACGGGCGTCGTTCGGGGCGCCGGTCGAGTTCAGTGGTCCGGCACCGGCTCCAAGCGTGCCACTGCCACGCCGCTGAGCTTGTACGACACCTTCCGCAGTTGCCGGCGCTTCGCGAACGTCACCTCGACGACGTCGTCGGCGCCGAGCTCGGCGGCCCGCGCGCAGAGGGTCTCGGCCAGCTCGGACTCGACGGAATCGGACGACGTCCACATGCTGAACAGGATGTTGCGGTTCCGCACCGCCTTCACGCCGACCCTCGCCACGACGCGGTGCGGGAAGTCCGCGTCGCCGGTGTACAACCTCACCGCCCCCATCGCCCTCATCTGAATCCCATCGTAGAGTGGTGTTTCCATCACCCTCCCCGTTCGAGACGGTACCACTCAGCGTGGCGAATGCAAGACTCGATGTGGGACCTGTCGGCGTCGGACCAACCGTGTCCGTCCGGCTCAGCGGCCAGGGCGCCAGCGCCCGAGGCCACGCACCATCAGCCGCTGGCCGACCCCCGCCGGGAGCCGGGCGAGCACCTCGAAGACCCGGGCGTCGGCCCCGATCAGGATCCGGCGGCGGTCCCGCTCGACCGCCTGGACGATCCGGTGGGCCGCCCGCTCCGGGGAGGTCCGGGCCGCGCGGTCGAAGTTCCGGACCATCTCGTCCCGCGGTCCGGCGATGGCCTCGGCGGCACCACTGGTGCGGGCGTTGCGTGCGATGTTCGTCCGGATCCCCCCGGGGTGGACCGTCGTGCACGACACGCCCGATCCCCCGGCCTCGAGCTCGACACGCAGCGAGTCGGTGAACCCACGCACGGCGAACTTCGCAGCGCAGTAGGCGGACTGCGACGGGATGCCGATCAGGCCGAACACGCTCGAGATGTTGACGACGTGCCCTCGGCCGGCGGCGACCATGTGCGGCAGGAACGCCTGGGTGCCGTGCACGACACCCCAGAAGTTGATGTCGACGAGCCACCGGGCGTCGTCGAACGACATCTCCTCGACGGTGGCGCTGAGCGCCACCCCGGCGTTGTTGACCACCAGGTCCACGGCACCGTGCTCGGCGAGCACATCCTCGGCCCAGGCGAACACCGCCGCACGGTCCGCCACGTCGAGGGTCGTCGAGGTCACCTTGACGCCCCGGCCCTCGCACCGCCCCACCGTCTCGGCCAGGCCCTCGACGTCGACGTCGCACAGGGCCAGGTGCGAGCCCCGACCGGCGAGCTCGACGGCCAGGGCCCGTCCGATACCCGAACCTGCCCCGGTCACCACCGACACCACTCCTCGTCGCAGCTCCACGTGCTCCTCCTGTCCGTTCCGTTCGTGCCGTGCTCAGCGGCCCGCCGCCACCAACGTCGCGGACCGCTCCGGCGGAGCGAACCGCAGTCCCTCACCGAGGCCGTCACGGCGCATCGCCCGGAGGTCCCGGACGTAGCTCTGCTCGACCCGCCACGGGAACCGGTCGCCCTGGCGCGGCATCCGGTCCTGCGCCCGGACGATGTACCCGGAGGACAGCCCCATGAGCGGGTCGTCCGACACGGCGACACCCTCGGCGACCGGCGTGCACACCGTGTCACCCGACGACCGCATGTGGTTGAGCAGCCGGCACACGTACCGGCAGATCAGGTCGGACCTCAGTGTCCAACTGGCGTTGGTGTACCCGATCGCCATGGCCAGGTTGGGGACACCCTCGAGCATCATGCCCTTGTAGGCCATCCGCTCGGTGACCTCCACGTGAGCACCGTCGACCGTCAGCTCGACCCCACCGAGGAACAGCAGGTCCAGACCCGTCGCCGTCACGACGACGTCGGCGGCGAGCTCCCGGCCCGACCGGAGCCGGACCCCCTCGGGGGTGAACCGCTCCACGTGGTCCGTGACCACCTCGACCGAACCGTCCCGGATCCGGGCGAACAGGTCACCGTCGGTCACGACGCACAGCCGCTGGTCCCACGGGTCGTACCGGGGCGTGAAGTGCGTGTCGACGTCGAAGCCTGGCGGCAGCTCCCGCTCCACCCCCTTGCGCAGGACCCGCTTGACCAGTTCGGGCCGTCGACGGCTGACCACGTAGAAGCCCTGTGTCGTGAGCGCGTTCACCCAACGCAGGACCGGACCCTCCCACCGTCGCGGGAGCAGCCGGCGCAACCGGCTCGTCACCGGGTTGGTGCGCGGCAGCGACGCGACGTAGGTCGGCGAGCGCTGGAGCATCGTCACCTGTGCTCCCCGGCCGGCGAGGGCGGGGACCAGGGTGATGGCCGTCGCCCCGCTACCGATCACCACGATCCGGGACCCCTCGGGCTCCAGGTCGTCGGGCCAGAACTGCGGGTGGACCAGCCGACCCCGGAAGGTGTCCATCTCCGGGAAGTCCGGGAGGTGCCCCCGGTCGTAGCGGTAGTACCCGCTGCACGACATCAACCATCCGCAGCGGAGGCGGACGGTCTCGTCCTCACCGGCATCGTTGGTCCGCTCCACCAGCACGTCCCAGTGTCCGGCCGCGGTGTCGAAGGCGGCCGAGCGGACCCGGTGGCGGTACCGGATGTGCCGGTCGACCCCGAACTCCGCCGCGGTGTCGCGCAGGTACCCGAGGATGGCGGGGCCATCGGCGATCGACTCGCCCGCCGGCCAGGGCCGGAAGGGGTAGCCGAGCGTGAACATGTCCGAGTCGGACCGGATGCCCGGGTAGCGGAACAGGTCCCAGGTACCGCCCATCGCCTCCCGGGCCTCGAGCACGGTGAAGGTCGCCCACGGGCACTCGATCCGGAGTCGGCAGGCCGCACCGATGCCGGACAGACCGGCACCAACGACGAGCACGTCGACGTACTCCACCTCCTCGGTGCCGCCTGCCCCCTCGCCGCCTGCCCCCTCGCCGCCACCGGCCGGTCCACCCGGGATCGCTGCGTCGCCGCGCACCTCAGGCTCCCGTTGCGAGCATCGGGGTCAGCCGACCGCCGTCACCGAACAGCTCGTCCCGCCACCGGGCGACCAGCTCGTCGGTGTCGACGTCGTCGGGGTGGAAGCCGACCCGGTCGTACGCGCACAGCTGGTCCCACACCTCGCGGCGGAACATCGGGGTCCGGCGGAAGTGCTGCCAGCTGCGCCGGAGGCGACCCGGCCGGTAGGTCGCACGGTCCGACAGGAGCGACACCGCGGTCAGGAACGTCATCGACACGACGAGCCCGAACCGCACCAGTTTCATCGTCCAGATGCGCATCCGCTCCGACCCCCCGGCGGCGCGGTACACGTCGAAGGCGACCGCCTTGTGCTCCGACTCCTCGAGCGCGTGCCAGGTGAACACGTCGCCGACGACGGGTCCCGGCAGCCGACGGGCCTCGTCGTTGCTCAGTGCCAGCTCGGCGAGGGTCGCCGTGACGTGCTCCATCGCTGCGGTGGCGGCCAGGTTGGCGATCGGCGGGGCGATGCGCTCCCGGGTCGTGAGCGCCCACCGGGTGAGTCGTTCGTAGCGCTTCGTCGGGTAGCCGAGTTCGTCCAGACGGTCGTTGAGCACCCGGTGCTCCCTGCCGTGCACCGACTCCTGACCGATGAAGCCGGCCACCTGTCGTCGGAGCTCGGGGTCGCTCACCCGGTCGCGGTGGTGGCGGACCGACCGGACGAAGTACTCCTCGCCGTCGGGGAAGACCGACGAGAGGGTCGCGAAGAAGTGACTGAGGATCAGGTCCTCCTCGGCGGCGAAGTGCCGCGGCAGGTCGGCGACCGCCTGCTCGAAGGAGATCCGCCGGGTCGGGACCCTGCGGGCCCCACCCGCATCGGCCGCCGTCGCAGCCCCTCCGTGCCGGTCGTTCGATGCCCTGGTCGACTCGGTTGTGATGTCCACGAGCTCACACTAAAGGATTTGAGTGATTCACTCAACCTCTCAATTCTGTTACTCTCGTCACGTGGGGAACGACCACGAACCGACCAGCACCGAACGCACGAGCAAGGGCGAGCAGACCCGCCGGACCGTGCTCGACGCTGCGATCACCCGGTTCGGCCGTGACGGGTTCCGGGTCACCTCGGTCGCCGACGTCGCCCGTGACGCCGGCGTCGGGGGCACCGTCCCGTACGCGTACTTCGCCAACAAGGAGGCCCTGTTCCTCGCTGCGCTCGACGACGACGCAGCGGCGGTCATGGAGGAGGGCCTCGTCCAGCTGACCGGTGACGACCGTCCGCCACAGTGGCGGGAGCAGCTCGTGCTCACGCTCATCGACGCGCTCGACCGTCACCCGCTCGCACGCCGGGTGCTCGCCGGCCTCGAGCCCGAGGTGACCGACCGGGTCCAGGACATCCCCGCCATGCTCGAGCTGCGCAAGGCCGTGGTCGAGCAACTGCGCGCCGACCAGGCGGCGGGACTGGTGCGGGCCGACATCGACGCGGAGTCGGTCGGCAACGGTGCTGTGACCATCATCCTCACGGTGCTCATGTCGGTGCTGCAGTTCGGTCGCTCGGGTGTCGCCCAGCACGGCGCCGACGTGATGGCCGTGTTCGCCGCAGCCCTGGATCCACCGCCCCCGTTCCGCCGGCCTGACGCCCCGTCGGAATAGCCGGCCGCACCGCTGGGTTGGCCCGCGGGTGACCAACCTCCGAGTCGGTGTCCAGCTCCACCCCCAGGCCACGACCGTCGAGCGGTTGCTCGACGGTGCCGTGGCCGCCGAGCAGATCGGTGTGGACTCGGTCTGGTACTGGGACCACTTCTACCCGCTCTACGGCGACCCGGACGCCGCCCACTTCGAGGCGTACACGCTGCTGGCCGCTGCGGCGGCACGCACCGAGCGGGTGCAGCTCGGTGCGCTCGTCACCTGCAACTCGTACCGCAACCCCAACCTGCTCGCCGACATGTCGCGCACCATCGACCACATCAGTGGCGGCCGGTTCACCCTGGGCATCGGGTCCGGGTGGTTCGAGCGCGACTACGACGAGTACGGCTACGAGTTCGGCACCGCCCGCGGCCGGCTCGCCGACCTCGAGCGAGACCTGCCGGTCATCCGGGCCCGGCTCGGCGCCCTCGAACCCGGCCCCATCGGTCCACTCCCCGTCCTGATCGGCGGATCGGGCCGCAAGGTCACCCTGCGGCTCGTCGCCGAGCACGCGGACGGCTGGAACACCTTCGGCCCTCCCGAGCACTTCGCCGAGTTGAACGGCGTCCTCGACGAGTGGTGCGAACGGGTCGGGCGGAACCCGACCGAGATCGAGCGCACCGTCGCCATCGAACCCACCGACGAGCGGTGGGAGGCGTACGCAGCGGCGGGCGCCGACCACCTGATCGTCATGACGGGCGACCCATTCGACCTCGACGCCGTCGCCCGGCTCGTCGACGCCGCCCGCTGACCGCTGCTCGTCGACCACGGGGCACCGGGCCGATCACCCGGCCGGGCCACCGATGCGTAGATTCCCTCGCCGTGAGCGGGTACATCCACGGGTTCGGTGCCGACGAGGAGCAGCGGCTCTGGGACCAGGCCGCTGTGCTGGCGGACGCCGTGTTCGCCGACCTGCCCCTCCCCGAGCGGGGTCGCCTGCTCGAGCTCGGCTGCGGGGTCGGGGCGCAGCTCGCACAGATCCACCACCGTCGTCCCCGACTCGACCTGCTCGGCGTCGAACTGTCGCCGTCGCACGCCGCTGCGGCGCGCCGCCGCGTCGGGTCCACCGCCGGGGTGCTGCGCGCCGACGCCACCCGACTCCCGCTGGCGGCCGACTCGGTCGATGCAGCCGTCACCATCTGGGTCCTCGAGCACGTCCCCGACCCCGCAGCGGTGCTCGCCGAAGCCGTGCGGGTCGTACGGCCCGGCGGTGTCCTGGTGTGCACCGAGGTCGACAACACCACGTTCGCGTTCCACCCGGAGCTTCCCTCCGTCACCCGCTGGTGGGACCGGTTCTGCCGGGTGCAGGCCGATGGCGGTGGCGACCCGTACGTGGGTCGCCGACTCGGCGGGCTCGTCACCGACGCCGGAGCCGAGCTGCGCCACCGACACGACGTGGCGGTCGTGACGAGCGCCGAGGAACCGCACCGTCGCCACGTCCTGATCGAGTACGTCACCGACCTGCTCCGCTCCGGCGCGCGCTCGATGATCGCCGCCGGCGCCGCCGAGCAGCACGAGCTCGACGAACTCGAGTCGGACCTCGCCCGCGCGGCGCGCGATCCCGGTGTCGAGTGGGAGTACCACGCCGTGCAGGTCGTCGCCGACGTCACCCGCTGACCCGACTCCGGACGGCCCTTGGTCCCGGAGGGCGCAGCCGACGGTGCCGGTAGCGTGACGGGGTGAGCCCCACCCGGTCCGCTGCAGCACCGGCCGGGCCGGGGAGGACCGGTGCCCCGGTGATCCGGACCGTGGGGCTCTCCAAGCGGTTCGGCGACACCGTCGCCCTGGACCACCTCGACCTGGAGGTCGGACCAGGGTGCATCTTCGGCTTCCTCGGGCCCAACGGTGCGGGCAAGTCGACGACCATCCGGCTCCTGCTCGGCCTGCTGCGACCCACGTCGGGACGCGCCGAGGTGCTCGGCCACGACGTCGTGCGCGACCGGAGGCAGGTCCACCGGGTCGTCGGCTACCTCCCCGGGGACGTCTCGATCGATCCGGACCTGACCGCCCGGCAGTACCTCGACCACCTGTCGGCGCTGCGGGGCGGGGTCGACCCGCAGGCCCGCGACGAGCTGGTCGAGCGGTTCGACCTGGACCTCGGCCGACGGATCGGGACGCTGTCGCACGGCAACCGGCAGAAGGTCGCCATCGTCCAGGCCTGCATGCACCGGCCGCAGGTTCTGGTCCTCGACGAGCCGACCCAGGGGCTCGATCCGCTCGTGCAGCGGACCTTCCTGGACCTGCTGCGGGAGACCCGGGACCGCGGCGGGACGGTGTTCCTGAGCTCGCACGTCCTGAGCGAGGTCGAGGACGTCGCCGACGTGGTGGCCGTGGTGCGCGGTGGTCGACTGGTCGCCACCACGAGCGTCGCCGAGCTGACCGACCGGACCCGACGTCGCGTCGTGCTGACCACGCACTCCCCCGCCGACCTCGATGCGCTGCGCGCGACCGAGGGCGTCATCAGCGCAGCACCGTCCGACGGTGGGGTCGAGGTCGTCGTCGAGGGGTCGATGGCGGCGCTGTTCCAGCTGGCCGCACCCTGGGGTGTCGACCGGGTGGTGGCCGACGAGGTCGACCTGGCCGGCGTGTTCCTCCACCTGTACGAGGACCACTGATGCTGCGGACGACCCTGGGCCGGTCGCTGTACGGGATGCGTCGCGGGCTCGTCGGATGGGGCATCGGCGTGGCGGTGTGCGTGTGGGTCATGGCGGCGATCTGGCCGTCGATGCAGTCGATGGACATCGACGCCCTGCTGGCCCAGTACCCGGAGCCGCTCAAGGAGGCGTTCAACGTCGCCGACTACGGCACCGGGACCGGGTTCCTCAACGGCGAGCTGTTCAGCATCGTGATCCCGGCGATCTTCGCCGTCTACGGCATCGGCCGGGGCGCCCGGCTCGTCGCCGGCGAGGAGCAGGACGGACTGCTCGAGCTGGTGGTGGTCACCCCGACGTCCCGGACGTCGGTGCTGCTGCAGAAGGCGGCGGCGCTCGCCGTGGGCGTCGCCGTGCTCGGTGCCGTCCTGTGGGCGTCGATCCTGGTCGGCTCGGCGCTGGCCGGCATGGACGTCGGCGTGATCCCGGCGGCACGGGCGGCCGTGCTCGTCACGCTGCTCGGCATCGAGTTCGGCGCCGTGGCACTCGCCGTGGGGGCGGCGACCGGCCGACGCAGTGCGGCGGTGGCAGCGGGAGGAGGTCTGGCGGTCGCCGCCTACCTGCTCTACCTGGTCGGCCAGCTGGTCGAGGGGGTACGGCCCTACCGGTGGTTGTCGCCGGTGTACCAGGCCATCGTCGACGGACCGATCGGCCCGTCGTTGCCCGAGCTCGCAGCGCTCATGCCGCTCGTGGCGATCGCGGCCGTCGCCGCAGCGGCACCGGTGTTCGACCGGCGCGACCTGTCCGGCGGCTGACCGGTGACGCCACTCCCGGGCGATGTGCGGTCGCAGCTCAGCCCGCGGGGTCGTCGCGGGTGAGCCGGTGCAGGGCGATCCCGGTCGGCCGGAGCTGCCCACGGATCCACGCCACGTCGCCCGCACCCGCCGGTGAGCTGTAGTCGGCCACCAGCAGCGACCCGTCGGGCTCCTCGACCACGGCGGTGAACGCGCAGTCCCCGCGGGACGGCAGGTCGAGCACCCACTCGAGGGACGGTCCGTCCGGGTGGATCCGGTAGAGCGCGCTGCGCTTCCGGGTGAGCGACCACACCGCCTGGTCGAACCGGATCGCCAGCGCTCCGGGAACCCGGTCGGGTGTCAGGTCGTAGGCGCCGTCGTGGGCCACCTGCCGACGGGCGAACAGGTACGGCTCACCCCCCCAGAGGACGAGGTTCGGCGAGTCCGGCTTCCGCCGGATCGGCGTCACCGTCAGCGACCCCACATCGTCGCCGACGAGCAGGTCGCCGCCCCGGCGGGAGGGCCCCTCGTTGCGGGTCACCCCGACGATCCGGCCGTCAGCGAGCTCCACGAGCTCGCACTCGGTCCCGCCGTGGTGGATCTCCACCGGTTCCGACCACGTCGCCAGGTCGTCGCTCCAGCGGACCTCGACCGTCGGGTCGACCGGACGGGGTCCGTACATGCGCTCCGCTCCCCGGTAGCCGACCATCGCCCAGCGGCCCCGGAGTCGACGCACCCGCCACGGCACCGAGTCCGGTCCGACGACCAGTTCCGGGTCGCTCCACGAGGTCCCCGACGCGCCGGCGGCGACGCGGCCGTCGGTCGAGACCTGGAACACCCCACTCGGCTGGAACCGCTTGGGGTCGGTGCCCAACCGCATGAACCACAGGTGCAGACGGTCCCCGTCGACCAACCACCGGGGCTCGCGCAGGTCGGCGCCCAGGTGGATCGTGTGCTCGTGGCGCCACGGTCCGTCGGGCCCGGGGGCGGAGCTGACCTCGAGACGCGCTGCGCCGGATGCGAAGTGGTTCGGCGCCGTCCGCCACACCAGCCACAGTCGATCCCGGAACCGGACCAGGTCCAGGTTGTTGTTCGCCTGCAGGCAGTCCACACCGGCCGCGGCCGGCCCGGGCACGAGGGCGCCGAGCGTCTCGAGTCGCACCACCACCGGAGTCTGACCGCCGGACCGGCCCCACGCCATCTGGGTTCGGGCACAACCGGGATGGTCGGTACCGTGCGTCGGTGACCGCCACGACGACGCGCAGCTTCGCCGCCCGCTGGGCGGGCCCGATCCTGCTGGTGGGCACGATCTGCTGGGCCGGCGGCGGACTCATCGCCCGGGCCTCGCCGCTCGACGGTCCGGTGCTGGCCTTCTGGCGCTGCCTGCTGGCGGCGGTCGTCTACCAGTCGATCCTCCTGCTGCAGGGTCGCCGCCCGTCGTGGGCGCACCTCCGCACGGGAGCGCTCGGCGGCGTCGGCTTCGGCCTGTCGATCGTGTTCCTGTTCGTGGCGTTCCAGACGACCACGCTGGTCTCGGCCACGGTGATCGGCAGCCTGCAGCCGCTGGTGCTCGCGGCTGTGACCCACCGCACCTCCCACCGACTGGGACGGCTGCTCTGGGCCTCGAGCGCCGTCGCCGTGCTCGGGACGGTGCTCGTCGTGCTCGGCTCCTCGTCCCGTTCCGGCGACTGGTCGCTCCGGGGCGACCTGTTCGCCGTCGCCGGCGTGGCGGCGAACATCGTCTACGTGCTCGGCACCAAGCGCGCCCGCGCCACGCAGTCACCACTCGAGTTCCAGGCCTCGATGCTCTGGATCGCAGCGGTCGCCGTGCTCCCGATCGCGGTGGTGGTCGGGAACGATGCGTTCGTGCCGACGGCGCCCGGCTGGCGGTCGGTCGCGGCGATGGTGCTGGTCGGCGGAACCGGCCACCTGTTGTTCTCGCTCGCCCAGGGCCACCTGTCGGTGGCCGCCTCCTCGGCGTTGTCGCTCGGCGAGGTGCTCGCCGTGGCGATCGGCGCTGCGATCGTGTTCGACCAGCCGATCGGCCCCGTCCAGGTGCTCGGCATGGTCGTCGTGGGCGTCGCCGTCGGCGTGTGGCTGGCCAGGGATCCGGGCGAACCCGAGGAGCACGCCACGACCCTCGAGTCGACCAGCACCTGACGGGCCGGCCAACAGTAGGGTCACACCCGCATGCTGCAGGGTCTCGCCGTGGCGTTCGGTGTCGTGTTCGTCGCCGAGCTGGGCGACAAGAGCCAGTTGCTCGCCATGACGCTCGCGGCCCGCTACCGACCGTGGGCGGTGCTCGCCGGCATCGCCGCGGCGACACTGGTGCTGCAGGGCCTGGCGGTGGGCATCGGTTCCTTCGTCGGCGACCGCCTCCCGACCCGACCCATCCAGGTCGTCGCCGGGGTGGCCTTCCTGGGGTTCGCACTCTGGACCCTGCTCGACCGTGACGACGACCATCCGGACCCGGACGTGGCCGACGAACCAGCGGCCTCGGGTGACACCGGCACCGGGCGACGTTCCGGACTGCTCACCGCCGGCATGGCGTTCTTCGTCTCCGAGTTCGGCGACAAGACCATGCTCGCCACCGTCACCCTCGCCACCCAGAACGGAGCGCTCGGCACCTGGCTGGGGGCGAGCGCCGGCATGGTGCTCGCCGACGCCCTGGCGGTCGTCGTCGGCGCCGTCGCCGGGGCCCGCCTGCCCCGGAACGTGATCCGCTTCGTCGCCGCTGCGATGTTCGCCCTGTTCGGCGTGGCCCTGATCGCAACTGCGGTGCTCGACACCTGAGCCGACTGGGTCGTCCGGCCCACTGATTGCTCAATCCGGGGCCCGGATCTGCCGATGGGACCGGGTGCCCGCCGAGACGCCCGTCCACCGCATGGTCCGACGTCGACTCGTGGCGGCCCGCCGCGAGCAACGCGGCGCGGCGCTGGTCGAGTTCGCCCTGATCCTGCCCGTCCTCCTGGCCCTGATGCTCGGGATCACCACCGGCGGCATCGCCGTGTACCAGAAGATCACCCTGACCGGAGCGGCCCGTGAGGGTGCGCGCCTGGGCGCGGTCCTGCCCACCACCCAGTGCACGCCGACGGACCGCTGTGGCGGATCCACGTGGGCGCAGTACGTACGGGCACAGGTGGTCGCCAACTCGGACGGGTCGCTGTCCACCGATCAGGTCTGCGTGGCGCTCGTCTCGGGCACTGGTGCCCAGACCGCCGCGATCGGCACCGGGTTCACCACGGCCGGGGGCACTGCGACCTGCGCCACCGACAGCTCGACCGGTTCGGGCCGTCGCGTGCAGGTCACGGTGACCAAGCCGGCCGAGATCCAGGCGATCATCACCACCCAGACCCTGTCGCTGACCAGCACGGCGGTCAGCCGGTTCGAGCAGTGAGCCGGTCGTTCCCCGCCCGGTGGTTGCACCGACGGGCCGGAGGGCGTGACCAACGGGGCGCCGTCGTCCCCCTGGTGGCGATCAGCATGGTCGCGCTGCTGCTCATTGCGGCGTTCGTGCTCGACCTGGGCGTGGCCCGGTCCCGGGCCGGTTCGGCGCAGTCCTCGGTGGACCTCGCCGCGCTCGCCGCCGGACCGGCCCTGGGGCGGGACGACCCGAGGGACGGCTGCGAGGCCGCGGTGGACAACCTCCGCTCGAACATCGCCCAGCTCTCGTCGACCTCGGCGAGCGGGCTCTGCGCCGCCATCCCCGCTGCGGCGTGCAGCAGCCCCGGGACCGTGAGCACGGCCACCACGACCTCGGGTGGGGTCACGCTGCGCATCCGCTACCCCGTCACCGACACGGCCATCGCGGTGTCGGGCACCACGGGACCGTGGCCCAACGACGGTGCCGCGTGCCGACGCATGACCGTCGAGGTCACGTCGGAGCAGTCCACGGCCTTCGGGGGGATCACCGGCAACGACGAGACCTCGGTGACCCGGTCGGCCACCGTGCTGGGCAGGCCGGTCACCACCGCCGACGTCCCGGCGCTGTGGCTCCTCGACCCGACCGGGTGCACACCGCTCAGCGTGACGGGCGGGTCGCAGCTGACCGCGGGCACCTCGGACCTGCCCGGACTCATCGCCGTCGACTCCGACGGCAGCGCGTGCTCGTCGAACCAGGTCACCATCTCGGCGAGCGGCACCGGCTCCAAGCTCGAGGCGGTCCCGACCTCGGGCGACTCCCCGGGGCAGATCACCCTGTTCGCCCAACCGCCGGGGTCGACCTCGTGCTCGCCACCGGCGTGCTCGTCGGCCGACGTGAGTGCCGGCCGACTCGCACCTTCCCCCACCAACCAGCCGGCCCGGGCCACACGCGCCCCGGTCGACTGGCGGTTCAACTGCAAGTCGACCTACCCGAACTTCTACTCGCTCGCCATCGAGGGCTGCCCGACCGCTGCGCCGCCCTACCTGGACAATCTGCGCACCGCCGTGGGGACGAGCGGCGCACCCTCGGGGTTCCAGCGGTGGAGGGCCTCCTACAGCTGCAACCCGACGGGCACCATCACCGTGACCGGCAACTGGTGGGTGGACTGCAACAACGGCCTGTCCATCGGCAACGGCACCACCGTCACCTTCGCCGGGGGCAACGTGGTGATGGACAACGCGCTCAACATGACGGGCGGGGCGCTGAACTTCAACACGGCCAACCCGACGAGCACCATGTCGGCATCGTGCCTGCCGCCCTTGGTGACCACCCCGTGCACCACCTCCTCGAGTGCCCGGGCCGCGTGGGTCTACCAGCGGGACGGCGAGTGGAAGGTCACCGGCGGCGTGCTCAACGTCAACCGCACGGCGGTGATCATGGCGAACGGGTACCTGCAGGTCGCCGGTGGCGCACCACCGATCTGGCTGGCACCGACCGAGGGGCCCTTCAGTGGGCTCGCGTACTGGTCGGAGCTCACCTCCAGCAAGTTCTCCATGGCGGGCGGTGCCGGCGTGATGCTCTCGGGCGTGTTCTTCACGCCCAACGCACAGCCGTTCTCGCTCACGGGCGGCGGCACGTGGGGCCAGCAGTCGGCGCAGTTCATCTCGTACCAGCTCGCCGTGAGCGGTGGAGGGACGGCGACTCTGGTGCCCGACGAACGGCTCGTCGGCCGGGTCGTGGAGAAACCCGGCCTGCTGATCCGCTGACCGACCGGACCGGGCTCCGAGGATCAGACCGACAGCCGCTCCAGCCGCTGGGCACCGCTGGCGGCGGTGAAGCGGATGAGCACGTCGGTCCCCGAGCCCGGCTGGCGGATCGTCCGGGGTGAGCGGGCCTCGGCGGTGACCGCTCCGGGAGTGAACTCGGCGAGCACGTAGCCGTGCCGGTCGGACTCGAACCAGCGCAGGTGGTTGGAGCTCGACAGGGCGAGCAGCGGAGCGGTGACCTCGTCACGGGGGAATCCGTCCTCGTCCGCGTTGCTCGAGGTGAGCGACCCGGTCCCGAACTCGAGCACCCGTGGCGTCTCGTCGGGATCCTCCACGTCGGGGCTCACCTGGGCGGCCGAGAAGATGTGACTGTCCCCCGAGAGCACGACGACGTCCCGGGTGTCGGCCGCGGCGAGCGCGTCGAGGATGTGGTGGCGCTCACCGATGTAGCCGTCCCACTGGGTGGTGTTGAAGTAGACGCCGGACCCGCGTGGCTGGCCGGGGAACGTCCCGACCGTCCGCCACGGCCAGAACATGAGCTGACTGCCGAGCACCTTCCAGCGTGCGCTCGAGGCGGTGAGACCGCCGACCAGCCAGTCCCGCTGCTCGAGACCCAGCATGGTCCGCGCCGGGTCGAGCATGCCGGGCTCGTCAGCGGTCGAGGTGCCGAGCGGGGTGGCATCGGGCAGGGTCGGCGACCGGAACGACCGCTGGTCGGTGACGAACACCTCGGCCAGGTCACCCCACCGGAGCGACCGGTCGATCCGGCCGGGCAGGCGGCGGCGCACCGGGAGGTGCTCGTCGAACGCAGCCAGGGCACCTGCGGCCTGCGGATCCCCGGGCTGGGAGAGCCCGTCGTGGTTGTCGAAGATGTGCACCACGGGGTAGGCGGCGTGCATCGCCTGCAGGTCCGGGTCCGACCGGTACATGCGGTACTTGGACCGGAACTGCTCGAGCGTGACCGCCTGTTGGATCGGGTCGTGCCGGCCCGGGATCACGACCCGGTTGGCGTAGCCCGTCTCGTAGACGTAGTCGCCGAGCGACAGCACCAGGTCGACGTCGGTGTCGGGGTCGTCGGCGAGCGCGGCCAGGTCGGCGTGCGCCGTGAAGAACCCGTGGGTCCAGCGCTGGCACGAGAACGCGGCCACCCGGAACCTGCTGACGTCACCGACGGGCAGGGTGCGGGTGCGGCCGAGCGGACTGGTGGTCGAGTCGTAGCGGAACCGGTACCAGTACGTCGTGCCCGGCTCGAGCCCGGTGGCGTCGACCGTGACGCAGTGGTCCCGCAGGCCGGTCGCCGTCGCCGCACCCGACCAGACCACCCGGCTGAACGTCGGAGTGGTCGCGACCTCCACCGACACCGGCACACCGGTGCCGCCGTCACGTTCGGGGTGGATCCGGGTCCACAACAGCACCGAGGTGGGGGTCGGGTCACCGGAGCCGACCCCCGACGGGTAGGGACCGGTGCCCTCGAACGCCAGACCGGTCTGGGGCGGGTAGGACGGGGCCGGTGGCGAGCAACCGGCGAGCAGGAGGCCTCCGGCACCGGCTGCGCTCGCCGTCAGGAACGTCCGTCGATCCACTGGTGTCCTCCGGGGCGCCGCCTCGTGGTGGACCCGGCGCCCGCACGGCCGGATCCCTGGGGGCAAGGTACCCAGCTCCTCCCCCGCCCACCAGCGTCGCGGGGTGAACTCGGGGTGAACGACACGGTTCACCCGGCGCGGGCGAGCAGCTCCTCCATGCGGGTGATCTCGGCCTGCTGGGTGTCGATGATCCGCTGTGCGAGCGCCATCGCCTCGGCCGAGTCACCGCCGTCGAGCTCCTGCTGGGCCATCTCGATGGCACCCTCGTGGTGCAGGATCATCAGCTCGAGGTACAGCCGGTCGAACTCGGCGTCGCGGGCGGCGCGCAGCCGGTCGAAGTCGGCGTCCGAGATCATCCCCGACATCATCATCCCGCCGGCGACCTCCATGTTCTCCTCCATGCTGGCGGACGGGTCGGGGACCTCGGCCCCCCAGCTGGTGAGCCACTCGGTCATGAGGTCGATCTCGGGCTGCTGGGCGGCGATGATCTCGGTTGCGAGCGACTGCACCTCGGGATTCGAGGTGTTGGTGGCCGCCAGTTCCGACATCTCCACCGCCTGGGCGTGGTGCGGGATCATCCCCTGGGCGAACGCCACGTCGATCGAGTTGTGGGCCGCCCCGGCCTCGCCGCCGCCGGTGGCCGTGGTGGACGGTGCGGTGGCCGGTGCCGTGGTGGCCGGTGCCGTGGTGGAGGATGCGGTCTCCTCACCACCGCAGGCGGCGGCGAACGGGACGGTGAGCACAGCGGCGACCACGGCGACGCGGCGCCACACCGGGCGGCGCAGGCGGGCGTCCCGTTCGGTCATCGGCAGGGGGTGGTGCGCGATCACGGTGGTCTCCTCGGTTCGGGGGCTGGCTGTTCGGGGGCTGGCTGTCCGGGGACTGGCGGCTCGGGGCCGAGATGCCCGGCCGGCTCACACGGGCGACGAGACGACGAGGACCGCCGTGAGCGCCACGACGATCAGGAAGCCTACACCCTCGACGGTGAGCGAGGCGCGCAGCCGGCGGACATCGGCTGCGGAGGGAGCACCCGAGGCGAACTCGGGGACGAGGTGGCGACGGTTCCACCATCCGGTCCAGGCGATCGCTGCGACGACGAGGACCTTCGCTCCGAGCACCCGGCCGAACGTGGTCGTCACGAGCGCCTCGACGGAACCGAGGATCAGTCCGGACTGGATCGCTCCGGTGACGGCGACGGCGAGCAGCGCCCATCCGGCGAGGGTCGAGAACCGCAGCACCGACGGCGACACCGGGTCACCCGGCCGCACCCGGCCGCGCTGCCACAGGGTCCAGCACAACAGGACGGCTCCCGTGGCCCAGACCGCTCCCGCGGCGAGGTGCACCACGTCCGAGGTGGCGACCAGCCAGCGTGGGTCCGTCGACGCCGTGTGGCCGGTGAAGGTCTCCGAGGCGAGCAGCGCCAGGACGCCGAGCCACGCGATCGGAGACGGGACGACCCGGACCACCTCGTCGCGACTCCGACGACGACGCACCACTCGCCGCGCGACCGCCACACCGCCCCCGTCGGGCACCGGTTCCTCGACGAGCGGTTCGATGGTCGCACCCGGGACCCCGGGCACCTCGGTCGGACCCGGCTCGGTCGTGTCACCCGGTGGGGTGGTGATCCGGACCCGCTCCACGTGGCCCGACACGAACAGCACCACCCCGGCGGCGCCGAGGAGACGCAGCAGCGTGGCGATCCCGAACCCGCCGGACAGGGCGTCGGTCCACGCCGCAGGATCGACCAGCGACGACCACCCGCCGCCGGCGGACACGACCACCTCGAGCACCACGGCGGCCACCGCGAGCAGGGCCACCGCCACACCTGCGCCGCGCACCATGCGCACGATCCGGTCGCTCTCGGAGCGGCTCCCCCGGTGGACCGCAGCCAGGTAGGCGACACCGCCCACCGCGCCGAGCAGTGCCAGGTAGAGGAGTCCCCGCACCACGTCCGCGATCCGTTCCTCGGTGGCACCGGGGACCGGTATCGCAACCTCGTCGGCGATCGACGTGCCCTCGGCGACGGCGGCCTGCTCGTCCGACACGGGCACCGCGCCCTGCTGGTCGTCCGCGGCCGGTGCGTCGGACCGCGACGGGGCGCTGGTCGGCACCGGTTCGGTGGTCGACGGGGACGACGCCGGAGGTGCGGGGGCGAGCGAGGCCGATGCGTCCGCCGCCACGTCGGTGGAGCCGGGCACCTCGACCGTGAAGGCGATCGCACCGTTCATCGAGTGCGAGTCCCCCGCCCGGATCCCCCAGGCCACCCGGTAGCGGCCCGAGTCCAGCGGCTCGGCCACCCGCAGCAGCACCACCGTGCCACCCTCGAGCGACTCGACCCCGGCCACCGGCACCGGCCCGTCGGGTCCCCGGACCGAGAACCGGTCGGCGACGGGCTCCGAGGCCTTGGTGAAGGTGAAGCGCACCTCCTGCACCGGAGTCGTCACCGTTGACAGGTTCTCCGGGTCCGTCGAGGTCAGCTCGGCGTGGGCACCTGCCGGCGTCGCCAGACCTGCGGTCGCGACGATGCAGAGTCCGAGGACCAGGAGGAGGCGCCGCACGGGCGAGAGACTACCGCCCGTGGCCGGACGAGCACCCGACGGGGGTGACCACGAGCGGGCCTCCGGGATCCTCAGCCGCCGTTCGACGCGGGAACGTAGTCCCGGCACGGCTGGCCGCGGAGGGTGTCGCACGCCGGCAGCGGCGTCACCGCCGGCGTGGCCGGCACCGTCGGCAGCACCAGCCGGGAGGGCACGTCGGACCCGTGGAGCACCGTCACCGTGGTCGAGCCGTCCTCGATGGTGTCGAACTCCCACAGCGGCACGTCACCACCCGGTGCCAGCACCGTCACCCGGAGTCGCGACCCGGCGCGGACCCACGCGACGACCGGGTTGATCGGCACGCGGACGTCCACGAACTCGCCCGGGCTGAGCGGTGCACGGTCCTCGCGCCGGTGCGTCTGCACCGGGTACACCTCGGTCGACCGCTCCTCGTCGAGCGCTCGCTGCGACGCGCGCAGCCAGCCCGAGGCCAGGTAGGTCTCCCGCCCGTCCGGACGGACCTCGCTGAGCGTCACCTGCAGGTCGGTGTCCTCGGCCGAGGCCGCGACCCGCAGGTCCAGGCTGCCGCCTCCGTCGACCAGCAGGTCCTCGGCGAGCGGACCGGTGACGTACCCGAGCCCCTTGCCGGCAGCGACCGGCTGCCAGTCGTAGGGCTCGTCGGCGGAGTAGGCCACGCTCCCGCTGTCGACGTTCCGTTCGGGCCGGGCCGACGGGTCGGCCACGTACTCCGCCGTGCCCTCGACCACCTCGGCCCCGGCACCGGCCGCACCGTCGCCGGTGTCGACCAGTGCACCGTCTGCAGACAGCGTCCAGCTCGTGGCCTCGGTCCCGGCCGGTGGCCACTCGTCGAAGTCGAGCTCGGCCACCGACTGCAACGACCGCGGCCCGAGCGGTCCCGCACCGACCTCCACGAGCAGACGGACCCTCGGGTCCTCCTCGAACGTGGCCCTGGCCGCAGCGAGGTCCGTGGTCCCGGCGAACCGTGTCTGCTGCAACGGCGGGGCGGCGGCCGACCCGATGGTCCCGTACAGTCCTCCGGCGAGCGCCAGCACGTCGGCCGGGATCTCCGGCACCTCGTCGGCGACGAACAGGTCGAGGAACTCCACCCACCGCGGCAGGATCTCGGGGCCGAGCGCGTCGTTGTGGTTGCCGTTGTACATCGTCACCCAGACGTCGGGGTTGCCCTCGAGCGCCTCCACCAGGTTCACCCAGTGACCGCCGAGCTGGTCGTCCTGGAAGGCGCCGACCAGGAACACCGGCACGTCGATCCGCTCGGCCCAGTCCAGGGGGGTCCGACGGTCGTAGAGCACCGGGTTGCGGAACGGCTCGGAGTCCACGAGATCCAGCACGTCCCGGGTCTGCAGGCGCAGCCGCTGGTTCCGCTCACACGTCCGGTCCCCCTGCTCGATGAGGACCTTCGCCCAGTCCTGGCCGCCCTCCACGGCCGGACGCGCGTCCTGCTGCCGTTCGGTCAGCCAGCTCTTGGCGAACCCGTCGTTGAAGATCCCACCGGGGAACCCGACACCGTCGTACAGATCGGCCAGCACCGACATGGGGGCGATCGCCGCCAGGCTCGGCGGCCGGGTGCCGGCCACGAACAGCTGACTGATCCCCGAGTAGGAGATGCCGACCATCCCGACCTTGCCGCCCTTGACCCACGGCTGCGCTGCGACGGCCTCGACGGCGTCGTAGCCGTCGTGGACCGTCGGCAGGCCGAACAGGTCGAAGTCGCCTCCCGAGCAGCCGGTGCCGCGGATCTGCAGGCTCACCGTCGCGAAGCCGAGCACCGGTGTGACGACCGAGCCCACGGCCGTGGCCCCGCTCGGCGCCAGGGGGTCCGGGGCGCCGCCACCGAAGGCCGCGAGCAGGTCACCGGGTGCCGCGATCTCGTAGCCCGAGTACTCGATCACCGTGGGGAACGGCCCGTCGTCGATGTCCTTGCCCGGTGGCAGCCGGACGGTTGCGGCGAGCGTCACGCCGTCGCGCATCTCGAGGTAGTTGAGTCCCTCGACCAAGGTCTGGGAGTCGTAGAACTCCTGCGGCGGCGTGTCGGACTCGGCGAGCACCCGGAACTCGACCGTGCGCAGGTCCTCACCGCCGCCCGCCGCCACCACCCGGTAGCCGTCGCCCGGCGTGAGCTCCCGGAAGATGAACGACCCGTACGCGTCGGTCGTGCCGCTCGCGACCTCGACACCATCGGCATCGAGGAGCGTGACGACCGACCCGGGTTCGGCGGCGACGACGGTCGCCTGTCCGATACCGCCGTAGGCGGTGAAGGGTGCGTTGGCGGTCGACGGCGGCTCGGCCCACTCGGTCCCCGAGTCGTCGGTGCACGCCCCGGCGAGCAGCGCGACCACCAGCGTGGCGACGAGCGCCCCCTGCCGCCAGCCGTCGACGATCGTCCTGCGGAGTCCCCCGGTGCGCATCGACGAAACCTAGCCGTCCGTCCGCGACGGCCCACCACCGCTGCGGCTGTCGAGCGCACGTTGCGTCGGGGTCCCCACCCCCGGCCGGTACGGTGGACGGGTGATGGTGCGCACGTGACGGATCGCCCGTGAGCGGGGACCGATGGAAGCAGATCGCCGACGATCTTGCCGACCCCGCGCTCGGCGACCGGCTCGAGGAGCGGGGCTGCAGAATCGCGACCGGAGTGCTCGGCGTGGACCACGCCGGGCTCACGGTGACGATGGGCGACGCGCCGGGCCGGGTGACGGCGAGCGACCAGCTGGCCAGGACCCTCGAGGAGCAACAGCTCGTCGTCGGTGACGGTCCGGTCCGGGACTGCGCGACGAGCAACTGGCCCGTCATGATCGCCGACGTCACCGCCACGCGGGCCGAACGACCCGGATTCGCGGATGCCGCTGAGTCCTGCGGAATCCTCGCGGCGTTCTCGTTCCCGCTCCGGGTCGGCACCGGCCGGATCGGCACGGTGACGGGGTACCGGGACCGCCCGGGCCCGCTCACCGAGGTGGAGTACGCCGACGGACTGGTGCTGTCGACCCTGTTGACGCTCCTGCTGCTCACCCAGTTCTCCGAGGTCCCGGAGTCGGTCTCCGGGCCGGACGACGGAGCGGCGGTCCACCGGGCCGCAGGCATGGTGTCCGAGCAGCTCGGGGTGACGGTCGCCGACGCGCTCGTCATCCTCCGCAGCCACGCGTTCGCCAACGGCACGACGGTCGGGATGGTCGCCGCCCTGGTGCTCGACCGCTCGATCGACTTCGGGAGAGGAACATCAACGTGAATGAACCCCGAGCAACCGGACCATCCGGACCTGTGGTCGATCCACTCGCAACGACGTTCATCGAGCTGACCCGGTCCGTCGCAGGCGGCGCTCCCGCAGCAGAGGTGTTCATGCTGCTCGCCGAGCGCTGCACCGAGCTGCTGCCGATCGACGCGTGCGGGATCCTGCTGGTCGACCACAACGGCCGACTCGAGGTCGTCGGAGCGTCGGACTCAGCGGCCTACCTGCTCGACCTGTTCCAGCTCCAGGCGGAGGAGGGGCCGTGCCTCGAGTGCTGCCGGACCGGTGAGCTGGTGCGCGACGACGAGCTCGCACCCGACGGACCGTGGCCACGGTTCGCTGCAGCGACCCGCTCCCGGGGGTTCACCTCGGTCGCCGCGGTCCCGCTCGGCACCCGGGGGACGACGCTCGGTGCGCTCAACACCTTCTGCTCGGTCCCGCTGCCCGCCCCGGACCTCGAGGTGGCGCAGGCACTCGCCGACGCCGCGACCGTTGCGTTGCTCCAGGCCGATCCCGAGCTCGACGCCGACACCATCGCCCGGCGAGTCGTCGAGACGGTCGCCGCGCGCAACGTCGTCGAGCAGGCCATCGGCATCGTGGCGGCGCGCTTCGACTGCTCGTTCCCGGAGGCGCTGGGTCGCCTCAGACGGGCCAGCACCGTCGTGGGTGCGACGTTGGTCGACACGGCCACCGCCGTGGTGCACCGCATCGACACGGCGGCGACCACCGACCTGTTCCGGGGACCCGTGTCCCCGTGAACGGAGCCCTCGGAGACTCAAGTTTCCATCAATTCATCTCGCTGCGGTTCACCCGGCCCCCGGAGCGACGATGGGACACGGTGGCCCGTCTCTCCATTCGGGGATGCGCAGCCGGTGGCACGACACGTTCGTGACGGCCGGGCACACCAATCGGTCGAACACACTGGGGCAACCGATGAACGCAGAACAGCTGGCGCTGATCGACCAGCACACGGATCTGGTGGAGCAGTCGGTCGACCGACGACTTCGTTCGCTCCCGCAGTGGATCGAACGCGACGAGTTGGTCGGGTGCGGGATGCTCGGCCTGGTGCAGGCCGCAGGCCGGTTCAACTCGACGCTCGGCGTTCCCTTCGCCGCGTTCGCCCAGTTCCGGATCGACGGCGCCATCTCCGACAGCCTGCGTTCGAACGACCCACTGACCCCCCGGACCCGCGCGATTCAGCGGCGGATCGACACTGCCGCCGACGACGCGAGCAGCAGCTCGGCACCGGTGGCCACCGCGTCGGTCGTCGCTGCTGCTGCGGGGATCACGGTCGAGTTGCTGCGACACACCCTGCACCAGGTCGCCGATGCACACCCCGTCCACCTGGACGTCACCGGTGCGCGCTCGGCCCTGCCGCCATCGACGCGTGGTGACGAGCAGCCCGAACAGGCGACGGTGGACCGGAGCACCCTGGAACGGGTCCGCTCGTTGATCGAGTCCCTCAGCGAGCCGCAACGGAACGCGTTGATCCGCACGTTCATCGACGGTCGGACGGGAGTGGACGTGGCTGCGTCGATGGGTGTGAGCCCGGCTCGGGTGTCCCAACTCCGCACCCAGGCACTCACGCTGCTCCGGGGCTGGCTGGACACGCTCCCGTACTGACGGGTCCTGAGGGTCGCGTCCGGCGGTCGCGCTGACGGTCGTCGGGCGTGCGACCGGTCGTCGGAGCGGCTCAGCGACCCCGGCCCCGTCGGCCCGGACCGGCAGGAGCGGCCCGACGTGCCGACGACCGCTGGCTCGTGGCACGACGCGACCCGGCACCCGACCCGGCACCCGACCCGGCACGGCCTGAAC
>CAINRS010000138.1 GCA_903852755.1 uncultured Actinomycetes bacterium | reverse complement strand
GACTCGACGAAGCGGGACAGGATGTCGATCCACGCGTCGTAGGACCACACCTGCTCCCACAGGTAGGCGGTCGCGTACCCGTCCGGGTTCGCCGGGTTGCCCTGCCCACACGACAGCTGCCCGGGCGCGGAGCCCTGGTTGAACGGCAGGAACTGCGTCGCTCCACCCGCCAGACGGGTCGTCATGTACGCCAGACGGTGATCCACCGCGAAGTGCACCAACGCCCGCTCACCCAACAGCACATCACGAGGGTCCCGGTCCTCCTTGTACTGCGCAATCGCCTCATCCACGCTCTGGCCCGTCAGCTTGTTCTTCAGCTCCGCAGTCGCCACCGGGATCCCGCTCACGAACAGGCACAGGTCGAGGCTGTTGTTGTTCTTCCCCGAGTAGTGCAGCTGGCGGGTCACCGTCAGGCGGTTCCTGCCGTACAGCTCCAGCAACGTCGGGTTCAGCCCCGACGCCGGCCGGTCATACATCAACCTGAACAGCAGCCCCTGGTCCTCCACGCCGCGGCGCAGCACGTCCACCGTGCCGCGCCGGGCCAGCTCCGACACGAGCCGGGCCACGAACTTGCGCTGGGCCGTGTCCCGGTCACCGCCGTGACGCGGCACCAACTGCTCCCACCGGTCCGCCTGGGTCGCGCCGATGAACGCGAACAACTCCGCCGTGTCCAGACCCGTCGCCGGGTCGTAGTTCGAGTCGACACCCAGGCCGTAGCCCCCCTCAGAGGTCAACCACCCCACGATGTCCGACTCGAACTGCTCCTCCCTCGTGTGCGCAGGCATCACACGCCCTCCCTGACTGCGTCCAGACCGCCTGTCACCGCCGCTGTGATCAACGCCTGACGGTGCTCCCGTAGCAAACCCCGGCTGAGTCGGAGCTCGTCGACGAGCTTCCGGCCCTCAGCTGAGATGGCCTGAAGACGAGTCGCAAGCTCAGCACGCTGGTCAGGCGCTGCGGGTATCGGCGTGCGGAAGCGAGCGAGATCTCCCATGTTGAGGGTCGGCTGGGCAGTGTCGGTTCCGGTCGCGAGTTGGGCTTGGTCCTGGTAGATGCGAGTCCGGACGAACTCGGCGAGCAAGGAGGACGGCACCCCGGGCAGCGGCCTGAGCACGCACACTGCACGTGCGACGTTTGCGCCGGCGAGGCCTGGCGGCACGACGGCAGAGTGCGCGAGCGAACCAACGACCGAGACGAGAACATCGTCAGCTCTCAGCACCGTTCGGCGGTACTCGTCGCTCTGTGCATGGCCGATGAAGCGGTTCGGGAGGACTCCCTCCTCGACCCCGGTGATGTTCCCGACTCGCACGAACGGAACGCCCTCATCCTCGAACCTGGGAACGAGGACTCCATAGGTTGGGGCCTGAGCCAGGAAGGATGCGAGTGGTCGCGCCTCGGGATCGTGAGCCAAGAAGAGCTGCTCGCGCTCGGCGCCTGCCCGCTCCTGAGCGAGCCCTACGAGATGATCCTGTTCGGAGATCAAGTCGTCGATGCGGGCGGTCTCGGTATCGAGGTACTCGACGATCCGCCTCTGCTCCTCCGGAGTGAAGGCTGGGACGCGGTAGGTCCTGAACCACTCGAAGTCGATGCGCTTCTGGCCAGCCACCCCGTACTGCGTCGCTTCACCTTCCTGAAGGAAG
>CAINRS010000137.1 GCA_903852755.1 uncultured Actinomycetes bacterium | reverse complement strand
CGTCGCGCCACGGGACCCGGTGGAGCTCCGACTGCGGTGGGTCCCAGGGGTGGTGCGGGTCCGGGAAGCTCATCCAGCAGAACCAGTCGTCGTCCGCGTCCAGGCCGCCGAGCCATTCGATCGTGCGCTCGGCCACCCAGTCGGTGTGGTACCAGTCCCGCGGGATCGCGTTGTGCTTGACCTGCGGGGCGCCGGTGTCGCCGAACCCGGCGGCGTTGACCTCCAGGTCGGCGTCGACGACCGAGTAGAAGTCCCCGGCCACCTCGGGGTGCTCGGCACCGATCCACCGGGCGTAGTGCAGCCAACCGGTCGCACCGTGGGTGGCGAAGCGCAGGTGGTCGAACCCCCGGTGCGGACCGGTGCCGCCCCCGAACTGCGGGGCCTCGACCGTGTCGGTGCCCAGCGTGGCGAGCCGGTTCTCGTTGAAGCGCTCGAAGGGGTCCATGAAGGGCTCGAAGTGCGCCTTGCCGATCAGGGCCGTGCGGTAGCCGGCGTCACGCAGCAGCGCGGCGACCGACGGCGCATCGACGGGGAGCGGCACGCCGTTCATCCAGACGCCGTGGGTCGCCTGGTGCTGGCCGGTGAGCATGGTGGACCTCGACGGCATGCACACCACCGACTGCGGGACGGCCCGCTCGTAGCGGATGCCGTCGGCGGCGAGCCGGTCGACGACCGGTGTCCGACCGACGGTCCCGCCGTTGCACCCGAGCGTGTCGTAACGCTGCTGGTCGGTCGTGATGAACAGGATGCGTCGTCCCATCAGTCGGCTCCGTCCGTCGTCGTGCTTCCGGTGCTCGCCTCGAGTCGTTCCTTCACGGCCCGCAGTCCGGCGCCTGCAGCGCCACCGATCACGAGCGCCATGACGGCGGGCTCGGCGTCGGTCGAGTACGACACCAGGCTCGTCCCGTCGCCGAGGTCGAACACGTCGATGGTCCCCAGGTGGTGACGGAACAACCCGCCGGTCACCTCGTACTGGAACCGTCGGGTGATCGGGTCGGTCGTGATGATCCGTTCGGGGAGCGTGATCCCCGAGCCCAGGGTGATGGTCCGTTCGTCACCGTCCACGACGGCGTCGACGATGCCCGGGAACCACTCGGCGATCCGGGCCGGATCCCCGACCAGGTCCCAGACCCGGGCCGCCGGGGCGGCGATGTGCTGCGAGCGTCGGATGGAGGCCACGGGGAGAGTGTTGCAGTCGTGGCGGCCCGACGCGCTCCGGTCAGCCCGTGATCCGCTCCGTGAGGAACTCCACCACTCCATCACCGCACCACTCGTGTCCGCCGACGAACACGTGGTGCTCGACGTCCTCGGGGTCGGCCCCGAGCAGCGCGTAGGTGCGACGCAGGGCGTCGACCGCAGCGACGGCGTCGTCGGCGGGGAACAACAGGTCGTCCAACCCGGACTCGACGAGCAACGGCCGGGGTGCGATGAGCGCAGCAACGTCTTCGTGCTCGACCGGCCCCAGCAGTCCGGACCACACCTGACGCCCACACAGGTTCCACGGCGAGCGGTGCGCCGCCCGCCACGACGAGAAGCAGCCCGACAGCACCGCTCCGGCGACCCGGTCGTCGAGTGCCGTGAGCAGCATCGCCAGCAGCGCGCCGTAGGACCAGCCGACCACGGCGACCGATCGGCCGGCCCCGGCCGTGGTCGAACACAGCACGTCGACCGACCGCCGCAGGTCCCAGAGGTTGAGGGTCAGCGGGGTCGTCCCGGCGACCAGGGCGCACACGAGCTCCCACCCGCAGTCCCCCTGGTGCCGGAGGATCTGCTCTGCGAGCTCCTCCGCCGGTTCCACCGGGAGCATCCGGTCCGCACGTTCGCCGAACCCTCGCAGGTCCGGGGCCAGGACCACGAACCCGGCCTCGGCGAGTCGTCGGGCGTAGGGGACGATCCCGTCGGGCGACTCGGTGACCCCGCACACCGAGTCCTTGTCGAGGCCGTGTCCGTGGACGGCGAGCACCGCCGGGGCTCCGGCTGCTCGATCGGCGGGTTCGAGCAACCACGCCGGGACCGACATGTGTCGTTCGGTGTCGAACACCACCCGGGTCCGCCGACCGTACGGCTCGTCGACGACCGGCCCGGACTCGGTGCGCAGGTCGACTGGTTCGGGCCACATCCCCACCATCGAGTCGAGCGCGGAGCGGACCCCGGCGAGCCACGTGGACGGGTCGGCGTCGGTGGGCCGGCCGGTCCGGGGTGTCTCGTCCTGACGCCGTCGCCAGTAGGCCCAGGGGGAGAAGTTCCGCTCCACGCCCAGAGTCTGCCCGTTCGGCGTCCGCAGCCCGGTCAACGGAAGTCGCCGCGGGGCACGGTCACGATCCGCTCCGCGAGGCGCTCCGCCACCCACGCTGCCGTCGCGGGCTCCGCGAAGTGGGCGCCGTCGCGTCCCCGGAGCTCCAGGCCGTCGACCTCGGTCGGGCAGTCCCCGGTGCCGGGACAGACGATCTCGTCGAGGTGGACGACGCTGACCCGGATCGGGTCGTCGGCGGCGACGCTGTCGATGAGCTCGTTCATGTGCCGGATTCGTTCGAGCTGCTCGGGGTCCACCGGGCCCCGGTCGCTCGGTACCGGGTCGGGGACCCTCACCAGGGCGACGCGGGCACCGCCGGCGGTCAGTCGGTCGACGGCGCGGCGGTACAGGTCCAGGATCATCCGGTCCGACTCGGGTGTGGCGAACGGGTACCAGACGCCGTCCAGGTTGCGGGTCGCCGCCTCCCACGAGCTGAGTGCGACGACCAGGTCCGGTCCGGTCCGGGCGACTGCGTCCCGTTGGTTCCGCGGGATGGCGTCGCTGCAGGCGGCGGTCGCCGGGTAGACGCTCCCGTCGTCAACGGCCGGGTCGCCCTCGAGCAGCCCGCAGCCTGCGTAGGCGGCGCTGGCGTAGGCCACACCACGGTCGCCGAGCGAGGTGCCGAGCGCGTCGGCGAGCGACGCCGCCACGCTGTCTCCCACCAGGAGGACCCGGGTCGGTCCGGGGAGCGTCGGTGGAGGGGCCTGCGGGGTCGTCGGCAGGGTCGTCGGTGCGGCGACGGGTGTGTCCGGAGCGGCCGTGGTGGTGGGCCCCGCCGGTGGTGGCCGCATCTCGAGGTCGTCGGGCGGGCGGGTCGTGAGGTACTCCGGTGGTGGTGCGGCCCGGAAGCCGGTGAACAGTGCGAGCGCTGCGACGGCCGCGGTGGCGCCCACGGCGGCGAGCACCGGTCGTCGGGCGGGCACCCCGTGGGTGCGGATCGGCCGTTCGACGAGTCGGTACGACACCTCGGCGGCCGCGCCCGCGACCACGCAGACGACGACGAGCCGGGTGAGCGTGCCGGCCCCGGGCCACAGGCCGAGCAGCGCCACGAGCACCAACCAGTGCCACAGGTACAGGCCGTAGCTGCGTTCGCCGGTCCAGCGGAGCCAGCGCGCCGACAGCACCCGGGCCGGTGCCTCGAGCAGTACGGCGCCGGCGATCACCGCCGCTGCGCACACCGCCACGAGCGGGAACCCGAACTGGTAGAGCCAGCGGTCCTGTTGCTCGGCGACCACGACGGCGGTGATCAGTCCGATGAGTCCGAGGCCTGCGACGACGGCCACCGGCCACCGTCGCCGCGACGTCGTGGCGGTGTCGCCTCCGCTCCCGGTGAGGTGACGTTCGAGCACGAGGGCGAGTACGACTCCCGCCAGGATCGTGGCGGCCCGGGTGTCGGTGCCGAAGTACATGCGGTCCGTACCGGTCCCCGTGGCGGCGAGGAGGGCCATCCACCCGGCCGAGGCCACGAAGCCGATGACGGACACGACGACGAGCCGGCGACGGTGGAGCCCGGCCCCGACGGCGCCCAGCGCCGTGCAGGCGACGACCACGAGGGGCCAGAGCAGGTAGTACTGCTCCTCCACGGCGAGCGACCACAGGTGCCGGAACGGTGACGGGGCGCTGAACGACCCGGCGTAGGACACCCCTGACGCCACGAACCACCAGTTGGTGACGTAGGCCAGTCCGGCCAGGGCGTCGTTGCGGATCGTGGTCCGTACCTCGGGGTCGGCCAGGAACGCCCCCCAGAGCGTCGCCGCGGCGATGAACAGGAGCAGCGCCGGCAGCAGTCGCCGGAACCGACGGGCCCAGAAGGTGCGGAGCGAGATCCGTCCGCTGTCGCGGTGCTCGGCGAGCAGCAGGGACGTGATCAGGAATCCCGACAGGACGAAGAACAGGTCCACACCCAGGAACCCCCCGGGCAGCACGTCGCAGTGGTAGGCGATCACGGCGATCACGGCGAGTCCGCGCAGTCCGTCGAGTGCCGGCAGGTGGGGGATCCGGCCTCCTGCGGTGCCGGTCGGGCGCGTGTCGGTGACCGTGGCGACGGCATCGTCGGTGGCCCTCGGGGCGACGGAGGACACGTTTCGACGCTACGCGTGTCGGGTGGATTCCGTCGGTCGCGTTTCCGTCGGTCCGGGAACCGCTCAGCGCCGGGGGTCGACCGAGCGACGGAGGTGACCGGCGGGCGGCGTGGTGAGCAGCTGCGGGAGCTCGCCGAGACCCACCGGTGGGGCGACCAGCTCGGCGAGACGGTCGCCGTGCGTGGTGAGCAGCTCGACGGCCCGGAGCAGGTGGCGGGGCTCGTAGTTGTGGACGCCGGTGATGGTGAGGAGCCTCCGCACCACGGACTCGGGGTCCAGGGTGACCGTCCCGAGCGGTGCGACCGATCCGACCAGGACGATGCGACCCCCCACGTCGAGTCGCTCGATGGCCGCGGCGACCGCAGCGGGGTCGCCCGACGCCTCCACCGCCACGTCGACGGGACCGGCGGCGGTGGTGTCGTCGGGCAGAGCTGCGGCGTCGGCACCGAACGCGACCGCCACCCCGTGTCGGCCGGGGTCCGGGTCGACACCGGTGACGGTGGCTGCGCCCGCAGCGAGGAGCGCCACACACGCCGACAGGCCGACGAGCCCCAGCCCCCAGACCACGGCCCGGGCCCCCCGGACGTCGCCGAGCGCCTCCACGGCGGCGACGGCGGTGGCGAGCGCGCAGCCGGCGGGCGCCGCTGCGGCATCGGCGACTCCGTCGGGCACCCCGACCACCGCCACGCCCGGCGGGAGGATCACGTGCGTGCTCATGTCACCCGACAGCGGCCACGGCCCCTCGAACGGTTCGTGACCGACCTTGCGCAGGTTCCGGCACTTGGCGGTCCGACCGCTGCGGCACCGGTCGCACGCGCCGCACGTCGCCGTCACCCCCCAGACGATCCGGTCGCCGACCTCCACCGGCCGACCGTCGACCGTCGACCGTCCGTCCGCCCCCGAGGCGACGACGACACCGACGGCCTCGTGGCCCAGGATCCCGGGACAGGGACCGGGTCGGCGACCCGAGACCGTGTGGAGGTCGCTGCCGCACACCGTGGCCAGGTGCACCTCGACGAGCAGCTCACCGGCGTCCGGGCGGGGCTGCTCGAACGACCGGAGCTCGAAGTCCGACCCACCGGTCCAGACCAGGGCGGTGCCGGTCGTCGTCTCCGTGGCGTCGTCCACCCTGCCCCCCGGGTCGCCCCGGCCTCCGGGCGTCCGGTCGGATCGTACGCGCGTGGTGGTCGGACCGGAGGGGTTGCGCCCGCCGGGCGGCTCAGCGTCTCGGGTGGGCGGTGAGGAAGGACCAGATCGCCCGGCTGGCATCGAGGTCCGTGTAGGGCTCGCCCACGAACGACGACGCCAGTTCGGAGAACGCCGGGTGGCCCATCCACGCGTGGGTGGCGCCGTCGACCACGACGTAGCGCACGGTCGCAGCCTCCCTGCACGGTGTCCAGGTGGTGACGGTCAGGTCGGGGTTCGTCGGATCGGCGCCGGGGACCGGGGTCGGGGAGCAGCCGTCCGCTGCTGCGAGCGTCTCCACCGCGTCCCGGGCCGGCCGGAACGCCACCCCGGCCACGCCGCTGCCGACGCCACCGTCGATGGGGTGGTTCGTGTCCGCGGTGCCGTGCAGGTGGATGACCGACACCGGACGGGCTGGTGTGCACGTGTCGACACCGAGGCTGCCGGCCTGGACCCCGATCGCCGCGATGCGGTCGGAGAGCTCGCAGGCCACCCGGTAGGCCAGGATCGCTCCGTTGGAGTGTCCGGCAACGAAGATGCGGGACGGATCGATGGGGCGTTCGGTGTCGAGGCGGTCGATGAGTTGGCGCACGAAGCCGACGTCGTCGACGTCGGCTCGAGCGGCAGGTCCGCAGCAGTAGCCACCGTTCCAGGTCCGCGGTCCCGTGCCGTCGGCCCGTGCGCCGATGCCGTCCGGGTGGACGACCACGAATCCGTTCGACTCGGCGAGGCCGTCGAAGCCCGAGTTCGCCTCGAACTGCTCCGACGTCCCGAGCCCGCCGTGGAGGGCGATCAGCAACGGGGCCGGTGTCGTGGGGTCGATCGAGTTGGGGACGTAGAGACGGTAGGTGCGGATGCGGCCGTCGGCGGTCCGGAGTTGTCCGACCGAACGCTGTCCGACCGGTTCGACGGCCGGGACGGTGCCGGCGTAGGGCTCGTAGATCGTCGGGACGGGGGCGGTCGTCGACGGGCTCGGGGTGACGGTCGTCGGGGCTGCCGTGACAGGGGGTGCCGTGGTGGGGGGTGCCGTGGTGGGAGGTGGCGCCGGGGGAGCGTCCCGGTCGGGGAGCGGCACGCACGAGCACGACACACACCCCAGGGTCACCATCAGGACCCCGGTGAGTCGGCGCAGGTGACCGTCGAGCCGGACGGTCACGGGTGCCCCACCCGGCGGATGGACAGGGAGTCGAGCGCGGCCAGCGTGGCGGTGACGTGCAGGTCGGTGGCCCGGGCGATGCCGATCCGGCCCTCGATGCAGGATCCGGCGAGCGCAGCGAGCGCAGCGACGTGCGCCGTGACCAGTGCCTCCGCATCTCGGCGGGACAGTCCGGCGCGCTCCCGGTAGCGGTCGGACCAGTGCTCCACTGCGGCGTCCCAGTTGCTCCTGCGGACGGCCTCGATGGTGGGTGAGAGGTGCGATGCCGAGACCAGCGCCCGCATCGCCGGTCCGTGGCGTCGGGCCACCTCCAGGTAGGCGCGGGTGGCGGCCCGCAGTTCGTCCTCGAACGACGTGCTCGTCGCCACTGCCGCAGCGACGTGCGTCCGCACCCGCTCGGCGTGTCGTTCGAGCAGTGCGACCACCAGCGCGTCGCGACCACCGAAGTGCTCGTAGACGACGGGACGCGTCACCCCGCCGGCACGGGCCAGTGCGTCCATGCGCAGGGCGTCGGATCCGCCCTCCTCGAGCAGCCGCTCAGCTGCGACGAGCAGCAGTTCACGTCGCTCCGCCGGGGGTGTGCGCGGCGCCCTGGTGCGTCCGGCTCCCGGGGTCCGCTGCTGGAGCTGCTGCACCCCTGCACTCTACCTACGTTCTGTAGGTACGCAACCCGTTCCTCGATCGGCCGGGTCCGCGCCACTGGGGAGCAGCCGCCGGAGTCGGATCCGCCTCGACCCGTCGGTGGTCGTGACGGGAGTCCGTGCCCGAGACCACGGGCCGACCCCGGAGGCGCTGCCCGTTCCGTCGTGTCAGGCTGCTCGCATGCAGGTCCACCTCGTCGACGGCACCTACGAGTTGTTCCGCTACTTCTACTCACCCCGCGGTGGCCACACGAACGCCGCCGGGGACGAGGTCGGGGCGACACGGGGGGTGCTGCGGTCGGTGGCGGCGATGCTCCGCGACGGAGCGACGCACCTCGGGGTGGCCACGGACCACACCGTCGAGTCGTTCCGCAACGACCTGTGGGACGGCTACAAGACCGGTGACGGGATCGACCCGGAGCTCTCCGCCCAGTTCCCGTGGGTCGAGGATGCGCTCACTGCGCTCGGGGTGACCGTCTGGCCGATGGTCGAACTCGAGGCCGACGACGCGCTCGCTGCGGCCGCCGCCGTGGCTGCAACGGACGACCGGGTGCAGCGAGTGCTGATCTGCACCCCCGACAAGGACCTGGCCCAGTGCGTGGTCGGTGATCGGGTCGTCCAACTGGACCGCCGCCGGGAGGAACTCCGGGACGCCGACGGGGTGCTCGACAAGTACGGCGTGCCACCGGAGTCCATCCCCGACTGGTTGGCGCTCGTCGGCGACACCGCCGACGGCTTCCCCGGCCTGCCCGGCTGGGGCGCCAAGTCCGCTGCGGCGGTGCTGCGCGTCTACGGCCACCTCGACGCCATCCCCGCCGCGCCGGGGCAGTGGGACGTCCCGGGACTGCGGGGCGCCGCCAAGCTCGCCGGCACGCTCGCTGCGTCCCGTGCGGACGCCGAGTTGTTCCGCACGCTCGCCACGCTGGTGACCGACGTCGACGTCGGCACGGTCGACGGGTGGCGCTGGAGCGGACCGACCGACGCCCTCGACGAGTGGTGCGAGCGGCTCGACGCCCCCGACGTCCTGCGCACCGTCGGTCGCGCCCTCGCCGAGCGGTCCTGACCCGCACCCCGGCAGTCAGCGTCGCGCGACGGAACATCGCGACGGGATCGGCCGCACGCTGTCACCCACTCGTGCTACGGTACGGGTGATTCATCCAGAGGATCTGAGGGACCTGGCCCTGTGACGATCCGCCAACCGACCGGCTCCTCGGAGCGGCACGGTGGCACTGCCAGGTGCGATGAGAGGAGTCCCTGTGTGGGAAGTCGAACGTTGTGCCAACTGTGGGTGTGCGGACATCGACCACCAACCGGTGGAGATCCCGTGCACCGAGGAGTGCGAGGAGGAGGACTCGGAGTGTGAGGGGTGGCACGTCCACGAGCACGACATCGAGTGCTCCTGCGGCTGCACCGACTTCGAGATGCTCGACGACCAGTTCGAGATCGTCTGCGAGTGCGGCTGTGCCGTGACCGACCACCGCCCGGTCCCCCCGGAGGAGGTGGAGGCCTGGGCCGCCGAGGCGGCGCTCCGTGAACCAGAGGACCGTGGACCAGAGGACCGTGACCCGGGTGACTGGGAGGACGGTGACTGGGAGGACGAGGTCGACGAGCCGACCTGGACGAACCTGCCCCGGATCTTCCCCGACGGACCCCCGTGCACCTGTCCCTGCGGGAACTGCTACGTCCTCCGGGAGTTCGGGACGGCGGGTGAGCGGGCGATCGAGATGCAGATGCGGCGGCGACGTCGCGGCAGCTTCTCCACGAGGAACTCACTGCTGACGACGACGGAGATCCACTCGGTCAGGACGCGGTTGTTCGATCCGTTCGACCGGTTCCCGGTCCGGGCCTCGCTCGTGGTCGAGCGGGGTCGGATCCGACGGCTCGAGGGTCCGGTGCCGGTCGGGGTCCACGTCGTCGTCGTCCTGGCCGAGACACCCGACGGACTCCCGTTGGCCGTGAACTGGGAGGAGCTCGAGCGGCAGTGACCGCTCGGCCCGGTCGACTCAGGCCGTCGCCGGTGCCGTCTCCGGACGCCCACGCGCCCGGAGGCGGCGCCCGCCCGCTCGCACGAGTCCGGTGATGCCGTCGGGGTAGAGCACCGTGACCAGGACCAGCAGGATCCCCGAGATGGCGAACTGGTACGGCGACGGCTTCCCGACGTCCTGTCCGAGCGCGATCGCCAGCACGCCGACCGGCGCGAGGACACCCGCCACCACGCTGCCGGACATGACGGCGATGCCGGCCAGGAACGTGAGCGCGAGCAGCGACAGCGAGTTGAACACCCCGAAGCTGTCGGCCGAGATCGACGACCGCTGGTAGGCGAGCAGCGTCCCGGCCGCACCCGCGAGCGTCGCGGAGACCGAGAACGCCGTGAGCTTGGCCCACCCGACGTCGATCCCGGCTGCGGCCGCCGCCTGTTCGTTGGCGCGCACGGCGAGCCACCGCAGCCCGGTGCGACTCCGGCGCAGGTTGGCCACGGCGAGCCCCGCCACCACCACGACCACCAGGCACATCAGACCGAACGCGGCCCGGGGGTAGGCGTCGCCGGGGGCGCTGATCCCCAGGTCGAGCGGTCCGATCCCGGGTTCCGGCACCTCGGTCGCGGTGATCGACCCGACGAACCACTCCCACTTGAACAGGAGCTCACCGATGGCCACGGCGGCGCCCAGCGTGACGATCGCCAGGTTGAGCCCGCGGACCTTGACGGCCGGGATCCCGACCAGCACCCCGAGACCGCAGGTTGCGACGACGGCCAGACCCGGTGCGAGGGGGAACGGCACCCCGGCGTCGGACAACCTGACCATGGTGAACGCCGCCACTCCGGCGAAGGCGTAGCTCGCCAGCGAGATCTGGCCGACGAACCCGGTGAGCACGATCACCGACAGCGCGAACAGGGCGAAGATCGACGAGGTGATCACCGCCGCCCGCAGGTCCGATGCCCCCCACACCAGGATTCCCGTCGCGACGGCGGTGAGCGCGACGGTCACGGGCACCACGCCGGTCGGCTCGGGCGCCGCCGGGAACCGGCCCTCACGGACCGCCCCGCGGGTCGGCAGGCTGTCGCCCCGCACGGCCATGACGACGACGATGATGAGGAACGGGAGCCCCTGCTGGAGCCCGATGTCGGGCAGCCAGTCGACGTCGGCCTGGATGCTCAGCAGCAGGGACTGGAGCATGCCGATGCCCAGCCCCGCCGCAGCGACGAGCGGGTAGGAACGGAACCCGCCGAGGAGTGCCGCTGCGACCGCCGGCACGATCAGCAGCGAGTTGTTGAGCGGGTCGAGCGAGATGACCTGGGCGGCGAGCACCATGACGAGTCCCGCCGACACGGTTGCGAGCATCCAGTTCCACGCCGCCAGTCGGTCGGGGTTGATGCCGAGCAGCACCGCCCCCTTGCGGTTCTCCGCGGCCGCTGTGGTGGCGGTGCCGAACCGGGTCCGGGTGCTCACCAGCCACAGGAGTGCCGTCGCGACCACGACGATGCCGGCCAGCGCGAGTCGGTCGACCCCCACCAGTCGATCGAGCACGACGACGTTGTCCCGGGGCAGGAGCGGTCGGACGTTCGGCGACAGCGGCCACTCCAGGCCGATGACGGACCACGCGTAGAGGAACAGTCCGATCGACGCCACCACCCGCGCCAGTGACGGGGCCCGCTGGAGCCGCCGGAACACGAGCGCGTGCAGCAGCAGTCCGATCGCCGCGCCGTAGACCACGATCACGGCCAGAGCGGTGGCGACCGTCGGACGGGGGATCACGGGGATCCGGTTGGGCAGTCCCACGAGCGGCAGGACGAGGTCGCCCGTCTCCCGGAACTCGTAGAACGCGAACGCCAGGAACGAGCCGATCGCCGCGTGCGCCAGGTTCACCACGCCGTCGCTGCGGTAGGTGACGACCACCCCGAGCCCCAGGGCGGCGATCACGGCGCCGCCGCCGAGACCGAGGATCAGGTAGGCGAGCGTGGAGGTGATGGTCGGCTCCGGTCGGGATCAGCCGGGCGGCTGGGCGGCGATCCCGAGGCGCTCGAGCACACCGGGGACGTCGATCCACCCGTCCGAGGCCTCGACGAACTGCGACGGGCCCGTGAGCTCGGCGATGACCTCCTGCGGTGCGCACATCGACGGCAGGGCGGGGATGAGCGACCCGCCGCAGGAGTACGGGTGGCCGTCGAAGCTCGGGACGTCGCGGGCGGAGCGGAAGGCCTCGGTCACCTGAGCGGACGTCGCGTCGGGCCCGAGCCGGTCGAGCACCGCCCAGAGGTTCATGGCGGAGCGGAACCCGACCGTCGCCGCCGACCGGGCGTTGGTGCCTGGCGCGTACCGCTCCATGGTGAGGGTGTAGATCTCGGTGTCGGCCAGCCCGTCCCCCTGGTCGATCCGCCCCTCGACGTTGAACAGGTAGCCGAGCACCCGGTCGACGCCGACCTTGTCGATCTGCTTGGCATCGGCGCAGGCGCCGACCATGTAGACCTCGGCCGTCGAGCCGAGGTCCGCGAGGGCCTGCATGATCGGGGCGCACGCCAGGTCGGCGGCGCCGACGAAGATCGCGTCCGGGTTGGACTCGGCCGCCTTCTGGGCGGCGGCGGAGTAGTCCTGGCTGACCATCGGGAACGGCACCTCGACGACCTCTGCCCCGAGGGCCCGGGCGACGGCCGCGCCGTAGTTCAGCGCGGCGTCCTGGATGGCCGGGTACTCGGCGAAGAGGATCGCGATCCGCTCCGCCCCGACCCGTTCCACGGCGTCCTGTGCGAAGGCGACGAACGCCCCGGGGCTCCCTCCGGAGAACTGGAAGGACTGCGGGTTCGTCATCTCGGGGCTGTTGAGTGGGATGCCGCCCACGTAGGGGATCCCGTTCTGCTCGAGCACGTCGATCATGGGGCCGTTGGACAACCCGATGCCCCCGAGGACGGCCACGACACCGCTGTCGGCGAACTGTCGCCCGCACGCCTGCGACTCGTCGGCCGAGAGTGGGTTCGACAGGATGCACGGGACGAGCTCGACGGGCCGCCCGCCCACGCCGCCGAGCTCACCGTTGATGAGCGCGACGGCGGCATCGGCGGCTGCGTGCAGCTCGGGCAACGCGCCGATCGGACCCGAGTCGACGTTGGTGAAGCCGATCCTGATCGGCGCGGCTCCGGTGTCGGCTGCGGCCGGAGCCGGTACCGCTCCGGTGAACCACGACGACCCCTGGAACCTGGAGAGCACCGTGGTGCCGTCACCGGCCGAGGGTTCCACCGAGTCGGTGGCGATCGGGAGCGCCGTGGTGCTCGTCGCCGCGGTCGGCTCCGGTTCGCTGCACGCTGCGCCGAACAGCGCCAGTACCCCGGCCACAGCGGCGAGCACCGTCGTGGTGCGTCGTGGAGTCGGACTGGCTGATCGTCGCATGTCCCCCCTCACCGTCGTCCGTGCCCGACGTACGGCGTCACCGACCGATCGTTCCCCCGGTGTCGGCGCAGCTGCGTGCGGGCCCGGCCATCATGCCACCACCGATCGGGGCGGTGCGGGCGGTGGGGCCTACGCGTCGCTCTGGCCGAACAGCTCGGTGAACTCCACCGGCGTCGGGGCGTCGAGTTGGTCGACCGAGCAGGACCCGGGGGACCGGTCGGGCCGCCACCGGACGAACCGTGCGGGGTGGCGCAGCACGCCGTCGTCGGCGTTCTCGCACGTCACCTCGACGACGAGCGAGCAGTCGAGCGGGACCCACCCGGCGTCGGGGGCGTCGTCGCCGGCGGACCAAGGGTGGTCCACCTCGTCGACCACGTGGCTCGACAGCTCGGCGGCCATCGTGCGCCGCTTGGCGCTCGAGAAGGCACTGCAGGCGCCCGTGCGCCGGAGCGTCGGCGGGGCGCCACCGAGCAGTCCGAGCAGGAGCGAGCCGACCCCGCCGTCCTTGTGGGGGACGTACCCGCCGACGACGCACTCGATCGTGCGGTGGTGCTTCACCTTGATCTGCACACGCTTGTCGGACACGTAGGTCCCGTCGAGGGGTTTGGCGACCACGCCGTCGAACCCGGCACCGACGAACCGGTCGAACCACGCACGGGCACGATCGGGATCGTCCGTCGACGGCGTCAGGTGGAGCGGGGCGCGCGCCTCGGCGAGCAGGTCGGCGAGCAGTGCCCGTCGCTCCCGTAGCGGATCGTCACGCAGGTCCCGGTCGTCGAGCGCGATCAGGTCGAACGCGACGTAGCTCGCAGGCGACACGCCCGAGCGTCGTGCGATCTGACCGGCGGACGGCTGGATCCGGTCGGAGAGCAGTTCGAAGTCCAGCCCGGCGGGTCCGACCACGACGAGCTCGCCGTCGAGCACGCAGCGGTCCGGGAGCTGTTCGAGCAGTGGGTCGACGAGCTCGGGGAAGTACCGGGTGAGCCGACGTCCGTTCCGGCTCTGCAGGAGCAGCTCCGCTCCGTCCCGGAACACCAGGCAGCGGAACCCGTCCCACTTGGGTTCGTACAGCAGGTCACCCTCGGGCACCTCGCGCTCGGCCCGGGCCAGCATGGGCTTGAGCGGGTTCGGCACCGGGAGGTCCACGGGCCCTTCTCTACACCCCACGGATGCTCCCGGTCACGACCCCACCCGGATCAGGGTGGGACCGCACTCGTGCGCGCCTTTGGGCGCTGCGGCAGGCCACCACTACCGTGTCGTGCATGGACCGACCGATTCGCGGCCTCGTCGACGACCTCGTCGAGCGCCAGGGGGCGGCGCTGACACCCGGCTCGCAGCGCTCGATCGACCGACAGCACGAGCGGGGGAAGCTCCTCGCCCGGGAGCGTCTGGACTACCTGCTCGACGAGGGGTCGTTCCACGAACTCGACATGCTGGCCAGGCACCGGGCCGGGGACGCCCTCGGCGAGCGTCCGTACGGCGACGGGGTGGTCACCGGGTGGGGGACGGTCGACGGCCGGAAGGTCTTCGTGTTCTCGCAGGACTTCACCGTGTTCGGCGGGGCGCTCGGCGAGGTGTTCGCCGAGAAGATCCACAAGCTGATGGACCTGGCCCTCAAGGTCGGCGCGCCGGTGATCGGCCTGAACGACGGCGCTGGTGCCCGCATCCAGGAAGGTGTGGTCTCGCTCGCCAGCTACGGCGGGATCTTCTACCGGAACGTGAAGGCGTCGGGCGTCACCCCGCAGATCAGCGTGATCATGGGCCCGTGCGCCGGGGGTGCCGTCTACAGCCCGGTCATGACCGACTTCATCTTCATGGTGGACGAGACCTCCTACATGTTCATCACCGGCCCCGATGTGGTGAAGCAGGTGACGGGCGAGGAGGTCAGTCAGCAACAGCTCGGTGGTGCGCGCATCCACACCGGCACCTCCGGGGTGGCCCAGTTCATCTCGGCGGACGACAAGGCGTGTCTCGACGACGTCCGGTACCTGCTGTCGTTCCTCCCGTCGAACAACCTCGAGGAGCCGCCCGAGGAGTTCACCGACGACCCCGAGGACCGTCGCTGTGAGGAGCTGTACGACCTGCTCCCCGCCTCGGCCAACCAGCCCTACGACATGCGCGACGTGATCCGCTCCGTGGTCGACGACGGTGAGTTCATGGAGTACGCAGCGTCGTGGGCCGGGTCCATCACCTGCGGGTTCGCCCGGTTGGGTGGCCGCCCGGTCGGCGTGGTCGGCAACCAGCCGGCCATGTACGCCGGGGTGCTCGACATCGAGTCGTCGTCCAAGGCGGCCCGGTTCGTGCGGACCTGCGACGCGTTCAACGTCCCGCTCGTGACCTTCGTCGACGTCCCGGGGTTCCTGCCGGGTGTCGACCAGGAGCACGGAGGCATCATCCGCCACGGCGCCAAGTTGCTCTACGCCTACTGCGAGGCGACGGTCCCGCGGATCTCGGTCATCACCCGCAAGGCCTACGGCGGTGCCTACGTGGTGATGGACTCCAAGTCGATCGGATCCGACCTGGCGTTCGCCTGGCCGTCGGCCGAGCTGGCGGTGATGGGTGCCGCCGGAGCCGTGGAGATCGTCAACCGTCGGGAGCTCGCCGACGCCGAGGACCCGGTCGCACGGCGGGCCGAGCTGATCGAGACCTACGAGCAGACGTACCTGAACCCGTGGGAGGCGACCGACCGGGGCTACGTCGATGCCGTGATCGACCCGGCCGACACCCGACGCGAGCTGATCGCCGCGCTCGAGGTCCTGCGCACCAAGCGCGAGGAGCTGCCCAAGCGCAAGCACGGGAACATCCCGTTGTGAGCACCGGATCGCACGTCCACCCCGAGCCGACCGCCGAGGAGGCGGCGGCCATCGCTGCAGCGCTCGAGGTGGTGCTCGCACCGGCGGCGGTGTCGCCGGCGGTGACCGGGACGTCGAGCTGGCGGTGGTCGGGTCGTTGGTGGACCCGACCGGTTCCGGCCCGCAGGGACCGTCCGGCCTGAGTCGGTTCCGCCGACCGGTACCGGTCCCGCAGGGGGTCCGACCGCCCGTATCCTCACCGGCGTGGCGCACCCCGAGCTGCTGACCCTGGCCGACGACGAGGCGGTCGTCTGGCGCGGCGCGGCGCAGCGGGTGTTCGACTCGCTGCCGCCCGACAGTGAGGTCGACCTCGACGGCCACGTGGTGCGGACGCTGCCCCGCCGGGGTGAGCTCCTCGCCCGGGTGGCCACGGTCAACGACGTGCACTTCGGTGAGACCGTGTGCGGACACGTCGACGGACACGACGACGTCGAGACGTTCTCGGTGGAACCCGGAGCGACGCCCTACCCCGAGGTGATGAACGCCGGCGCGGTGGCCGACATCTCGTCGCTCGGGCCCGATGCCGTCGTGGTCAAGGGCGACCTGACCTCGAACGGGACCGTGGACGAGTACGAGCGGTTCCTCGACGTCTACGGCTCGGCGTTCGGTGACCGGCTCCTCCACGTCCGGGGCAACCACGAGAGCTACCACGGTCTGGACGTGGCGAACCTGCCCACGCAGGAGCGGACCCTCGACGGGGTGGCCCTGGCCGTGCTCGACACGTCCCGCACGGCCACCGTCAACGGCCGGATCTCGCCCGAGCAACTCGACTGGCTCGACGAACTCGGCGCCCGGGCCGACCGGCCGGTGCTGGTCTTCGGCCACCACCCGGTGTGGGACCCGTCCGTCGAGGAGCGGACCGACCGGTGCTTCGGCATCGTGCCCGACCAGTCCGAGGCCCTCGCCGCCGTGTTCGGCCGCCGCCCGATGCTCGCCGGGTACTTCGCAGGCCACACGCACCGGAACTCGGTCGTGGCGCTCCCCGAGGCACCCGGCGTTCCGTTCGCCGAGGTGGCCTGCGTGAAGGACTACCCGGGTTCGTGGGCCGAGTACCGGGTCTACGAGGACCTGGTCCTGCAGGTGCACCGGCGCATCACCGCTCCTGATGCACTGGCCTGGAGCGAGCGCTGTCGGGGGATGTTCGCAGGGGCCTACCCGGCCTACGCCCGGGGACGCTCGTCGGACCGCTGCTTCGCGATCGACCTGGCCGTTCGTCGCTGAGCGGCCGCGGCCCACGGTTGGCCGGTCCGGTTCGCCGCCGGGCACGATGGCCGGGTGAGCGAACCCACGACCTCCGCCACGACCTCCGCCACGACCTCCGCCACGACCGCCGCCGAACCCGACGGGACCGAGGTGTCACCCGGCCCGCTCGCCGACGTGCGGGTCGTGGACTGTTCGACGGTGCTCGCCGGTCCCAACTGCGCCCGCTACCTGGCCGACTTCGGCGCCGACGTGGTCAAGGTCGAGCGTCCCGACGGCGGTGACAGCCTGCGCCGCCTCGGCTGGGACGATCCGACCTCGCCCGACGGCACCACGTCCATGTGGTGGCGCATCGTCAGCCGCAACAAGCGGTCGGTCGTCCTGGACCTCAAGGAACCCGAGGACCTGGCGACCATGCGTGCCCTGTGCGCCGACGCCGACGTGCTGGTGGAGAACTTCCGCCCGGGCACGCTCGAGCGGCTGGGACTGGATCCGGCCGACCTGATCGCGAGCAACCCGCGACTCGTGGTCACCCGCGTCACCGGGTACGGGCAGACCGGTCCGTACCGGGATCGCCCGGGGTTCGCCACGCAGGCCGAGGCACTGTCGGGCTTCGCAGCGCTCAACGGCGAGGTCGACGGACCGCCGTTGCTCCCGCCGATCGCCCTGACCGACGAGGTCACCGGGCTCGCCGCAGCGTTCGCCACGATGGTGGCCCTGCACTCCGGTGTCGGTCAGGTGGTCGACGTCAACCTGGTCGAGACGATGCTCCAGCTCATGGGACCGCTCATCACCCGCTACGGCCTGGAGGGCGTGAGTCAGGAGCGACTCGGCGGCGGGATCTTCTGCACCGTTCCCCGGAACACCTACCGGTCGGCGGACGGAGTGTGGATCGCCGTGTCCAGCAGCTCCGACTCGGTGGCGGCACGCGTGCTCGGCCTGGTCGGCCTGGGCGGTGACCCCCGACTGTCGACCTTCACCGGGCGGCTCGAGCACCGCGACGAGATCGACGCCCACCTCGCCGAGTGGATCGGGTCGCGACCGGCGGACGCGGTCCTCGACGAGTTCGAGCGGGCGGGTGCGGCCGCAGCACCGGTGCTCGACGTCGCCGGGATCTCCACCGACCCGCACATCCTCGAGCGGGGCTCGATCCAGGTCCTCGACGGTGTCCCGATGCCCGGGCTCATCGCCCGGTTGTCCGCCACGCCCGGCAGGCTCCGCTGGGCCGGGCAGCCGTTGCCCACCGAGGACGGCTGAGGGGAGGGGTCACTCGCTGACGGCGACCTCGATGCGGTCCTGCCGCCAGTCACTCGCTGACGGCGACCTCGATGCGGTCCTGCCGCCAGTCCTGCGCCGCGGCCAGGGCGGCCTCGGCCTGGCGGAACAGTTCGTCGCTCGAGAACGCGTGGGCCGGGTAGCAGGCGATGCCCGCCCACACCGTGTGGGTGCCGTGGCGGCTCACCAGGTTCCGGCGGATGCGCTCGGCGGTCCACACCGCACCGTTCTCGGGCGTGTCCTCGAGCACCACGGCGAAGGTCCCGTCGTCGAGCCTGCAGGCGATGTCGGCCTCGCGGATCGTCTCGCGGATCGCGTCGGCCAGCCGGTTGGGTGGCGGTGCGACGACCGTCTCGCCGGGCGGTCCCTCGACGGCGCGCAACAGGCTGACCGCCACGGGTCGCAGGTGACGGCGAGCCGCCGCGAGCCGTGACTCGAGCGCCACGTGGAAGTACGCCTCGGTGAAGAGGCCCGAGGTGAGGTCGGTCAGCCCGGGCTGGGCGCCATCGGCGCTCGCCCGGCTCGCGTCGAGGGCCTCGTGCAGCGCAGCCACCTCGGACTGGAGGTCGGCCACCTGTCGCCGGGTGGCATCGAGCTCACCGTCGACTGCTGCGGAACCCGCCACCGTGTCGCCGGGCCCACCGGAGTTCGCCGGACGGATGGTGAGGGCGACCACACCGGCCACGAGTGCGGCCAGACCCGCTCCGGCCCCGAGCGCTGCCGATCCGGTCACGACCCCCGCCGCACCGAGCGCGGCGCCGACCAGACCGGATGCGAGCGAGATGAAGCGACCGTCCACGGTGGACCCCCCGATCGTCAGGGCCTCCACGATGCCGCCGGTCCTGCGGGATCGCAACCTCCGCCCTCCGGGTGGGGCAGCGACGGGACCTCAGTTCGCAGCGACCGCCAGGTCGGCGATCTGCTCCATGATCCGGCTGATCTCGAAGTCCTTCGGGGTGAACACTGCGGCGACCCCCAGCTCGAGCAGCGTCGGACGGTCGTCCTCGGGGATGATCCCGCCCGCGACCACCGGGACGTCCACACCGGCGTCCCGCAGGCCCCGGACGACCTCGGGGATCAGCTCCATGTGCGACCCCGACAGGATCGAGAGTCCCACCAGGTCCACGTCCTCGTCCCGGGCGGCAGCCACGATCTGCTCGGGTGTCAGCCGGATCCCCTGGTAGATGACCTCCATCCCGGCGTCCCGCGCGGCGACGGCGATCTGCTCCGCGCCGTTCGAGTGCCCGTCGAGACCGGGCTTGGCCACCAGGATCCGCGGCGGACCGCCGGGGAGCGCCCGCATCCGTTCGGCGATCACCCGGAGTTGCTCCGAGGTGCCACCGATCGTCGCCGCGCCCACGCCGGTGGGCGCCCGGTACTCGCCGAAGACGCCGCGCAGGGTGCCGGCCCACTCGCCGGTCGTCCCACCCACCCGGGCCAGTTCGATCGTCGCCGGCATGATGTTCTCGTCGGTCGCAGCGACGCGGGCGAGTTCCTCGAGCGCCCGGTCGACCGCGGCCTGGTCCCGCTCCGCCCGCCAGGCACGCACGTCGGCGACCATCTGCTCCTGGACCGCCGGGTCCACGACCAGGATGTTGTCCTGACCGCCCAGGGGTGACGGCGCCGACTCGGTGAACGAGTTGAGCCCGACGACGACCTGTTCGCCGGACTCGATCCGCCGGACACGCTCGGTGTGGGACACGACGAGCCGTCGCTTCAGCTCGTCGATCGCCTCGAAGGCGCCCCCGAGGGCGAGCACCTCGTCGAGCTCGGCCTGGGCGGCCTCGTCGATCTCGTCGGTGAGCCGCTCGACGACGACGGACCCCTCGAACAGGTCTGGGTACTCGAGCAGGTCGGTCTCGTTGGCGAGCACCTGCTGGATCCGCAGCGACCACTGCTGGTCCCAGGGTCGGGGCAGGCCGAGTGCCTCGTTCCAGGCGGGGAGCTGGATGGAGCGCGCCCGGGCGTCACGGGACAGTGTGACCCCCAGGGTCTCGAGCACGATCCGCGGGACGTTGTTCTCGGGCTGGGCCTCGGTGAGACCCAGGGAGTTGACCTGGACGCCGTAGCGGAAGCGGCGCGCCCGGGGGTCGGTGACGCCGTAGCGCTCGGCGGTGATCCGGTCCCACATGCGGGTGAACGCCCGCATCTTGGCCGTCTCCTCGACGAACCGCATGCCTGCGTTGACGAAGAAGCTGACCGAGGCGACCACCGACGACATGGCGTCGGGTGCCACCTGACCGGACTCACGGACTGCGTCGAGCACGCCGATGGCGCACGCCAGGGAGTACGCCACCTCCTGGACCGGTGTCGCCCCCGCCTCCTGCAGGTGGTACGAGCACACGTTCATGGGGTTCCAGTGCGGGATGTGCCGGTTGCAGTAGGCGAACATGTCGACGATCAGTCGTCGGCTCGGCCCCGGCGGGAAGATGTAGGTCCCGCGTGAGAGGTACTCCTTGACGATGTCGTTCTGCGTGGTGCCGCGCAGGTCCTCGGTGGGGACACCCTGCTCGGTGGCGTTGGCGACGTAGAGGCCGAGCAGCCACGCCGCGGTGGCGTTGATCGTCATCGACGTGTTCATGGTCCCGGGCGGGATCCCGTCGAGCAGGGTGCGCATGTGGCCGAGGTGCGCCACGGGCACGCCGACCTTGCCGACCTCGCCGCGGGCGAGCGGATCGTCGGGGTCGTACCCGGTCTGGGTGGGCAGGTCGAACGCGATGGACAACCCGGTCTGGCCCTTGGCCAGGTTGGTCCGGTACAGCTCGTTCGAGGCCGCTGCGGTCGAGTGTCCGGAGTAGGTCCGCATCATCCACGGCCGGTCCCTGGACTCGAGTCGGACGTCGTCGTGGTCGGTGCCGGATCCGTCGCTCATCCCGACATTCTCGGCGCTCGTCCGCGACGGTGTCACGTCCGGCCCCGGATGCGACGACGGCCGAGCCGGGCGGCTCGGCCGGAGGGTCACAGCAGCGGGGCGGAGCGAGGGCCACGAGGCGCCAGCACCCGAGGGCGCTGGTTGGCGATGCGTTGGAGGGAGATGTGTGTCCCCCGCTCCATTGCCCCGGCTGTGTTGGCCGGTGGGGGCGAAACCACCGACAGGGGGAGTATCGTCACGTCCGGTGGTGGGCTGTAGCGATTCTCCGGATTTTCGGAGATTCTCCCGGGATTCGGCCCCGGATCACACCCGGCGTGGCAGATTCAGGACGTGGTCCCACTCCCCGTGACCGTTCCCGTCGCTCGGCTCGCCGGCGAGGGGCTGTTCGCCCAGAACGACGGCACGTTGCTGCTCGGCGAGGACTTCTTCCCGTGGATCATCCTGGCGCTCGGTGCCGCCATGGTGGTCGGCAACGGCCTGGCCCTGGTCCGTGCCGGCCGGTCCGGCACCGAGATCCCCGTGGGCCGGGCGGTCGTGTTCGTGCTCGTCGGCCTGGTCGCCGCCGTGTGGGGATTCGCCAGCCTGCTGCGCTGACGGGCCGGGCCCTGTGGTGGTGGGTTGTCGCTAGGGTTCGCACGTGGCGGACGGCGGGGGAGGACCGGAGCACCCACCGGCCCTCGAGGTCGTGGGGCTCGGTGTCAGCTACGGCGGCATCGCCGCCGTCAGCGACGTCAGTTTCTCCGTCGCGCCCGGTGAGGTCCTCGGGCTCATCGGGCCGAACGGTGCGGGCAAGACCACGACGATCGACGCCCTGACGGGGTTCGTCCCCCACCGTGGGGTCGTGCGTGTCCACGGGGTCGACGTGAGCGGTCGACCCCCGCACGAGCGGGTGCGGGCCGGCCTGGTCCGCACCTGGCAGGCGGTCGAGCTCTTCGAGGACCTCACCGTGGCCGAGCACCTGGAGGTCGCCGAGCCGTCGGCGGGCGTGCGGGACGTGATGGCCGACATCCTCCGGCCGCGCCGACGCGCCGCCCGGGGGACTCCGGTCGGAGGAGCCGACCCCGAGCTGCTCGCAGGCCTCGGGCTCGACCGTGTCGCCGGGTCGCTCGTGACCGACCTGCCCCAGGGGACCCAGAAGCTGGTCGGCGTGGCCCGGGCGCTCGCCAGTCGGCCCAGGGTGCTGCTGCTCGACGAGCCGGCGGCCGGCCTGGACACCACCGAGAGTCGGAGGTTCGGTGAGCACCTGCGCTCCATCGCCGAACGGGACCGGGCGGTCGTGCTGGTCGACCACGACGTGGAGCTCGTCATGGCGAGCTGCGACCGGGTGGTCGTGCTCGACTTCGGATCGGTGATCGCCTCGGGTCCGCCGGCGGAGATCCGCGACGACCTGCGTGTGCAGGAGGCGTACCTCGGCCGGTCGATCGGCGTCGAGGACCGAGGAGCTCCCGGGTGACACCACGGCTCGAGCTCGACGCCCTCGCAGCGGGGTACGGCGGCTCGGCCGTGGTGCGCGACCTGAGCCTCGACGTCGCAGCCGGGCAGGTGGTCGCACTCCTCGGGGCGAACGGCGCCGGGAAGACAACGACGCTGCTCACCGTCTCGGGGCTGCTGCAGGCACTCGCCGGGGACGTCCGCCTGGACGGCCGGTCGATCCTCGGCCGGGCCCCGGACCGGCTGGCCAGGGACGGTCTGTGCCACGTGCCCGACGACCGCGGGTTGATCCCGGGGCTCACCGTCTCCGAGCACCTCGACCTGGTGCGGGCGGGACGTGCCGAGCGGGCGCAGGTCGACGAGTGGTTCCCGGCGCTCGCTCCGCTCGGAGCCCGGCGCAGCGGGTTGCTCTCGGGTGGCGAGCAGCAGATGCTCGCCCTGGCCCTCGCCCTCGTGCGCCACCCCCGGGTGCTGCTCATCGACGAGATGACCATGGGGCTGGCCCCGATCGTCGCCGGATCGCTCATCCCGGTGATCCGGCGCATCGCCGACGAGGAGGGCTGTGCCGTGCTGGTCGTGGAGCAGCACGCCGACCTGGTCCTGACCGTTGCCGACCGCGCGGTCCTGCTCGTCCACGGTGAGGTGGCACTGAGCGGGACCGCCGAGGCGGTGCGCCGTGACCACGACGCCGTCGTGGCGGGCTACCTGGGGTCGGCGGCAGGCGGCGCCTCCGCACCGGACCCCTCGCCCGGGACCTGAACCACCGGCCGCCGGGCCCGGTCACGGCGCGGACGGCCGCGCGGTGGCGCCGATCAGTCCCGGGGCTGGGTGGTGGCGCAGGCGAGCGTCTGGGCGGTGGCGAGCTTGGTGAGCGCCTCGGCGTCGTTCTCCAGGATGATCCGTTCGAACTCGTCCTCGCCGACCTCGTCGATGATCCGACCCACGATGCACTCGGCGAGCGAACGCGGGAGTCCACCGGCGGCGAGCTGCTCGATCACGGTCTCCGCGAGGCCCTCGAACGGATCGGCCCCGGCCGCCGCCGGGCACCTCGTCCCCGCAGCGGGGACACGCAGGTCGACGAGGTAGGCGACCACGGCGTCGGAGATGCACGGCCCGGCGGTGAGGAACGCCGTGTGCCCGTCACCCTCGTAGGTGAGGAGCTCGGCCGAGCCGAGCGCCTCGACCATGCGCTGCGACCACTCGTAGGGGGTGGCCGGATCGCCCACGGTCCCGACCACCAGGACCGTCGGGGCATCCGGCGCCGAGATGCGCGGGATCGGGTTGGCCGGCTCCGGCCAGCTGCTGCAGTCGTCGAGTCCGCTGCCGAGCAGGCGACCGAAGCGCGGCGCGGCGGCGACGATCCGGGCCTCGGCCGCTGCGGCAGCCGTGGCGTCGAGGCGGTCGACCTCGTCGGAGCAGTTGACCATGATCTGTGCGTCCGAGGAGTTGTCGTAGGTCCCGTCCTCGTTGCGTCCGACCTGACGGTCCACCAGGGCGAGCAGCTTCTGGGCCCCGCTGGACCGGACCTCGGCGACCGCCTTGGCCGTCGACTGCCACAGCGCCGTGTCGTACAGGGCGGTGGCGAGACCGAAGTCGAACAGGTCCGGACCGAGGGTCCGCTGGATGCCGTTCGCGTCGACCTGCACCGGCTCGGCCTCGAGTGATGCCCGCGCCTCGTCGATGCGGCGACGCGCGTCAGGGGCGAGCGGGCACACCGTCGAGGCGTCGCAGGCCGCCACGAACCGGTCGAGTGCCCGCTCGAAACCGGTGGCCTGGGTGAGCGCCTGGTCCTCGGTGGACGCATTGGGGTCGGTCGACCCGTCGAGCACCACCGCCCGCACCCGGTCGGGGTAGAGGGTGGCGTAGGCGGCCCCGATCGACGACCCGTAGGAGAAGCCGAGGTAGGTCAGCTGTTCGTCGCCGACCGCCGCACGGATCCGGTCGACGTCTGCGGCGACGTCGGCGGTGCTCATGTGGCGGGACAGCTCAGGGTTGCGGCGCTCGCACTCGGTGCGGACCCGGTCGGCGAGCCGATCGACCGCTGCCTGCTCCGCCGGGTCGTCCGGGGTCAGGTCGACGGCGAGCTCCTCGTCCTTCTCGTCGTCGTCGAGACACCGGACCGGGTCGGACGCTCCGACGCCGCGGGGATCGAACGACACCAGGTCGAACCGGTCGGTCACACCGGCCGGGAACGCCGGTGCGACGGACGCCAGGAACTCGATGCCCGACCCGCCGGGTCCGCCGGGGTTGAGCACGAGGGAGCCGATGCGTTCGTCGGGCCGACCCGTCGAGGGCGAGCGGGCCAGTGCGATCGACGTGGTCGGTCCGTCGGGTTCGCTCGGGTCGACGGGCACCTCGAGCGTCGCGCACTCGAGGCCGGAGAGCGACGCAGCGGAGTCCTCGCACGCCGCCCAGTCGATCGGACCGGACTCACCGGTCGCCGGTGCGGATCCGCCGCCGGTCGCCCGGTCGTCGGTGGTCGTCGGCCCGGTGTCGCGCCCGGCCGCCCGGTCCTCGAAGGAGGCAGAGCACCCGACGGCGATCAGCCCGAGCAGGGTCAGGACACTCCAGGCGGCGATCAGGCGTCGGTGCACGACGGGCACGGTAGCGAGGATGCAGCGCCCGGCCCGGGCGCGACGGCCACCAACGGAGCGGCCTCTCAGTCGGGGTCCCTCAGAGCTCGATCCGGCACGACACGCCGGCCCCGAAGATCTGCGTCATCCGGCCGAGTCCGAGCCAGCTCGCGCAGCACACCCCGAGCTCGAACAACTCGACGTCGGTGAACGCCGCCCTGGCCCGGGCCCAGAACTCGTCGTCGAGTCCGAGGTGGTCGGAGGTGAACCGCTCGGCGAACTCGACGGCGATCCGCTCGCGCTCCGAGAAGCTCCCGACGTCCCGCCAGTCGGCGATCCGCAGGTACTCGTCCTCGGTGAGCCCATCGGGGTCCGAGGTCGTCCGGGTGTCCAGGCAGACCGGGCACTGGTTCAACTCGGCGATCCTGATCCGGGCCGCCTCGCGGACCCTGGTCGGGAGCGAGGTGTCCCCGTACACCGCAGCGGTGAAGTTCCCCGCGGCCGCACCCATGGACGGCGACAGGCCGTACAGCCGCAGCAGTTCGTCGTCGTCGCCGTCGGGCAGGTCCAGTCGTGCCATCGGAGCTCCTGTGGTCGCTGATCCGGGTGACACCGTCCGCCAGGAGCAACTCCGGTGCGGGTCGTCGTCAGCCTGCGTGCCGGGGGCGTGCCGCCGTCCCGGCGCACCCGCCGTGCTCGTCGCGCAGCCGGTTGGGACGCCGGTAGGGTGGCGAACGGCCCGACCGCCGGGCCGAGGTGCGGCAGTGCAGGCCACGACCGCCCCCACCGAACGAGGAGAACCCCATGCCCGACCTGATCGCCATCGGCTACGACGACACCACGACCGCCCTGCAGGCGATGGACGAGGTCGGAGTCCTCGCACGGGACCTGGTGATCCAGCCGGACGCCGTGGCCGCCATCGTCCGCAGCGACGACGGCAAGTTCCGCACCGTGACCAACCAGCACGAGGTCGGCGCCGGTGCCACCTGGGGCATGTTCTGGGGCCTGCTGTTCGGGATCCTGTTCTTCGTGCCGATCTTCGGCATGGCCGTCGGTGCGGCCTTCGGTGCACTCGGTGGCAAGCTCGCCAAGGACTCGATCAGCAAGGAGTTCCAGGACCAGGTGCGCGAGCACATGCAGCCCGGGACCTCGGCGCTGTTCATGGTCGTGGAGCAGATGACGACCGACAAGGCCCTCGACGGCCTGTCGAAGTTCGGCGGCAGCGTCATCAAGACCTCGCTGTCGGAGGAGGCCGAGGCCGAGATCCAGGCGCACCTGCACGGCGACGCCTGATCGGGTCCTGCGGTCCGGCCGGCGCACCGTCGGGGTGCGCCGGCCGGACCGGTCAGGGACCCAGGTCGATCAAGCCGGTCGGCGCTCGAACCCGGGATCGCGGGCTTCGCAACGTGTGATGCCGGTCCGCCGTCACGACCCGCCGACCGGCCGCGAGGTCCTCGAGCCTGCCGAAGACGGCCAGCGCCGCTGCGGTGAGCAGCACGGTCGCCGTGATGTAGACAACGAGCCGACCGGCCGGAGCACTGTTGTGCTCTGCGATGCGCCAGGCGACGACACCGGCCGGCGCCCCCCACAGGTACAGGGTGAGGGTGCGAGGTGTGATGCGATCCAGGAGGTGCGCCCACGTCGTTCCGATCCGGCGCAGCGGCGTCCGCAGGGCGAGGACGGCCACCAGCCATCCGGCGGCCACACACGTGTGTCCGACCAGGTCGTGGTTGAGGTCCCGGGTCCCCCGCAGGAATGCCGTCCAGCCGACGGCGACGGCGACGGCGACCACCACCGCGGCGGTCGACGGTCGGAGCCACGCGACCCGGCCTCCGGTCGGTCGGTCCGGTCGGTCCACGAGCGTGCCGTCGGAGTACCCGAACCCGGCGCACAGGAAGATCCCGTACATCGGGATGTGGAGCACCTCGATGGGGACGGGGACCCAGAGGCGATCGACGGTGTTGAGGACCACGAACAGCGCGACGCAGGTGAACATCGGCTGGAGCGGACGACGGCGGTGGAGGGCCACCAGTGCGGGCGTCAGCGCGATCAGCACCACGAAGGTGGACGCGAACCAGAGGTGCGTCCCCAGATCGGTGAGCACCGGAGCGACCCGGGGTTGGACGATGGGGACCACCGCATCGAGGAGTCGGTGCGGCCGGAGCGTCCACCGGTCACCTCCGCGGATCGCTGCGCCGACGACCAGCGTCGCGAGTCCGACTGCGAGCACCGCCCAGTAGGGGACGAGCAGTCGCCGGAGGCGATCGCGGTGGAACCTGGCGGCACCGGTGCGTCGCAACGACGGTTCGGCGAGGGCCCCGGCGGTGAAGAACACGAGGGGCATGCCGGGCAGGATCCACGACGGGACTGGCCACCAGAGCGTGCTGGTCGTCGCTGCACCGTGGATGACGAGCACCCGGACGATCGCCACCACCCTGACGAGGTCGAGGAACCGGTCGCGTCCGTCCACCACCCGGTCTCCCGGGATCGGTCGGCTGGCGGCCACCGTGGGTCGGGAGGCAGCCGGGCCGGACACGCCGGAGACGCTAGCCACCCGAGCGATCGGGTCGTGCAGTCGGAGCATCGCTAGGGTGCGGACGTGCGCCGTGTGCTGGTCGTCCTCGATGTCCTGGTCGTCGTCCTGATCCTCGTGCAGGCCGTGATCGCCGGACAGCACCTGTTCGAGGGTGCCTCGATCTCGGTGCACGGGTTCGTGGGCAACGGGACGTTCGCCGTCGCGGTGGTCGCCGCGTTCGTGGCGCTCGTGGCCAAGGTGCCGGTGTGGGTGCTGTCGTTGAACGCCCTGCTGGCACTGCTGCTGTTCTTCCAGACGGGGCTCGGGTACGTCGGTCGCGACAGTGCGCTCGCTGCGTCGTGGCACATCCCGCTCGGGGTGACCGCGTTCGGTCTGGCCGCAGCAGCGCTGCTCGGCGGTGCGCTGGTGGCGTCGTCCGACCGTGCCGCCGCTGCTGCGGGATCCCCGGCTCAGTCGTCGGCGGGCCTGACGGACCGGACCCCGTCGACCAGGAACGACTGAGGTGGGTTGAGGCCCCGGCCGGTGACGGCCAGGGCCTCGTCGGCGTCGTAGCCGTGGTGGCGGATCAACCACGCCGCGGCGACGGTCGGGGTGCGGTTCTCGGCTGCGACGCAGTGCACGTAGGTGCTGCGTCCCGACAGGTGGGCGTCCTGCACGTGGTCGGCGACCTCTTCGAGCAGGAGCACCAGGTTCGGGTTGTCGGCGTGGTTGGTGTCGTGCAGGCCGACCACGAGGTGGTCGACGTGCGCGGGGATGTCCTCGGTCCCCATGCGACACAACGACACGACGGTCTGGGCCCCGTCGGCGATGGCGGCGTCGAGCGTGACCACGTCGCCGAAGCGGACGCCGTGGAACTCGGCGTCCCGACCCCGTGGGGGCACCGGGAGACCTCGGTAGTGGTCGACCATGGAGGACCGTCCGGGCCATCCGTGGGGGTCGGGTCGGCCCCCGTTGGCGGCCAGGCGCGCCTGCGCGTCGAGGTCGGCCGCGGTCAGGACCGGTGTGGGGTCGGCGGCGTGTCCGTGGAGGATCCGTTGCCACGCCATCGGCACGGCGGAGGCACCCCAGCGCGAGCCGAGGAGCGCCCCGGTGATTGCCGCCACCGTGTCGGTGTCGCCCCCGGCGCGAACGGCGCGCTCGAGTGCGAGCTGCAGGTGGCGGCCGGAGTCGGGCCCCGGTGGAACGGGCGTGCTGGTCGCGGCGGCGAGTGCAGCCTGGAATGCGTGCACCACCCAGCCGTTCTTGGGGAACTCGAGGGGTGATGCGCCGTCGGCCTGGTGGATCAGCACGGCCCACTCGTCTCGCCGGTCGACGGGGAGGTGGTCGAGGCCGACCCGGACGGCCTCGGCGAAGGACCACGGCTGGTCGCTCGGCGGGGCGTGGTGCACCTGGTGGTCGATGGCCACGCTCCACAGCACGCACGCGTCCTGACACGAGGGGTCGGCGTGGGTCAGCGCCGAGATCTCGGCGGCGAGGTCGGCGATGACGTCGGGTCGACCGGGGGCCGCGAGTGCCACCGGTGCCGTGCGCATGAGCGAACCGTTGCCCGCCGAGTTGGACGGGTGCGCCCGTGCGTGCGCGACCGCGATGGCCCGCAGGTCGCCGGTCTGTGACAACACGGTGCTGGTCTGGATGCCGACGTCGGCGGGGCCGTGCCGGTACCAGGTCCGGAAGTTCCCGGCCACGCGCTCGACGTCGCTGCTCCCGTCGGCGAGGACCGACAGGATGCAGGTCGCCATCTGGGTGTCATCGGTCCACTCGCCCGGTGCCCAGTTGAACGATCCGCCGCCGCGGGGGTGGACCGGCTCGTCGGCCGGGAGGGGCGGCCCGAACTCGTAGCCGGCGCCGAGGGCGTCGCCGGCCGCAGCGGCGAGGACGGCGCCGACGTGGCGGTCGGTCACGACGCGGTCGGATGTGGTTCGACTCGTCTCGTTCACAGCAACTCCCGGTAGCGGTCTACCGGCACTCCTCGGGTGCCGGGCCTGCGTCGTGCAGCATCGCGCGGTCCTGGGACACCTCGGGACCGATGCGCCCGTACGGTCGCGACGGTCCCGAGGTACGTTGGCCTCGTGCGTGAATCCGCGTCCAGAGGTGTGGGTTCGCTGTGCGGGGTGCTCGCTGTATCGGATCTCGACGGCCGGTGGAGCTGAGGGCGTGGTGCTCGCCCGGTGGCGGACGGTCGAGGGCAACTCGCAGCGACTCGACGGCGGCGCCATGTTCGGGAACGCCCCGAAGGCGCTCTGGGAGCGTTGGGTCGATGTCGACGACCTGAACCGGATCCCCCTCGCCACCCGCTCGGTGCTGATCCGTGAGGACTCGGGACGGGTCGTGCTCCTCGAGGCGGGCGTCGGTGCCTGCTTCCCTCCGGAGCTGCGTGAGCGCTTCGGTGTCGTCGAGGACCGCCACGTGCTGGTGGACGGGCTCGCCTCCGAGGGGGTCAGTCCCGATGACGTGGACGTCGTGGTCCTCTCGCACCTGCACTTCGACCACGCCGGCGGTGTGCTCACGGCCTGGTCGCCCGACCGGCCACCGGAGCTCGCCTTCCCGAACGCCAGCTACGTGGTCGGCCGCACCGCCTGGGGTCGTGCGGTCGCTCCCACCCCGAGGGACCGGGCGTCGTTCATCACCGAGCTCCCGGCGCTGCTGGAGGCGACCGGTCGGGTCGAACTGATCGATGGAGCAGCATCGTCGACGCTCGGGCCGGGCTACCGGTTCCGCGTCTCCGACGGGCACACCCCGGGCCTGCTGCTCACCGAGTTCGACGCCGACGACGGCCCGGTCGTCTACGCGTCGGACCTCGTCCCGGGTGTCCCGTGGGTGCACGTGCCGATCACGATGGGGTACGACCGCTTCCCGGAGCTGGTGGTGCAGGAGAAGGCCGACTTCCTGGCCGACGTGGTCGACCGCGGCGTGCGGGTGGTGTTCACCCACGATCCGCAGGTCGACTCGGCGCTCATCGGCCGCAGCGACCACGGCCGGTTCGTCGTCGCCTGATCCGCTGGTGCCGGCACCCGGCCGGTCCGCAGGGCCTCAGGCGGTGCGGCGGACGACGAGCAGCAGGTCGTCGGGTCCCAGATCCAGGCCGGTCGACTTCGCCGGGTTCAGCGTGCAGTCGGCCTCGTCGGCGCGCTGGTAGCCGAACACGGAGTGTCCGCTCCTGCTCCCCAACCGGACGGCGTCGGCGTACGAGCCGATCCGGTCCACCCCGTAGGCCGACACCGGGCGGAACTCGATGATGTTGCCCTCCTGTCGGAAGAGGTCGTCGAACACCTGCGACATCTCGTGCCGTTCCGACAGTTGTCCGATCAGGAGGCTGGCGAGCTCGTCGCTGACGACGAAGTCGTCGACCCCGGTGGCGAGCGCCAGTTCGGCGTTGCGGTGGTCGAGCACCTCGGCGACCACCCGGAACCCGTCGAGCCCCCGTTCCCTGGCGACCTTGTCGAACGCCATGAGCGTGAGCAGCGTGCGGGCGTCGGCCCGCTCCGGGTCGAGGTGGTGGCGGTAGCCGATCACGATGACCTCGGACACGTGCTCGTCGAGCGCCATCGCCGCGACCTTCTCGGGTCCGCTCGGTGCAGCGGGGTGCACGTCGAGCGTGGCGTTCACCAGCTCGCCCGCTGCACCGATCGTCGTCGGGTCGACCAGCTTGGGGTCGGCCACCACTTCGATGACGGTGCCCGGGTGGACGAAGTCGTCCAGCTCCCGTACGACGCGCGGACCGATCTCGGACCACCCCACGACCATGACGCGGCCGGCGCCGATGAGCGCCGGGTCGTGGTCCGGGGTCGCTCCGCCACTGTCGGCGTCCGACCCGGGCAGGCCGGTGAAGGTGAACGTCGAGTCGTCGAGCGCCACGGCGACCAACTCGTCACCGGCGCCGATCGAGGTGTCACCCGGCGGGTTGAGCTGGACCCTGCCGTCGGCGGGGAGCAGTCCGATCACCGAGCAGCCCTCGAAGGCGAGCTGCGCCTCGGCGTAGGTGCGGCCGGTCAGCTGGTCGAACGGGGCGAAGTAGATCTCGTTGCGGTCGAAGCTCAACAGCTCCCGGAACACCGCGGCCAGGCCCCGCTGCCGGCACGCCTGCGCGGTGAGCTCGGCGACGACCAGGTCGGAGTCGACGGTGAGCACGCGCGGCCCGAACAGCGCCCGGATGGACTCCGAGGCGTCCTCGGAGTTCACCTCGGCCACCACGTGGGCGTTGCGGAACTCCGGGTCGATCGTGCGGACGGCCAGCAGGGTCTTGACGACCGAGGCGTCGGACTCGCCGGTGACGATGATCGACCGTGCGGCCCCGACGTTCACGATCTCCAGGTCGGCGGGCAGGTTGGTGTTGCCGCTCCGGCAGACGATCCGGGTGGCGCGGTCGTCCTCGATCTCCTCACGGAGTCGATCCTCCATGTCGGTCTTGTCGTGGTCCGCGAGGACCACGACCGCTGTGCGGCGACGGCTCTCGTTGGCGAGCACCAGCTCCCGGACGATCACCGGGACCCGCTCGGACCACCCCAGGATGAGCGTGTGGCCCGACTCGATGACGGTGCTGCGGCCCTTGCGGAGGTTGGTGACCTTCTGGTCGACCAGGCTGGCGATCAGGCCGATCAGGCTGCCGGCGAGGAAGATGCCGATCAGGGTCACGGTGAGGCCGAGGAATCGCGAGGACCACTCGGAGTCCTCGGCGAAGGTACCGGGGTCGATCACCCGCAGCAGCGACTGCCACATCGACTCGACGAAGCCGAGACCCTCCTCCCGGTCGTCGACGCCGACGAAACCGACGAGGTTGTCGATGGCCGCAGCGACGACGATCACGACGAGGGTCAGCAGCACCAGCCAGCCGATCACCACCCCGGGGCCGCGTGACAGCCCGGAGTCGAACCAGTAGCGGATCCTGGCCCACAGGCCCCGTTTCGGTACGTGGTGCTCGTGGCCGTCCACCCCCAACTCTCGCGCCGGGCCGCCCTGTCGTTCCAGACCGCCGCGTCCCCGGGCGGTCCGCGCCGCGTCGCGGTACCCTCACCGACCGTGCAACTGGATCGTTCCCCTGCTCCGCATCGGGTCGGCCGGCGGTGGGGCCGGTGCGTCGCTGCGGTTGCCCTCGCCGTCGGGGCGGTGGTCGCTGCGTGCACCCCGCCACCGGCGGACTGCGCAGGGTTCGCCCCGGCCCCGCTCCCGGAGTTCATGTTCGGCAGCGCCGCCACCGACGTGAGCACCGATGCGATGACGGCCGCTGCGGCCATCGGTTACCGCTGGGTCCGCGTCCCGATCCGCTGGAACCACCTGCAGCCGACGGTGGCCTCGACCCCCACCCTGACCCGGTCGCAGCTCGCAGCGCGTCCCGCACTGGTCGACGAGTTCGTCGCTGCTGCGGACTGGTCGTTGCCCGACCGGGTGCTCGCCCACGCCGCCGGTCTCGGACTGCGTGTGGTCGGGTTCGTCGGCGCCTCGTCGCCGCCCACCCTGGCCGGCCGACCGCTCGATCCGGCGGTGCTGGGGACCGAGTCGTACCTGGCCAACCAGGAGCTCGTCGCCCGGGCGATCGTCCGTCGCTACGGTCCGCAGCGCGTGGGTGCCCCGGCCGGGACCCCGACGATCGAGGTCTGGCAGACCGAGAACGAGCTCAACATCGCTCCGGCGGCCACGCTCATCGGATGGCGGTCGCCGTCGGGATTCGAGGG
>CAINRS010000136.1 GCA_903852755.1 uncultured Actinomycetes bacterium | reverse complement strand
CCCGGGCCGATGGGCTCGGAGCGGGGCGATGCCGGACCGACGCTGCTCGTCGCGGCCACGTCGGTACCGGCACCGGCCGCGGCGACGACGGTCGCGCTCGTGCCGTGGACCCGCAACGAGCGGGGTGCGCTCGCCGGGCTGAAGACCACGTCCTACGGCGAGAACGTCGTGGCTCTGGCCGCGGCACGACAGCACGGGGCGACCGAGGCCGTCCTCGCCAACACCGCGGGCGAGCTCTGCGAGGGCACCGGCTCGAACATCCTCGTCGTCCACGGCGACGATCTGGTCACGCCGCCGCTCGAGTCGGGATGCCTGGCGGGGATCACCCGGGAACTCCTCCTCGAGGCGCTCGCGCGGGCCGGAACCCCGGCGGTCGAGCGGTCGCTCCCGTTCGACGTGCTGCTCCGCTGCCCTGCCGCCGCCCTCACGTCCTCGACGCGCAACGTCCAGCCGATCGAGACGGTGGTCGACCTCGACGGCGGGCGACGCAACCTGGCCACGGACCACCCGCTGCTGGTCACGGCGCTGCGGGCGTGGGACGACGCCCACGGCCCGGGGACGGACCCCGACCCCTGAGGCAGGCTCAGCCGCCCTCGGGCCGTAGGTGCACGACGTCGCCGACGGCGATCGTCCGGCGCACCCGCTGATCGTCCTCGACGACCAGCGACCCGTCGGCAGCGAGGTCCACGGCGGTCCCCACCAGCACGGCGTCGGTCAGCTCGACCCGGACCCGGCTGCCGAGCGTCGCCGAGCGCGCCCGGTAGGCGGACAGGAACTCATCCGGATCGGCCGACGCCGACTCCACGAGCGGCAGCCACCGCTGGTCGAGGCCGACGAGCAGGTCGACGAGCACCACCTCGCGGTCGACCGTCCCACCGAGGACCCGGTCGAGGGAGGTGGCGACTCCCTCGAGCGAACCGGGGATCGTCCCCCAGTTCAGGTTGAGGCCGATCCCGACCACGACGACCGGTCCGACCGCCGGGACCTCCACCAACTCGGCGAGCACGCCCCCCAGCTTCAGGTCCCCACCGTCCGGACCGGAACCCACGACCACCAGGTCGTTCGGCCACTTCACCCGCGTCCCCGAGCACGCGTCACACGCTGCTGCGGCCACGGCGGCCGGCACCAGGGTCCGGCGCGCCGGCGGGATGTCGGACGCACCGATCCCGATGCTCACGAGCAGCGACGAGCCGGGTTCGTCCTCCCACGTCCGGTCCAGCCGGCCGCGACCGGCCGTCTGGTGGTCGGCGACCAGGACCACGGGGGCCGGCGGACCGCCGGTCGGCCCCCGTTCGGCGAGCAGAACGGGCAGGTCGGCGTTCGTCGAGCCGGTCTCGACGACCCAGCGGAGGTCGGCGAACCGGGTGCCGGCGAGCGCTGCTTTGGCGCGGTCGAGGCCCACGGGGCGAAACTAGCGCCGTGTTCACCAAGGTGCTGATCGCAAACCGCGGGGAGATCGCCGTCCGGGTCATCCGGGCCTGTCGGGAGATGGGGATCTCCACCGTGGCCGTGTACTCCGACCTCGACCGGGACGCGCTGCACGTGCGGCTCGCCGACGAGGCCTACTCCCTCGGTGGCCAGACGGCCGCCGAGAGCTACATCGACACGTCCAAGCTGCTCGACGTCATCGCCCGGTCCGGAGCCGAGGCCGTCCACCCCGGCTACGGGTTCTTCTCGGAGAACTCCGACTTCGCGAAGGCGGTCACGGAGATGGGCGTCGCGTTCATCGGGCCGGGACCCGATGCGATCGACGTGATGGGCGACAAGATCTCCGCCCGACACGCCGCCGAGCGGGTCGGGGTCTCCGGGGTTCCCGGGACGACCGACATCCTCACCGACCCCCAGCAGGTGGTCGCGTTCGGCGACCAGTACGGCTACCCGGTCGCCATCAAGGCCGCCTACGGCGGCGGTGGGCGCGGCATGCGGGTGGTGCGCTCGGCCGACGAGGCCGCCGAGGCCTTCGACT
>CAINRS010000135.1 GCA_903852755.1 uncultured Actinomycetes bacterium | reverse complement strand
GCAGATCGACCGTCGGGTGTCCCAGGGTCGGTGGGAACGGGTCCACCCGGGCGTGTTCCGGGTCGCCGGCAGCCCGACAACCGACCTGCAGGTGCTCGCCGCCGCAGTGCTGTGGACCGGTGGCGCCGCATCGCACACGAGCGCCGGCGCGCTGTTCGACCTGACACCCCCTCCCCTGCGTCCGCACGTGACGGTGGGCAGGACGGCGACGGCACGTCGGCCCGGACTGGTGACCCACCGGAGCGCCGACCTGATCGGATCGGACCTGATCCGCCGAGACGGCATCGTGTGCACCAGCGCCACACGGACCTGCATCGACCTGGGTGCCCACCTCCCGGAGTCCCAGCTCGAGCAGGTGATCGACCGGGCGCTCCACCGGGGGCTGACCCACGCCGACCGGCTGATCGCCCGCTTCCTCCAGATCGGCCGACGGGGCCGACCCGGGACGGCCACGCTGCGGAGGGTGCTGCGCCGGGTGGACCCCGCCCTCGCTCCGGCCGAGAGCGACCTCGAGTCCATGCTCACCCGGGTGCTTCGCCGACACGGCCTCCCCGCGCCGGTCCCCCAGTACCGGGTGACACTCGACGGCCACGAGTTCCGCATCGACCTCTGCTACCCCGAGCAACTGTTGGCGATCGAGAGCGACGGGTTCGCCCACCACGGCCACCGTGAGGCCTTCGAACGCGACCGGTTCCGCCAGAACCTGCTGGTACTGGCGGGATGGCGAGTCCTGCGGTTCACCTGGCGACAGATCTGCACCGACGCCGCCGGAGTGGCCGACCAGATCGCCGCCGCGCTCGCCGAGCGGACCTGAATCGTTCTCGGTGCGCCCAACCCCGCCTACGGGAGCTGGACGCACCGAGAACGGTGGAGTCCGCGCCTCGACGATCAGGCGAGCTGGTCGACGAGCGCCCGGAGGGCCCGACCCCGGTGCGACACGGCGTGCTTCTCGGCGGGTGACATGAGCGCGAACGTCCGGCCGTCCCCCTCGTTCGGGACGAACACCGGGTCGTAGCCGAATCCCCCGTCACCGGTCCGCCGGTCGATGATCCGACCCTCCACCACCCCCTCAGCGACCAGTTCCTCGCCGTCGGGACCGGCGAGCACGATCACACACCGGAACCGGGCCGTGCGCTGCGAGGGCGACACCGCCCCCACCGCCTCGAGCCGCTCGAGCAGGAGCGCCACGTTTGCGGCGTCGTCGGCCGATTCCCCGGCGTACCGGGCCGAGACGACACCGGGAGCACCGTCGAGTGCGTCCACCTCCAGCCCGGAGTCGTCGGCGAGCGACCACTCACCGGTCGCGTCCCGCAGCGCGTGCGCCTTGAGCCGGGCGTTGCCGACGAAGTCGGGGGCGTCCTCCAGGACCTCGGGGACGTGACCGGGACGTGGGAGCAGCTCGACCCCCAGTCCGGACCCACCGAGGATCTCGGCGAGCTCGGCCGCCTTGGCGCGATTGGCCGACGCCAGGACGATCCGCTCAGGACGGGGCGAGGACGCCGGGCTCACCGGCCGAACGAACGGGCCGACGGGGGCTCCGAGACGTACTCCCGCTGCAGCTCGCAGATCGTCGCGATGCCCTGCTCGGCCAGTCCCAGCAGGGCGTCGAGTTCACCCCGGGTGAAGGGTGCACCCTCGGCGGTGCCCTGCACCTCGACGAACGCCCCCGAGCCCGTCATCACGACGTTCATGTCGGTCTCGGCCCGGGAGTCCTCGACGTAGGGCAGGTCCAGCACCGGCTGCCCGTCCACGATGCCGACCGAGACCGCGGCGAGCAGGTCGGTCAGTGGGTTGGCGCGGATGATCCGTGCCCCGACCATGCGGGTCAGGCAGTCGTGGAGCGCCAGGTACGAACCGCAGATGGAGGCGGTCCGGGTGCCGCCGTCGGCCTGGAGCACGTCGCAGTCCACCAGGATCTGCTGCTCCCCCAGGACCTCCATGTCGCACACCGAGCGCAGGGAGCGGCCGATCAGCCGCTGGATCTCCTGGGTACGCCCCTTGGGTCCCTTGGTCTCACGGCGGATCCGCTCGGGTGAGGAGCCGGGCAGCATCGAGTACTCGGCGGTCACCCAGCCGGTTCCGGAGCCCCGCATCCACCTGGGCACGTCGTCGTCGAGCATCGCCGTGCACAGCACGTGGGTGTCGCCGAAGCGGACCATCACCGATCCACCGGCGAACGCCGTCACGTCCCGTTCGAAGCTGACCGGACGCAGCTGCGTCGGTTCCCGTCCATCTGGCCGCATGGTGACCTCCGTGGTCGTCGCCCCGGATCGTCCCGCCGGGCACCGCAGGACCCTACGCGGCACCCCTCCACCTCCGGTGCACCCGCCGGTTGCCGGTCGACGGCGGGACGAACGTTCAGTCCCAGCGCACCTGCTCGGCCCGCTCGAGCTCGGGACCGAGCAGCTTCCGGCCCAGTTCCTCGAACCAGCTGACGTCGCCGGTGGTGACGAAGGTGGCCGTCCCACCCGTGGCCCGGTCGCGGACCAACCCTGCGTCGAACATGAGCCGACGTACCTCGAACGCCGTCTCGTCGGCCGACGACACCAGCACCACGTCGCGCCCCATGACGTCGCCGATGGTGCGGGCCAGGTACGGGTAGTGGGTGCAGCCGAGGAGCATCGTGTCCACCTTGGCGTCCACGGCCGGCTGCAGGAGCCGCTGTGCGAGCACGTGCACCTGCTCCGAGGCGAAGTCGCCCCGCTCGACGAACTCGACGAACCCCGGACACGCCAGCGACACCAGCTCCACGTCGGCCACGGCGTCGACCGCCCGCTGGTAGGCGCCCGAGTCGATCGTGCCGACCGTTCCGATCACGGCGACCCGCCCGGTCTCGGTCGCCTGGACGAGCGCCCGCGCACCGGGCTCGATCACGCCGACGACCGGGACGTCGAACCGGTCACGCAGGGACTCGAGCGCAGCGGCCGCAGCGGTGTTGCACGCGACCACGAGCAGCTTGACGTCCCAGCGGCCGACCAGCTCCTCGGCGATCTGGTGGGCGAAACCGGCCACCTCGGCGAGCGGCCGCGGCCCGTACGGGTACCGGGCCGTGTCACCCAGGTACACCAGGTCCTCGCCGGGGAGGAGGTCGATCAGCGCCCGGGCGACCGTCAGCCCCCCGAAGCCGCTGTCGAACATCCCGATCGGCCGCTCCGCCACGTTCCGACGCTACCCGGGCGGAGGCTGGCGACCCGGGGAGTCGAGCCGCCCCGGCGGTGGGGACATCAGAAGTAGATGACCTGCTCGGCGTTGGCGGTGGCCTCGTCGAGGTCGAGGGTCCAGGCGCCGGTGGAGAGGTACTTCCAGCCGTAGTCGCACACGATGTACACGATGACCCCGCGGTCGATCCGGTTGGCGACCTTGACGGCCCCGGCGAGCGCTGCGCCCGCCGAGATGCCCGAGAAGATGCCGACGTCGGCCATCCGGCGCGTCCACTCGAGCGACTCCCGGGGACGGACGATCGACTTGCCGTCGAGGATGTCGAAACCGCCCCACTTGTCGAACACCGGCGGGATGTAGCCGTCGTCGAGGTTGCGCAGACCCTCGACCGTCTCGCCGGCAGGTGGCTCGACGGCGAAGATCTTCACGTCGGGGTTCTGTTCCTTCAGGTACGTGCCCACGCCGAGCAACGTCCCAGAGGTGCCCAGTCCGGCGACGAAGTGCGTGATGTCGGGCACGTCGCGCCAGATCTCGGGTCCGGTCGTCCGGTAGTGCGCCCGGGGGTTGGCCTCGTTGCCGTACTGGTAGAGGAAGACCCACTCGGGGTGCTCGCTCGCCAGCTCCTGGGCCCGACGGACCGCACCGTTGGACCCCTCGGCCCCCGGCGACGGGATGATCTCCGCGCCGTAGACCTCGAGCAGCTGCCGTCGCTCGATCGACACGTTCTCGGGGAGCACGATCTTCAGGTGGTAGCCGCGGATGCGGCAGATCATCGCCAGCGCGATCCCGGTGTTGCCCGAGGACGGCTCGATGATCGTCCGTCCCGGCACGAGGGTCCCCTCGGACTCGGCCTCGAGCACCATGGCGAGCGCGATCCGGTCCTTGACCGATCCCCCCGGGTTCTGCCCCTCCATCTTGCCGATGATGCGAACGTCCGGGTTGGGGCTCAGGCTGGACACGTCGACGACCGGGGTGTTGCCGATGAGGTCGAGCACGGAGTCGTGGATGGTCATGACACCTCCTCCAACCGGTCGGACGGCGAACTGATTCCCGACCCACATGGTAGGGAATCAGCGGGCCACCCGGCCACTCCCGGACCGCGGTGTGACCTCCGACCGCCCCGGCACCGACCTGCGGCCGACCATCACCCGCACCGGGCGGCCCCGACACCGGGCCGCTCAGGTGAGGCCAGGCACCTCGACGGCCTCCTCGGTGATCATCTCGTCGACGATCCGGTACGAGCGCACCGACGGCTCCTCGTCACGCAGCGACACGATCACGTAGTGCCAGGCCGGGTCCGGCGCCTCGGCGACATCGGTCGACGACGGGTAGGCGTCGGTGTGGGTGTGGGAGTGGACGACCCCGATGATCTGCCACCCGTTGGACTCGGCGTCCCGGTCGGCCCGAAGGTGGTCCCGGGGGGCCACGGTGTAGAGCTTCCCCGACGCTGCGGCGTTCTCGCACGGGTAGAAGCGTCGGACCGTGCCGACCCCATCGGGGTCTTCCTCTCCGGCGAGCAGACCGCACGCCTCGAGCGGGAACCCCCGGAGTGCGTGGGCGACCATGGCGGTGTGGTGCTCCGGTTCGAGGACGAGCATCCGTCGAGGCTACCCACGCCCGCGGTCCCCCCACTGCGACCCCGGACCTGTACCGCCGTCCGTATCATCGCTGCGTGCACCTCCGGCCCCTCGCTGCGATCCGCAGGTCGTCAGGGCTCCTCCGCGCGGTCGTCCTGCTCGTCCTGCTCGTCCTGGTGGGGGCGGGATGCACGGACGACTCGGCGTGGGAGGACCCCGCTGCCCGTCGCCCGCCCGCAGGTGGCTCGACCGAGGGCCCCTCAGCGAGTGGACGCACCGCCTCCGGGGCCGGACCGGACCGGACGGTCGACGACCGGCCGGATCCGATCTTCGCCCAGGGGGTGGCGGCAGGAGCCGTGCGCACCGATTCGGTCCTGCTGTGGACCAGGGCGAGCACCGGTGCGCCGCTCACGGTGACGATCCGGACCGACGAGTTCGGGCCCGACTGCACCGGGGACAGCGCCGGTGCGGTCACCACCATCGGGTTGGGTACGGCCCCGGCCGAGCGGGACCGGACGGTCCGGGCCCGTGCAACCGGCCTGACCCCCGGGACGCAGTACCGGTACCGGTTCTGCACCAACCGCGGTGAGGCCAGCGAGGTCGGCGCGTTCCGCACCGCACCGGCCCCCGACGATGCGGCGCCGGTCGAGTTCGCATTCACCGGCGACGTCACGGCCGAGCGGGCTGCGAACGCCGACGAGCCGTTCTACGCCGAGGGGTTCGACGTGTACGCGGCGATGGCCGGGCTGCCGCTCGACTTCATCGCCCACGGCGGCGACACCATCTACGCCGACGACGTCGTCAAGAGGAACACGGGGTTCGTGGCGCGGACACGGGCCGAGAAGTGGGCCCGGTACCGCGACAACCTGGCCCAGCCGCAGTTCCGGGCGGCGAGGGCGTCGACGTCCACCTACTCGCACTGGGACGACCACGAGTGGGACAACGGCTTCGCCCGCGATCCGGCGGACCCTGCGAACGAGGCGCACTTCCGGGCCGGGGTCGAGGCGTTCACCGACTACACCCCCGTCGACCACTCGCCCGAGACCGGCATCTTCTCGGTGTACCGGTGGGGGCCGAACCTCGACGTGGTCGTGCTCGACGAGACGACCTTCCGGACGACCCCCGTGGACACGATGTTCGACGAGGGCCGGGCCGAGGCGTGCCGCAACCCGGTGACCCGCAGGATCGAGCGCGTTCCCACCGCACCGCAGGACCTCCGGAACCGGTGGGCGGACCTGCTCGGCGATGCGTGGCTCCGGGCACCGGTCGACCCTGCGTGCCTGGCGCTGCTCGCCGACCCACGTCGCCACGTCCTCGGCCCGGAGCAGTTCGCCGCGCTGGACCGGGCGCTGCGCTCCTCGACCGCAGCGTTCCGGGTGGTGCTGTCGACCAACCCGATCCAGGAGTTCTACGTGGCACCGTACGGACGGTTCGAGGGCTACCCGGCCGAGCGGGCCCGGCTCGTCGAACTGCTGGCCTCGGTTCCCGGGACGGTCGTCCTGGCCACCGACGTGCACGCCACGCTCGCCGGTCCCGTCGACCTGGAACCCGGTCGTCCCGCGGTGCCCGGTACGGCCACCGAGGTCGCGGTCGGGCCGGCGGCGGCCGGACGACGACAGGACATCTGGTCCCGCTACTTCGCCCAGGGCGACGAGGCGGTGGACCGCCTGGCGACCTCGTTCTTCAGGGCTCCGGCCGAGCAGGGGGGCCTGGGCATGTCGTGCGTGCGCCTGGACGCGTTCGCCTTCGCCACGGTGCGTGTCGGTCCGGACCGACTCGAGGTCCAACCGAGGGACCGAACCGGCGCTCCCCTCGCGAACGTGGACGGGACGCCGTGCGGACCAGTGGTCGTCACCCGGCCCTGAGGCCGGACTGCAACGGTCAGCCCACGGGGCTCGGGATGGTCCAGTCGGTCGGCTTGAAGCGGGACTGCTCGTTCTGCGGCCCGCGGGCGTCGAAGGCGGCGATCGCCACCCGACGACCGAGCAGGTCGCTCCAGTCGTCGGCCCAGGCCGACAGGTTCGGGTAGGTGGCGCCGACGACGGTCCGGTCGTAGAAGCCCGCCCGGGGGTTCACCAGGTCCGGCACGAACGCCCGGAGCTCCGGGTCGGACTCGTACTTCGCCGTGACCTCGTCACGGATCTCGTCGCTCGAGAGCTGCACGTCGATGTCGCTCAGCCCGGTGGTGACGTCGAGGGCGAACATCGAGTCCACCGGACGCTGGCCGGGCCGGGCGGTGGTGTCGCCGAACCACGCGCCGTACCGGCGGTGGATCTGGGGGCACCACCAGGCCCTGGGCCACTCTCCGTTCTCCTTGAAGTACGTCTCGGCGGCTGCGGCCGGGTCGGCGGGGAACGGCTTGTGGGGCCCCGAGAACAGCGTCGTGAGGCTGCCCTTGAGCCGGGCGTCGACCGCCGAGGGACGCAGCCCGTCGGCGATCGCCGCGGCGAAGAGGGTGGAGACGAACTCCTGGTACTGCGCCGGGGTGAAGCCGACGGGAGCGGTGCGCCCGCGCCAGTCGCGCAGCTCCTCGACCGTGAGCCCGACGGCCTCGGCGTCCTCCGGTGTGAGGGCGTAACCGGACTCGTCGGTCACCGCCGGGGTGAGCGCGGCCTCGTACTCGGCTCGCACCGCGGGGTCGAGTTGCTCCCGGACGACGGGCAGTTCGTACGGGTTGGTCACGCACGGGTTACCGGTCGCGGGGACGGCGACGTCAGGTGCCGCCTGGAAGCCGTCGGTGTCGAAGTCGACGGCCGTGCCGCCCTCGCCTGCGGGGGCCCCGGTGGCGTCCGCCACGGTCGTGGACGACCCGCTGCCCTCCTCGGTGGTGCAGCCCGCAGCGAGCACCGTGACCGCCAGCCCGAGGGCGAGCATCCCGGCGAGCCGCCTGCGGGGCGACGGGGACTGCGGTGGCTGGGTGGTGGCGCTCACCCGGGGGAGGTTAGCGAGGTCCGCTGTGGATCCCTCCCGGTTGCGGCACCTGTAGCGTGAGCCGTGATGTCGTCGTCGGACACCCAGGTCGTCGCCACCAACCGCCAGGCCCGTCGCAACTACGAACTCGGCGACACCTACGAGTGCGGCATCGTGCTGCGTGGCAGCGAGGTCAAGTCGCTCCGTGAGTCCAAGGTGCAGCTCGACGAGGCCTTCGCCGTGATCGAGGACGGCGAGGTCTGGCTGCTCGGCCTGCACATCGCTCCCTACTCCCACGCCCAGGCCCACTCGGGACACGAGGCGGTCCGGCGCCGGAAGCTCCTGTTGCACCGACACCAGATCGAGCGGATCCGGCACCGCCTGCAGACGGAACGGTTGGCGCTCGTCCCGCTCCGGCTCTACTTCTCCGGCGGCCGGGCCAAGGTCGAGATCGCCGTCGGCAAGGGCCGGCGCACCGTCGACAAGCGACAGGACATCGCCCGTCGTGATGCCGACCGCGAGGCCGCCCGGGCCATGGCCCGCAGCCGGAGGGGCGAGCGGTGAGGCGCCTGCTCGGGCTCGGCGTGCTGGTGCTGCTCGCACCGCTCACCTCCGCAGCGGGACAGGGTGACTCGACGACCACCACCGTCCGACCCCCCGACCCCCCGGCACCGACCGGGGCCACCGCCGGCCAGCGCACCCCGAGCGCCGGTCCGGCGGCCGGCGATCCGCCGGTGGTGAGCACCACCCCGCTGTCGCTGGTGTCCGGCCTGCTGTCCGGCAAGCCGATCCTGCCCGTTCCGCTCGCCGACCCGTTCCTGCTCGCCGAGCCCGAGGCCAACTACATCTACGCCACCAACACCACCACGGCGAACATCCCCGTGTACCGGTCCGCCACGGGCGACGACGGCACCGTCGACTACCTGGGCGATGCACTCCCGAAGGTCCCCTCGTGGACGGTGCAGGGCTTCCAGTGGGCACCGTCGGTCTACGCCAGGCCCGACGGCACCTTCGTCATGTACTACGCGACCCCGCAACCGCCGACGGCCGACGGATCGCCCCGTCGCCAGTGCATCTCCCGGGCGACCTCCCGGGCGGCCGGCGGCCCCTTCGTCGACGACTCCACCGGACCGATGATCTGCCCGCTCGACCAGGGCGGGGCGATCGACCCGAGCGTGTTCGTCGACGGGACGACCCCGTACCTGCTGTGGAAGTCCGACGGCGACTGCTGCAACCTGCCGACGGTCATCTACAGCCAGCAGTTGCGTCCCGACGGACTCGACACCGCTGGTCCGGCGGTCGAACTCATCAGGGACTCCCAGCCCTGGGAGGCGAACCTGGTCGAGGCTCCGTCGATGATCACCGCCGACGGGAAGTACGTCCTGTTCTACTCGGCCAACGACTGGGCGACCCCCAACTACGCGATCGGCGTGGCGGTGTGCGACTCCGTCACCGGGCCGTGCACGAAGCCCCTGGACCGGCCGTGGTTGTCGAGCATCGACTTCTACTCGGGGCCCGGGGGCCAGGAGTTCTTCGACGCCGAGGGCCGGATCTGGATGGTCCACCACGGGTTCCTCCCCGGCCAGGCCAGCTCGGACGGCACCCGCCGCCTCTACCTCGACGCCCTCGAGTTCACCGGCGACAGCCCGGTGCCGTCCCGGGTGGGCCGGAGCGTGACCCTGTTCACCCTGATCTCGACAGCACTCGGCATCCTGCTCGCCGTGGTCGTCGCGATCCTCCTGATCCGCTGGATCCTCCACCGGCGACACCGGAGACATGTCGCGACCGCCACGGTCACGGACGACCGGTAGAGTGGCGGACAACACGGGGCTGACTGGTTTCGACGTCGGGATCTGGAAGCCGAGCGTGCGACCCGAGTTGTCTCAGACTCGCTAAACGGGGACACCACAAGAACCGCCAACGAGCAGTTCGCTCTCGCCGCCTGATCCCTCAGGAGGTGGAGAGTCACCGTGACCAGCGATGGCGCACGGGGCCGGACCCCCACAGCCCGGCAACAGAAGTGGGGGTGGACCGCAGGGAGAGACCGCTGACGGCGTGAAAGACCGCTGACGCCGGGGAAAGACCTGGCAGCTGACCTCGGTCAGCCGACCCGCCGGTGCCACGGCTGTGAGTGGCGAAGTCGGGAATGGTCGTAGCGGGTTCGGTGACCACCAGGCGGACGGGTGTTCGATTCCCCCCAGCTCCACCGAG
>CAINRS010000134.1 GCA_903852755.1 uncultured Actinomycetes bacterium | reverse complement strand
CGAGTCGGCCGAGCGACTGACGGATGGTCAGGAGGTCGGCCAGGGTCTGGACCGGGTGTGCGTCGTCGGAGAGCAGGTTGACCACGGGGACGGTGGCGGCCGCGGCGAGACGCTCGACCTTGTGGTGCTCGAACACCCGCGCCCCGATGGCCGCGCCGTACCCCGAGAAGAGACGCGCCAGGTCCTCGGCGCGCTCCCGGGAGTCGATCCCGACCTCCTCGTGGCGCAACGTCACCGGGTGGCCGCCGAGCTGGAACGTGGCCATCTCCATGGAGGTCCGGGTGCGGGCCGAGGGCTTCTCGAACAACAGCACGACACCCCGTCCGGCCAGCACCGGGGACGGGTCGGTGACCTCGGACAGGTCGAGCACCCTGAGCACCTCGGAGGCCGAGAGGTCGTCGACCTCGAGCAGGTGGCGCGGCGTTCCCATCAGTGCACCCCGCTCGCTGCGACGCGCGCGACGGACTCGAGGAGCGCCGCCGTCCCGGTGTCGATCTCGTCGTCGGTGATCAGCAGGCTCGGAGCCAGACGGACGGCCGACGGGGTGACTGCGTTCGCCACGACGCCGTGGGCCAGCAGGTCGGCCACGACCTCGGCAGCGGGCACCGACAGCTCGACGGCGAGCAGCAGTCCGCGACCCCGGACCCCGACGACCCCGGGTCGGCCCTCGAGCCCTCCGACGAACCGGGCCCCCGCCCGCCGCGCACGGGCCGGCACGTCCTCGCGCCGCATCACCTCGAGCACGGTCCGCGCTGCGGCCGTGGCGAGCGGCTGTCCCCCGTAGGTGGTGGCGTGGTCACCCGGGCGGAAGGCGGCCGCAGCGTCGAGCGTGGCCCAGCACGCCCCGATCGGCACGCCGTTGCCGAGCGCCTTGGCCATCGACACGACGTCGGGGCGGATCCCCGCCGCCTGGTGGGCGAACCACTCCCCGCACCGACCCAGTCCCGTCTGGACCTCGTCGATCATCAGGAGCGCACCGCGCTCGTCGCAGATCTCCCTGGCGGCGCGGAGGTACTCGACCGACGCAGGCTGCACCCCGCCCTCACCCTGGACGGCCTCGAGCAGCACGGCGGCGACGTCGGGGGTGACGGCGGCGTCGAGCGCGTCGACGTCGTCGAAGGGCACGTGGCGGAAGCCCTCGGGCAACGGCTGGAACGGCTCGTGCTTGGCCGGTTGCCCGGTCGCGGTGAGCGCTGCCAGGGTGCGTCCGTGGAAGCTCCCGAGCGCCGAGACCACGGCGAAGCGGCCGGCCGGCGCCGGGCCCCACCGACGGGCGAGCTTGAGCGCGGCCTCGACCGCCTCGGCACCGGAGTTGCAGAAGAACACCTGGCCACCGCCGCCGAGCAGCTCGTCGAGCTGCGCCGCGACCACCGGTGCGTGCTCGGTCGCGAACAGGTTGGACACGTGCAGGAGCGTGCGCGCCTGGACCGCGATCGCCTCGGCGACCTCCGGGTGGGCGTGACCGAGTGAGGTCACGGCCAGTCCGCTGAGCAGGTCGAGGTACCGGCGACCCTCCCGGTCGACGAGCCAGGAGCCCTCTCCGCGGGTGAACATCACCCCGGGCGCCGCGTAGGTCCCCATGATCGGACAGGTCGCGGCCCCCGGGTCCTCCGCACCGACCGCGGACCGGTGGGCCCGGAGCGCGTCGACGGAGGTCACGAGGACGGTCCCTCGTCCGGTACCGAGCCGTCCGGTCGGACCATCGTCCCCACGCCGGCATCGGTGAGCAGTTCGAGCAGGAGCACGTGGGGAAGCCGGCCGTCGATGATGTGGACCGAACCCACTCCCTGCTCCACGGCCCGGGCGCACCCGGCCATCTTGGGCACCATGCCGCCACTGATCGTGCCGTCACCGATGAGCTCGGCGATACGGGCGGGCGTCACCTCGGCGACCAACGTCTCCGGACGGTCGACCTGCGTGAGCAACCCGGGGACGTCGGAGAGGAACACGAGCTTGTCCGCCGCGAGCTCGACGGCGATCGCCGTCGCCGCGTCGTCCGCGTTGATGTTGTAGGTCTGCCCCTCCCGGTCGACCCCGATGGTGGCGATCACGGGAATCAGGTTGATGTCGAGCGCCCGCTCGATCAGCTCCGGGTTGACCTCCGTGATCGAGCCCACGTAGCCGAGCTCGGGATCGTGTGGCTCGGCGACGAGCAGCCGGGCGTCGGTCCCGGCGAGCCCCATCGCCACCGGCCCGAACGTGTTGAGCGCCGTGACGATCTCGGCGTTGACCTTGCCCATCAGGACCATCTGGGCCACCTCGAGGGTCTCGGCGTCGGTGACCCGACGACCGTCGACGAACTCGGTCTCCTTGCCCATCCGCACGAGCCACTCGCCGATCTGGGGGCCTCCGCCGTGGACCACGACCGGTCGCATCCCGATCCGGTGCATGAGGACCACGTCGCGCGCGAACTCCGCAGCGAGCTCGGGGCGCACCATCGCGTTCCCGCCGAACTTCACCACGACCACCGCTCCCCGGAACCGTTCGATGTACGGCAGGGCCTGGAGCAGGACCTCGACCGCGACAGCGGGTTCGGGACCGCGGTTCACGGTGTCACCCCGCAGACGGGCAGACCCGCCGTCTCGGGCAGCCCGAGGGCGAGGTTGAGGCACTGCAGCGCCTGGCCCGACGCACCCTTGCCGAGGTTGTCGATCGCCGCCAGGGCCAGCACCGTGCCGGTGCGCTCGTCGAACCGCGCGGTCACGTGGGCCGAGTTGGAGCCCAGTGTGGCCTTGGTCGACGGAGCGGCGTCGGTGACGGTGACGAAGGGCTCGTCCCGGTAGGCGTCACGCAGGGCACCGAGCACCGTCTCGGTCGTCAGGTCCCCCACAGCGGGCCGGGCGTAGCAGGTCGCCAGGATGCCGCGACTCATGGGGACGAGGTGCGGGGTGAACAGCACCGACGCGCCGAGGTTGACCTCCATCTCGACGGTGTGCCGGTGGTCGAGCAACCCGTAGGCGGTCACGTCGGAGTCGACCGCACAGAACGTGGTGGTGGGCTTGGGTGGCCGACCGGCGCCGGAGACCCCCGACACCGCATCGACCACCACACCGACGCGCTCGACCAGACCCGCCGAGACCAGGGGCCACAGGGCCAGGGTCGCGGCCGTCGGGTAGCACCCGGGCACGGCCACGGCGCCGGCGCCGCGGAGTCGCTCCCGGTGGAGCTCCGGAAGTCCGTACACGAATCGTTCGAGCAGGTGCGGGGCGGCGTGCCGCTCGTGGTACCACTGCTCGTAGAGCGCCACGTCGCCGAGCCGGAAGTCCGCTCCCAGGTCGACCACCACGGGGACACGGTCCACGAGCTCGCCCATCAGGTGCTGGCTGACGCCGTGGGGCAGGGCCACCACGACGGCGTCGACCCCCTCGACGAGGTCCGTCGACCACGGGACGTACGACAGGTCCGGGTAGGCCGGGGCGAGTCCCGGGTACAACTCGCCCACGGAGGTCGAGGCCTGGCTGTCGGCGGTGGTGAACACGACCTCGATGTCCGGGTGCCCGGCGAGCAGTCGGAGGAGCTCGGCACCGGTGAAGCCCGACGCCCCGACGATGCCCAGGCGACGAGGAGCCCGGGGGGACGGTGCCGTCGGTGTGCTCACCCCGCCACCGTAGCGCATGTGAGTGCAGCGCGGTGCAACTTTTCGCAATCCGGTCAGGTACCGAGGTCAGGCACGGAGGTCAGGCACGGAGGGCGACGCCGGACAGCGACTCGACCGCCGAGATGATCCGTCCCCGGACCTCGGCCACCTCGGCGTCGCGCAGCGTGCGGTCCGGCGCCTGGAAGCGCACCGTGTAGGCGATGCTCCGACGTCCGGGGCCGAGCGCGTCGGACCGGAAGACGTCGAACAGCGTGACGGAGACGACGAGCGGTGCGCCGGCGGCGACGATCGCGTTCCGCAGCGTCGATGCCGGCACCTCGTCGTCGACGACGAACGCCAGGTCCACATCGGCCGAGGGGTAGCGACTCACCGCCCTGGCCTGCCGGCTCGGGACCCGCATGGCGAGCAGGGTTCCCAGGTCGAGGTCGAGCCAGGCCACGGTCTCGGTGATGCCGTGCCGTTCGAGTACGACGGGGTGCACCTCGCCCACCGCCCCGACCTCGACACCACCGTCGGCACCGAGGAACACCCGGGCGGAACGACCGGGGTGCAGACCCGGAACCGCACCGTTGCGGAGTTCGGGGACCCCGACACCGATCGAACCGAGGACGGCCTCGAGCAACCGGACGGCGCTCCCGGCCTGTCGGCCGCCCAGCACCGCAGCGAGCCGCTCCCGCTCCCCCCCGAGGACCCGACCGGCGGCGACCGACGCCTCGACCTCGGTCAGCACTCCGGGGCCGACCTCGAAGACCCGGCCGATCTCGAACAGGCGGACCTCGGTCGACCGGTGTGCGGCGTTGTAGGCGACTGCGGCGACGAGACCCGGGAGCAGGGAGGGTCGCAGGACCGACTCCTCGGCGGCGAGCGGATTGGCGAGGAGCAACCCGGTCACCGGCAGTTCGCAGCGCTCCAGGTCGCCGGGAGCCAGGAACGGGAGCGGCATGGCCTCGCTCAGACCTGCGCCCACCAGGGTCCTGCGGATCGCACGTCGGCGCACCTGGGCCTGCGAGAGCCGGCCACGTTGGGTGATGCTGGGCAGCGTCCTCGGCAGTCGGGACAGGCCGTACATACGGCCGACCTCCTCGACCAGGTCGACCTCGGCGGCACAGTCGGGCCTCCAGGTGGGCACCTCCACCGGACAGGACGCATCGGGTCCCTCACCGGTGACCGCTCCGACCGCGAAACCGATCGGCTCGAGGATCTGCCGGATCTCCTCGACCGGGAACTCCCGACCGAGCGTTCGACGAACCCGATCGGGTCGCAGGTCCACCGTCGGAGCCTGTGGCAGTTCGCCGACGAACTCCGCGACACCGGGCCGGACCGTGGCGCCGGCGTGCTCAGCGAGCAGGGCGACGATGCGGTCGAGGGCGCGGCGTCCCATCGCCGTGTCCACCCCCCGCTTGAAACGCAGGGACGCCTCGGAGTGCACGCCCAGACGCGCCGAGGTGGCAGCGATGGTGGCCGGGTCCCACCAGGCGACCTCGAGCAGGACGCTCGTGGTCGACCCGGAGATCTCCGTGGCGGCACCACCCATGACCCCCGCGAGGGCCAGGATCCTGTCGTCCCGGTCCACGACGACACCGTCGACGGGCGCGAGTTCACGCTCCACCCCGTCGAGGGTGACCAGCCGCTCGCCCGGCCTGGCCCGACGCACACCCAGGTGACCGCCCGGGACGAGTGCGGCGTCGAAGGCGTGGCTCGGTTGGCCCAGCTCGAGCATCACGTAGTTGGTCACGTCGACCACGACGTTGATCGGCCGCATGCCGGCGGCCACGAGGCGGTCCGCGATCCACGGCGGCGACGGTCCGACCGCGACGTCGTCGAGCACGCACACGGCGAACCGACCGCACAGCCCCGGGTCCTCGACGCTGACCGACGCACCCTCGGGCGCACCGTCCGGGATGGGCGACGGTCCGGACGACCCGTCGAGCGGGAGACCGGTCCGGGCCGCGACGTCCCGGGCGATCCCGAGGATCGACAGCGCATCGGGTCGGTTGGGCAGGACGTCGACCTCGACCACCACGTCGGGGAGGACACCGAGTTCCTCGACCAGCGGAGTGCCGGGTGTGGCGGGTCGGTCCAGCACGAGGATCCCTGCGTGGCCGTCGCCCAGACCGAGCTCGCGCTCCGAGCACAGCATCCCGTCGCTCACCTGCCCGCGCATGCGACGGCTGGCGATCTCGAGGCCGTCCGGCATGACCGTGCCGACCGGGGCCAGGGCGACCAGGTCACCGGCGGACATGTTGTCGGCACCGCAGCAGACCTGCAGGACGGAACCGTCGCCGGGGTCCACGTCGACCAGTCGGATCCGGTCGGCATCGGGGTGCGGGCGCACCTCCACCACCCGCGCCACGACCACCTCGGGCGGAACGACGCCGGTGGCACGGACGTCCTCGACCTCGAGACCGAGGTCGCTCAGCATCTCCGCGAGCTCGTCGGCCGGGAGGTCGACGGGGACGAAGTCCCGGAGCCACGATCGGGTGAGCCTCACAACTGCTCCAGGAACCGGATGTCGTTGGTCACGAAGTCGCGCAGGTCGTCGACCCCGTGGCGGATCTTCGCCAGACGGTCGATCCCGAACCCGAATGCGAACCCCGACCACTCCTCGGGATCGAGGCCGCACGCGCGCAGGACGTTGGGGTGGACCATCCCGCAGCCACCGACCTCGAGCCACGATCCGTCGGGCTGGGAGATGTCGACCTCGGCCGACGGCTCGGTGAAGGGGAAGTACGACGGACGCAGTCGACTCGTGAGGTCCTCACCGAAGTACGCCTTGGTGAACGCCTCGATGGTCCCCGCGAGATCCGCCATGGAGACTGCGCGGTCCACCACCAGCATCTCGATCTGGTGGAACACGGGGAGGTGGGTGGCGTCCGCAGTGTCGCGTCGGTAGACGCGACCCGGGCACACGACGTGGATCGGCGGGCCGTCGCCACGGCGCACCGCGTCGAGCATCGAACGGATCTGCACCGGTGAGGTGTGGGTGCGCAGCAGGAGCTGCTCCGCAGCGACTCCCTCGATCCCGGAATCGTCGAGGTAGAGGGTGTCCCACAACGACCGTGCCGGGTGCGACGGCGGCAGGTTGAGCGCCTCGAAGTTGAACCAGTCGGTCTCGACCTCGGGACCGTCGGCGACGGTGAACCCCATGCCCACGAAGACGTCCTCGAGCTCCTCCCACGTCTGGGTGATGACGTGGAGGTGACCGTGACGGTCACGACCGAGTTCCTCGGTCAGGTCGAGTCGCTCCGCCTCGAGGCGGGCCCGGACCGCGGCCTCACCGAGCGTGGCCCGACGGACCTCGACCGCGGACTCGATCTGCGTTCGGGCGTGGTTGAGCGCCTCGCCGACCTGCGCCCGGTGCTCGGCGGCGACATCGCGCAACCCGGCCTTCAGCTGCGCCAGTCTCGAGTGCTTGCCCAGGAACCTCGACGCCGCCGGCCCGAGCTCGGACACGTCGTCGATCGACGCGAGCTCCTCGAGGCCGTCGGCCGCCAGCGTGACGAGCTCCTCCAGGATCTCGTCGTGACCCCCGCTCACGCGACCGTACCCCCGGGCCGCACCGTGCTCGTCGCTCCCTGCATCGACCCCATCATGACCCACCGCCGGGTCCCGGCCCTCCACCCGTTTCGCTCCCGGTCGGGCCTCCGCCGTCCACACGACGCCGTCGCGCCGACTCGAAGAGCAGGACCGCACCGGCCACCGCGGCGTTCACCGACTCGACCCCACCGGCCATCGGGATCCGGACACGGAGGTCGGCCCCCTCGACGAGCTCGGGTGGCAGGCCGTTCGCCTCGTTCCCGAGGCACAGCAGGTGCGCCGAGCCGAGCCCCACCGCCTCGGGGGGATCACCGTCGCTGGGCACCGTGGCCACGGTCGGGACGCCACGCTCCCGGGCCGCCTCGAACACCGCCGGCCACTCCGCCCCGCTCACGACCGGGAGCCGGAGCGACGAACCGGCGGCGGCCCGCACGGCCTTGGGCCCCCACACGTCGACCGAACCTGCGGTCAGCACGACACCGACGGCGCCGGCCGCCTCGGCCACCCGGACCAGTGTCCCGGCGTTGCCGGGGTCGCCGATGCCCACCAGGAGCACCACCGGACGACCGGCATCGGCGCCGGCGTCGAGGAGAGCGCCGAGGTCGGCTCGCGGCCGGCGGACGACGGCCACCACGCCGCGCGGGGTGACGACGTCGAGCACCTTGGCGAGCTCACCCGGCGCCACGGGCCGGACCGGAACGTGGGAGGGAACCCCCGAGGGCACCTCGGCCCCGACCTCGGCGAAGACCTCCACGATGTCCGCACCAGCGGCCACGGCGTCACCGAGCAGCACCGGCCCGTCGACGAGCAGGAGGGACTCCTCCCGTCGGACCTCCGGACGCCGGCTCAGCCGCCGCAGGTGACCGAGCGCACCGCTGGACCGGCGCAGCGGTGCCGGATCCGTGCCGCCGGGTGGCGCAGCCGCCACCGGTGCGACCTCAGTTGGTCGACGCGGCGGCCCCGGCGAGCGCGTCGTCGGCGACGGCCACCAGCGACGCGAAGGCCTCGGGCTGGGACACGGCGAGGTCGGCGAGGACCTTGCGGTCGACCTCCACACCCGCGAGCTTCAGGCCGTTGATGAACCGGTTGTAGCTCGTCCCGTTGATGCGACAGGCGGCGTTGATGCGCTGGATCCAGAGCTTGCGCATCTCCCCCTTGCGGGCGCGGCGGTCCCGGAAGGCGTACTGCCCTGCGTGCATGACCGCTTCGTTGGCGGACCGGAAGGACCGGCTGCGGTTCCCGTAGTAGCCCTTCGCCCTGGTCAGGACTGCCCGGCGCTTCTTCTTTGAGTGGACGCTGCGCTTCACCCGTGCCATCTCGGCGCTCCTCTCGTCTCGTCTGGTGTCGTGTCGGTCGGACCCGGCGTGCTCAGATGCCGAGCTGGCGGCGTGCCCGCTTGCGGTCGCCGCCCGTGACCTCCGTGGTCCCGGCGAGTCGACGGGTCCGCTTGGAGGGCTTCTTCTCCAGGATGTGGTTGCGGTTCGCCTTGCGGCGGAGGATCTTGCCGGTCCCGGTCACCTTGTACCGCTTGGCAGCGCCTCGGTGTGTCTTCATCTTCGGCATGTCGTTCACCTCACGGTGGGTCGGCCCTCGGGCCGTCGGTTCGTTTGCTCAGCGCCCGGTGGCGCCGGCGTCGGTCGGTGCGGGTCCGGTCGTGGTCACCTCGGGTGCCGGGTCGGTCCCGGCGTCCTCGGTCACCGGCTCCGTCCCGGGGTCGGTGATCACCGGCTCCGTCCCGGCGGTCTCCTGGGCCTTGGCGTGCGCCGCCTGGGCCTTCTTGTCGGGCCCGAGCACCATCGTCATGTTGCGTCCGTCCTGTTTGGGCATGACCTCCACCCGACCCACGTGGGCCACGGCGTCGGCCACCCGGTCGAGGATCCGGCGACCGAGCTCCGGGTGCTGCATCTCACGACCCCGGAACATGATGGTCACCTTGACCTTCGAGCCCTCGCCGAGGAACTGCTCCACCTTCTTGGTCTTGGTGTTGAAGTCGCCGTCCCCGATCTTGGGCCGGTACTTCATCTCCTTGACCACGATGTTGGTGGCCTTCTTCCTCGACTCCTTGGCCCGCTGCTGTGCCTCGTACTTGAACTTCGTGAAGTTCATGATCCGGCACACCGGCGGGTTGGCGCCGGCGGCCACCTCGACCAGGTCGAGATCCATCGACCGCGCGGTCGACAGTGCCTCGGGCACGGGCACGATGCCGAGCTGTTCACCGGTGGGCCCGATCAGTCGGACCTCACGGGCCCGGATCTGCTCGTTGACCCGGGTGTCGTCTCCCGATGACGCAGCTATGGCCGATCACTCCTCAACAGCTCATCCTCTTCGTGATGCTCCTCGACTCGTGCCGCCCTCGGCGGCGTTGCTCGTGACACCGTCCCAGAACGCAGACGGCGGACACCACAGGGGCGTCCGCCGCGAGGTCGACGTGCGTCGAACACGATGGTCCCCCGCCGGGACGACCCGGGTCGGAGGAGGGGCGGCAACCCACTTGTTGTGACCGGAGTACCGTACCAGCACCGACCTCCGGTGGCCGCATCGGAGCACGACAGCAGAGGACGACAGCCCGTGGGATCACTGTGGACACCGGACGGCGAGCACCGGGTCGACCCGGCGGGCGGGACCGACGGACCGTCCGGGGGAGCCGGCAGCACCGGGACGGGGTCCGATCCCGGTGATGCAGCGCTGGCCCAGGCGGCCCAGGCCCTCGGCCTGGACCTGGCGAGCATGTCCGACGAGGAGCGCGCCCAGCTGGCGGCCGAGCTCGAGGAGATGGCGCGGGTGCGGGCCGAGGTCGCCGCGACCCCCGTCGCCGAGGTCCTCACCTCGTACCTCACCCGGTTCTTCGACCTGGCCCTGATCTACCTCGACGCCACACCCCCGAAGTTCAACGACGCCGCCGTCGTGATCGAGTCGTTCCGGGCGGTGCTCGATGCGGTCGGTGACGAGCTGGGCGACAACGAGCCCGTCCTGCGCCAGGCGCTGGCCCAGGCGCAGATGGTCTTCGTGAAGGTCCGGGAGGCAGGCGAGCAGGCGGCGACTGCGGCGGAGTGAGCCGGCGGGGGCCGACCCCGGGACGTGATCAGCTCGGGGTCACGGCCACTGCCTCCGAGCGGCCCGTCGGCCCGGTGCGACGCAGGAAGGTCACCGGGGCCCCCTCGGCGATCCGACGGGAACCATCGGCGATGGAGACGCAGTGGAAGTCCACGAGGACCCCTGCACGGTCGGCGACCTGACCGATCCCGGAGGCGTCGTCGAACCGTGCGACCACCCCGGCTTCGGGACGCAGTGCTGCCACGCCGACGGCCTCAGTGCACGATCTTCGACAGCGGGAGCTCGATGATGTCGGTGGCACCGGCGTCCTTGAGCGCCGGGACCAGCACGTTGATCCGGGACTTCGAGACCACCGTCTCGACGGCGTAGCCCGCACCTCCGTAGAGCTCGTTGACCGTGGGCGTCTTCATGGCCGGCAGCACGCCGATCACCTCGTCGAGGTGATCCCGGTCCACGTTGAGCTTCACGAGCACCTGCCCTCGCGCCTCGAGCACCCCCTGCAGGAGCGTGAGGAGCTGCTCCATGGCGTGGCGACGCTCGGGGTCCGCGTAGGCGGTGGGGTTGGCCACCAGTTCGGTGTAGGACACGAGGACCTCGTCGATGATCCGGAGACCGGCGGCCCGGAGCGCCGAGCCGGTCTCCGTGATGTCGACGACGCAGTCCACGATGTCGGGAACCTTGGCCTCGGTCGCTCCGTACGACAGGCGGAGATCGGCTCGGACGCCTCGTGACTCGAAGAAGCGTCGGGTGAGCTCGAGGTACTCGGTGGAGACCCTGACACCGTCGGGCAGGTCCGCGACCTGCTGGACCGGCGACTCCTCCGGCACGGCGACGACGACCCGGATCGGGTTCGAGGTGACCTTGGAGTACCGGAGCTCACCGAGCGACACGACCTCGGAGGACGTCTCCTCCACCCAGTCCCTGCCGGTGATGCCCAGGTCGAACACGCCGTCGGCCACGTAGTGCGGGATCTCCTGGGGCCGGAGGATCCGCACGGAGTCGATCCGGGGGTCCTCGATCGTGGCCCGGTAGGCAACCGACGACGATCGGAGGACGGGCAGGTCGGCGTCCGAGAACAACGCGAGGGTCGCCGCCTCGAGGGAACCCTTGGGCAGGACCAGTCGCAGCACGGCGCCGAAGCTAGCCGCCGACCGGCGGGCCCGGGAATCCGGTTCCCGGGCCGTCGGTGAACCTCAAGATCTCCTCAATTGCACCGCTCCGCCTTGTGACGTGGGCGCCCGAGGGTGTGGCCTATCGGTCTGCCCGGTGCCGAGGAGGCACCGCTGGGGGGGCGTGTCGCCGAGGTGGGACACGTGGCACTCCAACTCCGATCCGACCGGAACCGGTCGGCAGAGCTTCCGTCGACGGTCGACCTGACCGCCGTCCCCGGGCTCGTCGCTGCGCACGACCCGCGCCGCGACTTCGAGCCGGAACGTCTCGAGACCGGGCTCCGGATCCAGTCGGTCGACCCCACGTCCGACCTCGGTGTCCGGGCGGAGCAGTTCGTCTACGAGGTCTACCGGACGAGCGGATTCTGCGCTGAGTCGCCCCGGCGACACGTCGAGGAGACCGATCCCTGGCGACCGGGGAGCACCCTGCACGTGGTCACCGACGATGCGTCCGACGACCGCATCGTCGGAGTCGTCCGCACCATCCTCGGACGCCTCGGGGACCTCCCCACCGCCGCGCACGTCCCGGGGATCGCTCCCGGACACACGGAGCGTCGGGTCTGCGAGATCGGGTCGCTCGCCGTGCACGCCAGTCAGCGGGGCCTCGGCGTGGCGAACGAACTCCACCGGGCGGCGTTCCTCGCCGGGTTCCGGGCCGGTGTCCGGGGCTTCTGCTTCCTCGTCGAGCAGTGGATGGTCGAGTTCTTCTCCGACGTCTACGGACTACCGGTGCACCCGCTCGCTCCGGCGAGGCACTACATGGGAGGCGACGTCGTCCCGGTGGCCATGTGGCTGCCCGAGATGCTCGACGTGATCGCCGTCAGCCGGCCGGCGGTGTACGCGTGGGCCGTCGAGGACCTCGAGGAAAGCCTCCACCGGCGGCTGCACCTGCCGACGGGGACCACGTGACCTCGACGGCGCAACCCCGACCGACCGACGGAGGTGCCGCGCCAGCCGTCGGCGACCGTCGTTGGTCCGACGACATCCGCTCGCTCGGGTTGCTCGGACGGTCGTGGGCGGTCGGGGTCGTGCTGTTCTCGGCAGCGAGGGCCCTACTGGCGTGGCCGACGCTCGGACGGTTCGGCGTCGACCCGTGGGCCTTCCTCGCCATCGACCTGATCACCGCGCCCCCGTACGGGATCGCCCAGGCCGTGACCGTGAAGCTCCTGTGCCGGACCGACCGCTCGTGGCGGGACGCGGCCGGTTGGGCCGTCGTGGTGGTCGTCACCTTCCTCGCCCCGTACGCCTACATCTTCGCCGCCTCCGGGTCACTGCCCGCAGGCGCGACGGCCGGTGTGGTCGTCTGGATGCTCGTGTTCGGCGGCATCGCCCTGTGGCGCACCGTCCGGCAGGTGCGCGCCGGACGCTCGTCGAACCCCTGAGCACCCGAGCGCAGGGCATCCGAGCACCGGGCCTCCGAGCACCGGGCCTCCGATCCTCGCGTTCTCCTCACACCCGGTGACGGGGTGCCGACGGTACTGCCGACGGCGGACCCCGTCGGGGTCCGATGGAGCGACGGAAGGTGACTGGGGCGCGACCTCGCCCGCTCGACATGGATCCACGAGCGCCGATCAGCGGCGCATCTCCAGGAACACCGGACCCGGACGGCGGCACCCGCCGATTCCGGAGGGTGGTCGCGGTCGGCGTCCTCGGCACCTGCGTCGTCGCGCTCGCTCCCGCCTCCGTGGCCGGAGTGGTCTACCTGCTGCTCGGCACCGGGATGCTCGTGACGGCTGCGATCCGGTTGCGGGGCCTCGACCCGCCGATCCGGAGGGCCGCCACCTGGATGGTCCTGGCGGGGTCCTGCTCGCTCGGCGGAGCGCTCGTCCGTGGCGTCGAGGCGGCGCTCACCGGTGCGACCTACCCGTTCCCCAGCATCGCCGACGGACTCAGCATCGTGTCGTACCCGATGTTCGTCGTCGCCATGGCCCTCGTGGTGCGGGGCCGGATCGGTCGACCGGACGCCGACCTGAGCATCGACGCCCTCGTCGGCGCCATCGCCGTCGCCGTCCTCCAGTGGCAGGTCGTCCTGCTCCCCTCGCTCGGTGTGGGGCCCACGGCCGGCATCGGAGCAGCCCTCAACATCGCCTACGCAGGACTGTCGATCCTGCTGGTCGCCGCCGCGATCGGCATCTCGCTCGCCGGTGGCCACCGCTCGACCAGCAACCGGCTGCTGGCGGCGAGCCTCACCGGCGTCGTCCTGCTCGACCTGACCGCCACCCTGGTCACGACCGGCCGGCTCGCTGCGGAGATCCGGCTCGTCCCCGCTGCCGCCGTGTTCGTGCTGGGCGCCGCGGGACTGGTCCACCCCAGCGTGACGGGGCTCATGGCCCGACCCTCGAGCCGGTCGCACCTGCGCCGGCTGACCTACGTCCGCATCGGCGTGCTGGGACTGGCGCTCGTCATCCCACCGGCGCTCGTCGCCGTGGCGCTGCGGGTCGGTGACACCTCGTCGCTCTGGTTGCCCGTGGCCGCGTCGATCGTCCTCGCGCCGCTCGTGGTGCTCCGCCTCGGAAGGTTGGTCCAGCGCAACACGATCGTCGCCGACATCGAGTCCGCCGTGCGGGTCGTGAGCGAGGACCTGGTGGGCGCCGCCTCGGTCGAGGAGATCGCCGCGATCACCGAGTGCGGCGTCGCCGCCGTCACCGGCGCGCCCGACAGTCGGCCGGAGTTCGTCCTGCTGGACGCAACCGACGCCGGCGCAGCGGGAGGCAGCGGCGCCAGGTCCCATCCGGCCACCGCTCCGCTCGTCCGGGCCGCCGTCACGGCACGGCAGCAGGCCGGGGCGTCGCCGGCATCGGGTGAGCTCGTCGAGCTCGGGGTCCCCGGCTGGGTGGCCGCGGTCGTGGTCGTCGACGGACGCGTGCGGGGTGCCGCCCTGCTCGAGCCCGCCAACCTGTCGGTGGAGCAGGTGCAGGCCGTGCAGACCGTGTGTCGGGACGCCGCCCTGGCGCTGCGTTCGGTCGACCGGACGGAACTGACGGTGCGCCGGCGTTCCGAGGAGCGGTTCGGCTCGCTGATCGACAACTCCTCGGACATCGTGGTGGTACTCGGTCCCGACCGTCGACCGGTCTACGTCTCCCCCGTCGCCACCCGGCTCCTCGGCTACCCCCTCGACTACCTGGGCGGACTCGAGTTCACGGACCTGGTGCACCCGGGCGACGCCGAGGTCGTCGCCGGGTTCGAGGCGTCGATCCTCGCCGGACGGCGGCAGCGGCACGAGGTCCGGCTCCGCCACGTGGCCGGCACCTACCACTGGTTCGAGATCGTGGGCACCGACCTGTCGCACGATCCGAACGTCCGGGGGGTCGTCCTGACGGCACGGGAGATCGGCGACCGGAAGTCGGCCGAGGAACGGCTCGTCCTCTCGGAGTCACGGTTCAAGGCGCTGGTCCAGCACTCCAGCGACCTGGTGGTGGCGGTGCTCCCCGACGGTGAGCTGCGCTACGCCAGCCCGTCGGTGGGGGCCCTGACCGGGCGCCCGGTCGAACAGCCCGGGGCGCTGCGACTCGAGGAGCTCTTCCCCAACAGCGGCCTGGACTGGAGCGAGGCGCTGCGGTCGACCGGCGCTGACCCTGCGGCGCTGCTGACCTTCTGGTTCGACGACGTCACCGGCCGACGGCGGCACATCGAGGCGACGGTGCGCGACCTCCGGGCGGAGCCGGCGCTCGGGGCGTTCGTCCTGAACGGTCGCGACGTGACCGAGCGGACCGCGATGGTCGAACGACTCGAGTACCAGGCGACCCACGACGGCCTGACCGGACTCCCCAACCGGGCACTCGCCAGTTCATCGCTGACCACGATGCTCGGACGGAATCCCGGTCGCAGCACCGTGGCGGTCATCTCGGTCGACCTCGACGACTTCAAGAGCATCAACGACAGCCTGGGCCACGCCGTCGGCGATCGGGTGCTGACCACGATCGCCCAGCGAGTCGCCCGGCTCGCCGAGGACGACGACACCGCCGCCCGGAGCAGCGGCGACGAGTTCCTGCTCGTCGTGGAGCGGGCACACGGGGAGGATCGCGTCGTCGAGCTGACCGGGACCCTGCTCGACCTGATCGGCCGGCCGGTCGAGGTGGACGACCGGACCATCACCGTGACCGCCTCGGCGGGAGTCGCCGTCGACCAGGACCGGAGCCACTCGGCGGAGGACCTCCTGCGCGCTGCGGACACTGCGATGTACCGGTCGAAGTCCGAGGGAAGGGGCACGGGCCGGCACCGGATCACCACCTTCGAGCCCTCGATGCACGCCGACAGCATGACCCGGTTCGAGCTGCGCGCCGACCTGGCGGAGGCGATCGCCGTCGATGGGATCGAGGCGCACTACCAGCCGGTCGTCGACCTGTGCACCCAACGGATCGTGGGGCTCGAGGCCCTCGTCCGGTGGAACCACCCGACCCGGGGGAGCCTGAGCCCCGGTGTCTTCGTCCCCATCGCCGAGGAGCACGGACTGGTCCTCGAGCTCGGTCGGTGGATGCGACGTCGAGCGTGCCGGGACCTCGCCCACTGGCGACGAACCCAACCCGACACGGCAGCCCACCTGACCGTCGCAGTCAACGTCGCAGCTGCCGAGCTGCACGACGAGCGGCTCGTTCCCTCGGTCGCCGCCCTGCTCGATGAGTTCGACCTGCCGCCGGACTGCCTGACCCTGGAGGTCACGGAGTCGTCGCTGATGACCGAGACGGAGCTGGTTCGGTCCCGTATGGAGGCGCTCCGCTCGCTCGGACTGCGGCTCGCCATCGACGACTTCGGCACGGGGTACTCCTCACTCGGCTACATCCACCGCTTCAACTTCGACATCCTCAAGATCGACCGCTCGTTCGTGAGCGCGCTCGAGAGCGCGACGAACCGCCAGATCATCACGTCGGTGACCGACCTCGCCGCCCAGCTGCGGGCCTCGGTCGTGGCCGAGGGGATCGAGACCGTCGAGCAGGAGTCCACGCTCGGCCAACTCGGGATCGAGCTCGGCCAGGGGTTCCTCTACTCCCGCCCCGTGCCCGCAGAGGCCATCGGCCACCTGCTCGGGGCCCAGCGCATCGACCTCACCTGAGGCACTGCGACCGGGGCGTCACCCCGACGCGATCGCCCGGAGGACGGCGACCATCTCGAGGGCGACCTCGGCCGCCTCGGCGCCCTTGTCGTCGCCCTCGACGTCCCCGTCGACCGACGACCGCACCAGCGCCTGCCGGCGGTTCTCGGTGGTGAGCACCCCGAAGACCACGGGCACGCCGGTGTCGAGCTGGACCCGCAGGAGCCCCTCCGCCGCGCCGCCGGCGACGAAGTCGAAGTGCGCGGTGTCCCCCCGGATGACCGCACCGATGGCGACGACGGCGTCGTAGCGGCCTGTCCGTGCCAGTGCCGACGCCGCGAGGGGGAGCTCGAAGGCGCCCGGGACCCAGGCCACGTCGACGTCGTCGGGGCGGACACCGAGGGCCTCCGCCCGGGCCGAGAAGCCGGCGAGGAGCCGGTCGGTGATCGCCCGGTTCCAGCGCGCGCAGGCCACACCGATGCGGACCCCGGTGCCGTCGAGCTCCGGCAGGTCGGCTCCCACCGCCACGAAGTCACGTCCCACGTCGACCCTCCTGTCCGCGCTGTCCGACCACCCCGGGAGCGACTCCCCCGGTGCGCACCCCGACGGATCGGCTCACGAGTCGGCCTCGTCGATGAGGTGGCCCATCCGCTCGCGCTTGGTCCGGAGGTACTCGGCGTTCTCGGGGTTCGGTGTGGTCACGACCGGCTCCCGGCCCGTGATCGCCAGTCCGAACCCCTCGAGACCGCCGTACTTCGCAGGGTTGTTCGTCATCAGGCGCATTGTCGTGATCCCGAGGTCGTTCAGGATCTGGGCGCCGATCCCGTACTCGCGTGAGTCCACGGGCAGGCCGAGCTCGACGTTCGCCTCGACGGTGTCCCGTCCCTGTTCCTGGAGGCTGTAGGCCCGGATCTTGTGGCCGAGTCCGATGCCCCGACCCTCGTGCCCCCGCAGGTAGACGAGCACACCGAGGCCCTCGGCCGCGATCCGCTGCATCGCCTTGTCGAGCTGCACACCACAGTCGCAGCGGAGCGACCCGAACACGTCCCCGGTCAGGCACTCGGAGTGCACACGGACGAGCACGTCCTCCTCTCCCTGCACCGCTCCCCGCACGAGTGCGACGTGCTGCTCACCGTCGAGGACCGACTCGTAGACGTAGCACGTGAAGTCGCCCCAGTCGGTCGGGATCCGGGCCTCGGCGATCCGGCGCACCAGCTTCTCGGTCTGGCGTCGGTACCGGATCAGCTGGGCGATGCTGATGAGCAGCAGGCCGTGCTCGGCGCAGAACTCGACCAGGTCGGGGACCCGCGCCATCGTGCCGTCGTCGTTGACGATCTCGCAGAGCACACCGGCGGGGGCCCTCCCGGCGAGACGGGCCAGGTCGACCGCAGCCTCGGTGTGACCGGCCCGCTTGAGCACTCCTCCGGTCGCGTACCGCAGGGGGAAGATGTGCCCGGGCCGCGCCAGGTCGCCGGGCCGGGTGGCGGGATCGGTCAGCGCCACCAGGGTCGCGGCCCGGTCGGCCGCAGAGATCCCGGTCGACGTCCCGTGGACCAGGTCCACCGAGTACGTGAAGGCCGTGCGGTGGGACTCGGTGTTGTCCCGCACCATGAGCGGGATCTGGAGCTCGTCGAGCCGCTCACCCGTCAGTGGCGCACAGATCACCCCCGACGTGTGGCGGACGAAGAATGCGATCTTCTCGGGCGTCGCGGCGTCGGCCGCCATGATGAGGTCGCCCTCGTTCTCACGGTCCTCGTCGTCGACGACCACGACGATCTCACCGCGGGACACGGCGTCCACGGCCTCGGCGATGGTGGCGAACGGCGAGTCGCCGGCCTCCTGCTCCTCGACCGACTCACGCACGGGGGGTCTCCTCGTCTCCGACCGGCCCGTCCACCTGGCCGGGCTCCGACGCTCCGGTGTACCCGACGAGCAGTCGCTCGGCGTACTTGGCCATCACGTCGACCTCCAGATTGACCGGATCACCCTCCCGACGCACACCGAGCGTGGTCACCTCCATCGTGTGGGGGATCACGGCGACGGTGCACCCGTCGGCGAGCACCTCGACGACCGTCAGGCTCACGCCGTCGATCGTCACCGAGCCCTTCTCGACCAGGTAGCGGAGGAGTCGGTCCGGCACGCTGACCGCCAGGTCGGGCGCCGGCTTGACGATCCGGCCGACGGCGTCCACGTGCCCCTGGACGAGGTGCCCGCCCAGACGGTCCGACAGCCGCACCGGTCGCTCCAGGTTGACCGGGTCACCCGGGGACAGGGCACCGAGCGAGGTCCGGGACAGGGTCTCGGGGCTGAGCTCTGCCCGCCACCAGCCGTCGGACCACTCGACCACCGTCAGGCAGCACCCGTTCACGGCGATGGACGCACCCATGGTCACGTCCTCGAGCACGACGGACGCGGCGACCACGAGGTCCGGCCCCTCGCTCCGCTCGACGCGGCCGAGTTCCTCGACGATTCCGGTGAACACGTCAGGATGGCTCGCGGTCGTCGGGGCGACCGGCGTCGTGGTCGTCGTCCCGGTCCGGAGGCGCGAGCTCGATCCGGAGGTCGTCACCCACCCGCTCGACGCTGGAGAACCGGCCACGCCAGACCTCCGAGATGTCGAACGCGCCCGCGCCTGCGAACAGCCCCGGTGCGTCACTCCCGCCGAACAGGGCCGGGGCGAGGTACACCACGTAGCGGTCGACGAGCCCGGCCCGGTGGAACTCGCCCGCCACCCGGGCACCACCCTCGACGAGCAGCTGCACCACGCCCTCCTCGCCGAGCTGGTCGAGCACGTCGGTGAGCTCACCCTTGACCTCGGTGCACGGGTGCACCGCTGCGTCGAGCGGCGCCGTGCCGAGCACGATCCGCCGGGGATCGAGTCCTCCGCGCTCCGGGACCATCGGATCGTGGTGGTCGCGCACCGTGAGGGATGGATCGTCCCTGCGGACCGTCCCCGCACCGACCAGGATCGCATCCGACTCGGCCCGCAGCCGGTGCCCGTCCGCCCTCGCCTCCGGTGACGTGATCCACTGACTGGTCCCGTTGGGGGCGGCGGTCCTGCCGTCGGTCGAGGCCGCCAGCTTGAGCACCACCCAGGGTCGGCCGGTCCGGCGGTGCTTGAGGTAGGGACGCAGCTGGTTGGCGACCTGGGCCGCCTGGACGCCCACGTCGACGGTGACACCCGCAGCCCGCAGCGCCGCCACTCCCCTGCCCGACACCGCCGGGTCCGGATCCTCGATCCCCACGACGACCCGGGTGATCCCGGCAGCGACGACTGCGTCGGCACAGGGCGGGGTCCGACCGTGGTGGGCGCAGGGTTCGAGCGTCACGTAGAGGGTGGCGCCGAGGGCATCCGCGCCGGCGGCGTCGAGCGCAACGACCTCGGCGTGACGACCCCCGACCCGCTCGGTCGAGCCCTCGTAGGTGCGGCCGTCCGGCGTCCGGACGACGGCTCCGACCCACGGGTTCGGGGGTGCGACGCAACGCGATCGGGCAGCGGCCGCGATCGCCCGGGCCATGCACTGCCGATCGACAGCGTCGCCCGCGGGCTCGATGGAGGACATGGAGCGCCAAGCCTAGACCCGTCCGGGGCGGCGACCCACCCCGGCGGGACCGTTCAGTCGTGGTGGCCCTGGACCCCGCCGAGCAGGTCGAGCGCGTGGTCGACCACGTCGAGGATCGCCTCGAGCATCTCGATCGCACCGGAGGGACTCCCCGGCGTGTTGACGATCAGGGACGCACCCCGGATCCCTGCGGTCCCCCGGCTCAACCGCCCGAGGGGGTTGACCGCCCGCATCGCCTCGGCCAGACCCGGGGCCGACCGGTCGAGGACCCTCGCCGTGCCCTCCGGGGTCACGTCACGCGGGCCGAAGCCCGTGCCCCCGGTCGTCACGATGAGCCCGTTGAAGCCGTAGGCCATGTAGCTGAGGGCGTTGGCGACCTCCTCGACCGAGTCCGAGACCACCCGGTGCTCGATCACCTCGAGGCCGGCCCGGTCCAGTCGGTCGACCACGGCCGAGCCGCCCAGATCCTCCCGGTCGCCGGCGTCGACGCTGTCCGAGACGGTGAGCACCTTGGCGAGCCGACGTCGACCTTCACCGGGTTGGACCACGTCGGCAGCGTACCGTCGACTCAGGTGCGGCGGTACCGGAACACCGCCATTCCGTCGTGCGCGCCACCCACCGGGAGCAGCAACGCCCCCCGGCCGTGCGGCGTCCACGGTGGACCGGGAGGTGCGAGCACCTCGAGGCGGGGTTCGAGTTCCCCGAGGCGGAGGTCGACCCCGATGGTCTCGGCCCGGGTGAGCGTGCACACGCTGTAGGTCAGCTCGCCCCCCGGCCGCAACACCTCGACGGCGGAACGCAACAGCTCGACCTGGAGGTCGGCGAGCCGTTCCGGAGCGCCGGCGTCGATCCTCCATCGCGCATCCGCCCGACGGCCCAGGACCCCGAGACCTGAACACGGTGCGTCCACCAGCACCCGGTCGACACGGCCGTCGAGCACCGGCAGGGCCCGCCCGTCGGCGGCGACGACGAGCACGCGGCCGGGACCCGTTCGGCGGGCCGCAGCGGCGAGCAGTCCGAGCCGCGTGCCTCCGGGCTCGCACGCCACGACCGTGGCCCCGGTGCCGGCCAGCGCCGTGGCCTTGCCTCCGGGCGCCCCGCAGACGTCGAGCACCAGGTCGTCCGGACCCGCCCCCACCAGGGCGGCGACCCACTGCGAGGCCAGGTCCTGCACGTACCCGTCGGCCCGGGTGCTGACCGGTGGAGGCTCGTTCATGGCCGACATGGCCGACGACGCAGCCGACTCCCCGAGGTCGGCCACCAGGAGGTCGTGGATCCAGTCCGGGTAGCTGAGTTCGACCGCTCGCGACACCTCCGGCCGACGACCGGCGGCGAGGTCGGCGCCGACCCGGCGGAGGACGGCGTTGACGAGCCCGCGGAAGCGCTGCGGGGCAGCCGCAACGGTCGTGGAGACCACGGCGTAGTCGGGCAGGTCGGACCGGTGGGCGAGCTGGTAGGCCCCGAGCCGCAGGGGGCGGCGCGCCGCAGGCGGTGGCGTGCGCCGCAGGTGCGGGTCGAGCAGGGCGTCGAGGGACCGTCGACGACGGACGGTGCCCGCGACCAGATCGGTCACGAGCCGACGGTCGGCATCGTCGAGGTCCGATTCGTCGAGTGCGTGACGGAGCGCCAGGTTGGTGTACGCACCGTCGTCCTCCACCCGCTCGAGCACCCGGACCGCCAGCCGCCGGGCGGCGACCCCCGGCCCCGGTTCAGGCACCGAGTGCCTCCCCGGTGCGGGGGCGGTAGCCGCTCAGGAAGTCGGCAGCCACCTGGTCGCCCCGGCCCTCGGGGCGAACCACCAGCAGCTCGAGGACGCTGCCGTCGCCGCAGGCGACCCGCAGGCCCGGCGGCCCGAGCAACGCCCCGGGCCGGGTGCCGGGCGCGCTCCCCGTGTCGGGGGCAGCGGCCTGCACCCGGAGCCGGCGACCGCGGAACTCCGTCCACGCGCCACCGACCCGCACGACACGGTCGAGCTCGGTGGCCGACCCCGACCAGTCCAGTCGACGGTCCGCCGAGGTCAGCTTGGCGGCGTACGTGACACCGTCGGCCGACTGCGGCGACGGGCTCCCCAGTCCCCGCCCCAGCTCGGCGACGAGCAGGTCGGCTCCGAGCCGGCTGAGCTCGTCCGACAGCTCCGCGGCCGTCGTCCGGGGGCCGATGCCGTGCTCGAGGCAGGCGAACACCGCACCGGTGTCGAGCGTCGGCTCGACCTCCATGAGGCACACGCCCGTCCGGTCGTCACCGGCGAGGATCGCGCGTTCCACCGGTGCGGCCCCGCGCCACCGGGGCAGCAGCGAGAAGTGCAGGTTGACCACGGGGAGCGCGTCGAGCACCTCGGTGGCGAGGATGCGACCGTAGGCGACCACGACCCCCAGCTCGGCGCCGACGCGGGTCACTGCGAGCGGATCCTCGTCCACGGGGAGCCCGAGTTCGAGCGCGAGCTGCTTCACGGGAGTCGGAGTCCGGGATCCTCCCCGGCCCCGGCGACGGTCGGGGTTGGTCACGACGACGGCGACCTCGTGACCGGCGTCGACGAGCGCCCGGAGCGGCGGACAGGCGATCTGCGGCGAGCCGAGGTACGCGAGCCTCACCGCAGCCCGAACCGGGCGGCGAGACCGGTCGGCGGTTCGGTCGCCTCGAGCTGCAGCTTCCGGACCGCCCGACGGGCCGCCTTCCGCTGGTCCTCGTCGAGACGCTCGACCATGAGCACGCCGTCGAGGTGGTCGAGCTCGTGCTGGATCACCCGGGCCAGGAAGTCCTCGGCGGTCAGGCTCACCTCGTCACCGTCGAGGTTCCTCCCGGTCACGTGGACGACCCTGGGGCGGACGATGTCGAAGTGCAGGCCGGGGATGCTCAGGCACCCCTCGGTGAACTCCCACTCCCCCTCCGACTCCTCGATCACGGGGTTGATCAGGACCTGGGGGCCCACGTGGTCCTCGACGTCGTAGACGAAGAAACGCTTGGCCACCCCGACCTGCGGAGCAGCCAGGCCGACTCCCGGAGCGGCGTACATGGTCGAGAACATGTCCTCGCAGAGCCGCGCCAGTCGACCGTCGATGTCGGTCACCTCGGCGGCGCGCTCGCGCAGCACCGGATCGCCGATGATGCGGATCGTGTGCGGACTGTCCACACCGTGAGGCTACCGTCACCGACGTGCCGGGCACCGACCACTACTTCTCGGAGGACCCGGGCTCCACCCCTCGTTCACGCCTGGTCCCCGTCGAACTGGACGGTCGGACGGTCGAGCTCCGGACCACCGGCGGCACCTTCTCGCCACACCGACTCGACCCCGGAACGGCGCTCCTGCTCTCGAGCCTGCCGGACCCCGCCATCTGGCCGACCGGGCCCGTGCTGGACCTCGGGTGCGGTGCCGGCGCGCTGGCCGTGGCGGTCGCCCTCCGCGACCCAGCGCGCGAGGTCTGGGCCGTCGACGTCAACCCCCGGGCCCGGGCCGACTGTCGCCACAACGCCGCGAACCTCGGGGCTGAGGTCTCGGTGGTCGCGCCCGACGAGGCGCCGGCCGACCTCCGGTTCGCCGCAGTCGTGTCCAACCCGCCGATCAGGATCGGCAAGGACGCACTGCACGACCTGCTCGAGCACTGGCTCGGACGCCTGCAGCCGGACGGCGAGGCCTGGCTGGTCGTCTCGCGGCACCTCGGAGCCGACTCCCTGGGCACCTGGATCACCAGCCTGGGCCGCAACGTGGAGCGGGTCCGCTCCCGGCGTGGCTACCGGGTCCTCCGGGTGCACTGAGCCGGCCGAGCGGACTCAGCGCGTCCGGAGCGGATCGACCCACAACCGGAGCCGGCCCGGCGGACGCTCGACCGCAGCGAGCGCGTCGAGGAGGGTGCGCTGGTCCTCGCTGCGCAGCAGCCACTGCCCCGACTCGTCGGGACCGGAGCGCTCCACACCGGCGACCTCACCGAGACGATCCATGAACGCGGGCGCCGCCTCTCGGGCGACGACGGCGATCGTCGCCGCCGGAGGGTCACCGAGCAGTCGGCGTTGGGCCAGCGTCGAGTCGACCAGCGACCCGGGATCGGCAGCGACGGCGGCCGTCAGGACCGGGTGATCGGGCATCCGGGTCTGCACGAGCACCACGCCGTCCCCCCGACGTCGACCGCCCACCAACCGGCCCGACGCCACGATCAGCCCGAGGGCCTCCTCGGCCGCCCGGTAGCGGGGAGCGAGGAGCTCGGCGTCGATGTCGAGCAGTGCCACGAGTCCTGCGTCGGGGACCCGGTGGAGCACCGCCTCCGTTCCCACCACGACACCGGCCGCATCCGGGAGCAGGTCCCCGGGGGCCCGACGGTCTCCCCCGGTGATCGCGGTCACCGGCTCCCGGACCAGCGCCTCGAGCTGCTCGCGCACCGTGGTGACACCGGGCCGCAGGTTGGACAGCCCCGAGGCGCCGCACGATGCGCACACCAGCGGACGGACGGCGGCGCAGCGCTCGCAGCGGAGCTGTCCGGAGTCGTCCTGACGGACGACCGCACCGCACCGTTCGCAGTCGGCGACGGTCCCGCAGCCCCGACACGCGAGCAGGCGGGCGCGCCCCTTCCGGTTGACCACGCAGACGACCCGGCGGCCCTGGGCGCGGACCGAACGGATGCGTTCCACGAGCGACGGGGAGTAGAGCCCGGTGCGCCCCCGGTCCTCCTCACGTCGGTCGACGACCTCGACCCGCGGCCACGAGGCCGCGAGATCGGGCACCGCGGGCACGGGCGGCGCGGTCGCCGCCAGCCTGGCCTCGAGCGACGGGATCGGCCCCACGAGGAGACAGGGCACGCCGGCCCGCCGCGCCCGTTCGATCGCGACCTCCCGGGCGTTCCACGTCGGGGACTCCTCCTGCTGGAGCCGGCCGTCGTGCTCGTCGATGACCACCACGGCGCGGAGATCGGGCGTCGGGGCGAACACGGCGCTCCGCCCACCCACGACCGTGGCGCCACCCAGGACCGCCTCGGCGTCTCGGCTCCAGCGGGCGGCTGCCGCACCCGCGCGCCGCAGGTTGGTGCCGATGGTCGTGACCGTGCGCGCCGAGGGGGCCACGACGATCGCCTGGCCCGTCGCCGCAGCGGCGAGGGCGACCGGCGTGGGATCGACGTCGACCGGCCACTCGAGGACCCAGGTGCCCGGTCCCCGGGCCAGGAGCTCGGTTGCGACCGGATCGGCGGAACCCCGCACCGGTGGACGCGGCGTCAGCGGTGGACGGTGCCGGACCCGTCGGTCGGGAGTGCCGTGGCGGAGCAGGCTCGGGAGGCGGCCCGCCCACCGCCACGCCGCCCAGCGGCACAGGTCGATCACCTCGGCCGTCGGCCCGAGGCCGCTCACCTGCAGGATCGGCTGGAGCGCGACACCGGTCGGCGGGTCGGGGTCGACGGCAACGACCCAGCCGTCGACCCGACGACCGCTCAGCGGGACCCGCACCAGCGTGCCGATCTCGAGCGGGCCCCGGGTGCCTGCGGGGACCTCGTAGTCGAAGATCCGGTCGATCGCCGGGACGTCGACGAGCACCGAGACGACCGATGGCTCGCTCACCGGGCCGGTCCGCTGGATCCGGACACGGGATCAGCCGAGCCCGAGGACGTCCCGGAGCGCGCCGGCACGGTCGGTCCGCTCCCAAGTGAACTGCTCCCCGGTGCGACCGAAGTGCCCGTAGGCGGCCGTGTCCCGGTAGACGGGCCGGCGCAGGTCCAGGTCCCGGACGATCGCCGCCGGCCGGAGGTCGAACACCGACCGCACTGCGTCGTCGAGCGACTCGGGCGAGACGGTCCCCGTCCCGAAGCTCTCCACCAGCACGCTCACGGGGCGCGCCATCCCGATGGCGTAGGCGATCTGGACCTCACACCGCTCCGCCGCTCCGCACGCCACCACGTTCTTGGCCACCCAGCGGGCGGCGTAGGCCGCGGAGCGGTCGACCTTGGACGGGTCCTTCCCGGAGAAGGCACCGCCACCGTGCCGGGCTGCCCCGCCGTAGCTGTCGACGATGACCTTGCGGCCCGTCAGTCCGGCGTCGCCCACGGGTCCCCCGACGACGAACCTCCCGGTCGGGTTCACGATCACCTGGTAGTCGTCATCGGCGAACTCCTCGGGGACCACGGGCCGGACCACGTGCTCGATGAGGTCGGGACGGATCTCGGTGTCCCGGTCCACACCATCGTTGTGCTGCGCCGAGATGAGCACCGTGCGCAACGCCACGGGTCGGCCGTCGGCGTACTCGACGGTCACCTGGGTCTTCCCGTCGGGGCGCAGGTACGGAATGGTCCCGTCACGACGCACTGCAGCCAGGCGCTCCGCCAGTCGGTGGGCGAGGTGGATCGGCAGGGGCATGAGCTCCTCGGTCTCCCGCACGGCGTAGCCGAACACCATCCCCTGGTCCCCTGCACCCTGACGGTCGAGCTCGCCGACCTCACCGGAACGCTCCTCCTCCGAGCGGTCGACGCCCGCTCCGATGTCGGTCGACTGGGGGTCCACGGCCACCAGCACGCCACAGGTGCGACCGTCGTACCCGTAGCTCTCGCTGTCGTAGCCCACGTCACAGATCGTGCGTCGCACCGTCGCCGGGATGTCGAGGTACCCACTGGTCGAGATCTCACCGCCGACGATCGCCAGGCCCGTCGTGACGAACGTCTCGCACGCCACCCGGGCGAGCGGATCGACGGTGAGCAGACCGTCGAGCACGGCGTCCGAGATCTGGTCCGCGAGCTTGTCGGGGTGCCCCTCGGTGACCGACTCCGAGGTGAATGTCCAGCGACGCACGACCGTTCCGGGCCCTCAGTCGCCGTGGGACCCGCGGCGGAGTCCGACGACGGCGTCGAGGACGGCGTCGGCCACCTGGTCCTTGGTGCGGAGCGGGACGTGGGCGACCTGCCCGCTCGCACCGAGGATGCGCACCTCGTTCGTGTCGTGCTCGAACCCCACTCCGGGAGCACCGACGTCGTTGACCACCATCAGGTCCACGCCCTTGGAGGCGAGCTTGGACGCAGCGTGGGCGACCACGTCGTCGGTCTCGGCCGCGAACCCGACGAGCGTCTGGTCCGCCGACCGGGTCCGCCCGAGCTCGGCGAGGATGTCGACGGTCGGCTCGAGCTCGATGGCGGGGACGCCGTCGCACTTCTTCAGCTTGTGTGCCGCAGGAGCGACCGGGGTGAAGTCCGCGACCGCTGCGGCCATCACGACGACGTCGGCCGACGGGGCGTGGGACCGGACCGCGCCGAGCATCTCCGCTGCGGTCCCCACGCGGACCACCTCGGCTCCCTGCGGACCGGGCCGTCCGGTGGTCGTCACGAGCGTGACGTCGGCGCCGCGACGACGCGCGGCGCTGGCGAGGGCGTGACCCTGCTTGCCCGACGACCGGTTGCCGAGGAAACGCACCGGGTCGATGGGCTCGCGGGTGCCCCCGGCCGTGACGAGCACCCGGAGCCCGACCATGTCGCCGGCCGCCGAGAGCACCTGTTCGATCGCGGCCAGGATCGTCGCCGGGTCGGCGAGTCGGCCCGGACCGTCGTCACCACCGGCGAGGCGGCCGGACTCGGGGTCGACGACCACGACGCCCCGGCTGCGGAGGAGTGCGACGTTGTCGACCACCGACGGGTGCTCCCACATCTCGGTGTGCATGGCCGGGCAGAGGATCACCGGGGCCCGGGTGGCGATCAGGGTGTTGGTCAGGAGATCGTGGGAGAACCCGTGTGCGTAGGCCGACAGCAGCTTGGCGGTGGCGGGGGCGACGACCAGCAGGTCGGCACCCTGCCCGACCGTCGTGTGCGGGATCGGATCGGTGTCGGACCACAGCGACCGCCGGACCGGTTCCGACGCCAGCGCCGAGAGCGTCACCTCCCCGACGAACCGCGTGGCGGCCTCGGTCATGACCGGGACGACGTGGGCCCCGTCGTCGACGAGCCGCCGGCAGACCTCGACCGCCTTGTAGGCCGCGATCCCCCCGCAGACGCCGAGCACCACACGGCGACCGGCGAGCGCCGGCACGGTCGACCCGCTCAGTCCTCGGTCCCGACCGGACCGGTCGGGAGGACGGCGTCGAAGCCGTCGCCACCCTCCACCTCGACCGCGGGTAGCAGGGACGCCGGGATCTCCCGGCCGGTCGCACCGCCCACACCCTCCACCTTGTCCGCGTCGAGCTCCTCGAACGCGATCGACAGTGGTTTGCGGGCGGTCGACGTCACCTGCGGACCGGCGAACTGGGCGAGTGCCTCACCGAGCTGCCGGTAGTAGCTGTTGATGTCCCTCGCCCGGCGGGCGCTGATGGTGACCAGCGAGAACTTGGAGCCCGCACGCTCGAGGAGGCCCTCGATCGGCGGGGAGATCATCGAGTTGGTCGAATCTGCCACTGGAACTCCGGTCATCAGGGTTCGGGGATCGGTCTCAGGGGGCCGGGAGGACCACTCCGTTCGAGCCACGTGGTTCGTTCGGTGCGGTCACCCGTTCGGGGGCCGTCGCTGACGGGATCCGTCAGGCTACCAGACAGCCCTCAGGAACCCGAAGCAGGAACCCCGGCACGCTCGCGCGCTCCGGCCCGGGCACCGGCGAGGATGCCACGCACCTCGGCGACGGCGGTCTCGAGGTCGTCGTTGACGACCGGGACCACCCCGAGCGCCGAGGCGGCGGCGCGTTCGGTCCGGGCGTGCTCCATCCGCTGCCGGATGCGGTCCTCGGCGTCGCCGCGACCCCGGAGCCTGGCCTCCTGGGTGGCAGCGTCGGGGGCGTCGACGAACACGAGCACGGCCTCGGGGTACCGATCGGCGACGAGCGCAGCGCCGGCGACGTCGATCTCGAACAGGACGTCCACGCCCGGAGGCGGGCACGGCAGCGGACTGCCCTGCAGGTAGTCGAGGAACTCCACCCATTCGAGGAACCCTCCGGCGGCGACGTGGGCCTCGAATTCCGCTCGGGTGGCGAAGTGGTAGGCCTCGGCGTCCTCACCGGGGCGGCGGGCGCGGGTGGTCCACGAACGGGAGACCCACAGTGCCGGTTCGAGTTCGCACAGGCGGCGCACGATCGTCCCCTTGCCGACACCTCCCGGGCCGGACACCACCAGGACGGCGGTCCCGGGACGGAGTCGACCGTCGGTCACCGGAGCGAGCGGGAAGCACCGCTCCAGCCGTGTCCGGTCGGCCGCTCCGAGCCGGCCGACCGCTCCGGTGGCATCGACGCCGAGCTGGGTGAGCACGCGTCGGGTGTCGACCTTCCGGGCACCGGGGAGCGCCTCGAGGACGGCGAGCACCGTGGTGTCCGACCACGGTGCGTCCGGCGCCTCACGCAGGCAGGTGGCGAGGTCGAGCTCCCCGCTCGACAGACGGGTGCAGAGGAGTGCACGACCGGCCCGGACAGCTGCCGCCCAGGCCAGGACCTGGTCGCGGTCAGCCGTCACGACCGGACTCGGCGATGGCAGCCGCCACCGCCGCAGCGGCGGCCACCGGATCCTCGGCGTGCGTGACCGTCCGCCCGATCACCAGGAGGTCCGCCCCGGAGGCCGCGGCATCCCCGGGGGTCGCCCAGCGAGCCTGGTCGTCGGTCCCGCTCCCGGGGAGCCGGATCCCCGGGACCACCCGCTGGAGCCGCGGGGCGAGCTCGAAGGCCGTCCGCAGGTCGGAGGCCGCGAGCACCAGACCACCGCAGCCACCCTCGACGGCGACCCGGACGCGGTTGGGCACGACGTGGTCGGGGGCGGAGTCGTCGCTCGTGAGCACCGTGACGCCGAGCGCACACGGCTCGGGGAGCCCCGCCCCGGCCGCACCCTCGCGGAGCCCCTCGACGCCGGCGCGGAGCATGTCCACGCCGCCCATCGCGTGCAGGGTCAGGTACTCGACACCGAGGGCCCCGAGCACCCGACAGGCGCGGTGCACGGTGGTGGGGATGTCCCACATCTTCAGGTCGAGGAAGACCTCGTACCCGAGGTCGCGGAGCGATCCGATCGCCTCGGGACCCGCAGCGCTATACAGCTCGAGGCCGACCTTGGCCACCCCGAAGTAGTCACGCAGCGTGCCGGCCGTCCGCAGCGCCGCGACCAGGTCGTCGACGTCGAGCACGAGCGCCATGCGACGGCGCACGTCCTCGGGAACCCCGTCCTGCCCGGTCGCCCCGGCGGATCCTGACCCGACCTGTCCCTCTGCATCAGTCACGAACGCCTCCGATCAACTCCCGCACGCTACCCACGCCGTGGTCCCGGCACCACGATCCCAGGCCGTCGAGGACCCGCCCCACGGCACGAGGGTCGGCGAAGGTGGCCGTCCCGACCTGCACCGCGGAGGCTCCGGCGAGCAGCAGCTCGACCGCGTCGACAGCGGTGGCCACTCCCCCGACCCCGACGATCGGCAGCTCGGGGAGCGCACGGTGGACCGTGTGGACCGCGCGCACCGCCACGGGGTGGATCGCCGGCCCCGAGAGCCCACCGCCGCCCGCCCCGAGCACCGGACGGCGACGTTCGACGTCGATGACCATGCCGAGCAGGGTGTTGACGAGCGTCACCGCCGCAGCGCCGGCCCCGGCGACTGCATCGGCGACCTCGACGAGACGGTCGGTGTTCGGGCTCAGCTTCGCCCAGCACGGCAGTCCGGCCGAGCGCACCTCACGGATGACCTCGGCGGACGCCAGGGGATCGTGGGCGAACAGATGCTGACCACCGTCGAGGTTCGGACACGACAGGTTGACCTCGACGGCGACGACCGATTCCGGGCACCCGGCGAGCGCCGCTGCGGCACGGGCGTAGTCCTGCACGCTCCCACCCCAGATGCTCGCCACGACCGTCGCACCGGCCGCGTCGAGCAGCGGGAGCTGATCCCGACGCCAGGCCTCGACTCCCGGGCCCTGCAGCCCCACGCTGTTGAGCATCCCCGCAGTGGTGGCGTGCACCCGGGGCGGTCGGTTGCCGGGCCAGGGGTCGGCCCCGAGCGACTTCACCACGACCGCGCCCAGACGGGCGAGGTCGACGAACCCGCCCAGCTCGGTGCCGTACCCGGCCGTGCCGGAGGCCGTCATGACCGGGTTGGCGAGCTCGACCGACCCGACCGACGTCCGCAGGTCGGGTCCGTTCGTCCCGCTCACCCCGACCCGGTCCCCGAGCCGGTCCCCGAGCCGCCCATCGGGTCACGGTGGTACGACTGCAGGCTCCGCACCTGCAGGTCCTCGGTGATCCACTCCGCCAGGCCGTTGGCCGCAGCGGACGCCGCGGCAGCCGTCGTGAGGAGCGGGATCCCCGCACGGCCAGCAGCCCCCCGCAGGTGCGCACCGTCGGCTCGCGGACCCCGGCCCCGTGGACTGTTGACGACCAGGTCCACCCGGCCACCCTCGATCAGCTCCACACCGTCGAGTCCGTCCTCCGGGTCCCCCTCGGCACGCTGGAGCTTGGCCACGACCTCGGCCACCTCGAGTCCCTCCCGCTGGAAGTACGCCGCAGTCCCCGCCGTGGCCACGATCCCGAACCCGAGCGCGGCGAAGCGTCGGGCGGCCTCGAGTCCGACGTGCTTGTCCCGGTCGGCCAGCGAGAAGAACACGGTTCCGGACTGTGGCATCCGGTCGCCCGCAGCGAGCTGCGACTTGGCGAACGCCAGGCCGAAGGACCGGTCGATGCCCATCACCTCGCCCGTGGAGCGCATCTCCGGACCGAGCAACGCGTCGACGTCCGGGAAGCGGCTCCAGGGCAGGACGGCCTCCTTGACGGCGACGTGGGACCCGGCGCTCGGCTCCACGAGCAGGCCCTCGGCGCGCAGCTCGGCGAGGGTCGCGCCGCACATCACCCGGGCCGCCACCTTCACGAGCGGCACCCCGGTCGCCTTGGCGACGAACGGGACGGTCCGCGACGCCCTGGGGTTGGCCTCGATCACGAACACCTGACCGCCGGAGCCGGCCGGGCCGTCCGCTCCGACGCGCTTGACGGCGAACTGGACGTTGATCAGGCCCTCGACCCCGAGCGCCTCGGCGATCGAGCGTGTGTGACCCTCGATGACGGCGATCGTCTCGGGCGAGAGCCCGACCGGTGGGATGACGCAGGCGCTGTCGCCCGAGTGCACCCCGGCCTCCTCGACGTGCTCCATGATCCCGCCGATGACGACCTCACCGGTGTGGTCCCGGATGGCGTCGACGTCGACCTCGGTCGCGTCCTCGAGGAATCGGTCGATGAGGACGGGCCGCTCGGCGGCGAGTCCTCCCTCGCGGCCGAGCGAGCCGTCGGCGGCGATCGCCGCCCAGGCCGACTCGAGGCCCTCGGCGTCGTAGACGATCTCCATGGCCCGCCCACCGAGCACGTAGGACGGGCGGACGAGCGCGGGGAAGCCGATGCGCTCCACGATCACGCGGGCCTGCTCGAGGGTGGTGGCGGTGCCGCCCGCCGGCTGGGGGATCTCGAGCCGGGCGCACAGCGAGTTCCACCGGTCGCGGTCCTCGGCGAGGTCGATGCTCGCCGGCGGGGTGCCGAGCACGAGCTCCGGGGGCAGCGACCCCGCCAGCTTGAGCGGTGTCTGCCCGCCGAGCGCCACGACCACACCGACGAGCCGGCCTCCACCGGCCTCGGCCGACCGCTGCTCGGCGTCGATCACGTTGAGCACACCCTCGACGGACAGCGGCTCGAAGTACAGGCGGTCGGAGGTGTCGTAGTCGGTCGAGACCGTCTCCGGGTTGCAGTTGACCATCACGGTCTCGTAGCCGGCGTCGGCGAGCGCGAAGCACGCGTGGACGCAGCAGTAGTCGAACTCGATGCCCTGGCCGATCCGGTTGGGCCCGGAGCCCAGGATGACCACCTTGTCCCGCCCGGACGGCTCCACCTCGGAGGTGTCCTCGTAGGTGCCGTAGTGGTACGGGGTCGACGCCTCGAACTCCGCCGCACAGGTGTCGACGGTCTTGTAGGTGACCTCGACGCCCGCGGCGAGCCGGGCCGCACGCACGGCCGACTCGTCCACTCCGAGCAACCATGCGAGCTGGGCGTCACCGAACCCGAGCCGCTTCGCACGGCGCCAGTCCGTTCGGGTCAGTCGGGTGAGCACGTGCTCCCCGGTGCCGTGGGCCTGCAGCGCTGCACGCTCCTCGGAGATCGCCAGCATCTGATCCAGGAACCACGGGTCGACGCCGGTCGCCTCGTGGACCCGCTCCACCGACACCCCACGGCGCAGCAGCGACTCGAGGGCGAAGATCCGGTCGGGACGGGCGATGGTCACCTCGTCGAGGAGCCGCTCGGTCTCCACGGCGTCCACCGCCACCTCACCCGGATCGGCGTTGAGGCCCCCACGACCCTGTTCCAGCGACCGGAGCGCCTTCTGGAGCGACTCGGGGAACGTCCGGCCGATGGCCATGGCCTCGCCGACCGACTGCATCTGGGTTCCGAGCCTGGGGTCCGCTCCCGGGAGCTTCTCGAACGCCCACCGGGGGATCTTCGTCACGACGTAGTCGATGACCGGCTCGAAACTGGCCGGGGTGACCCGGGTGATGTCGTTGGGGATCTCGTCCAGCGTGTACCCGACGGCCAGCTTGGCGGCGATCTTCGCGATGGGGAATCCCGTGGCCTTGGATGCGAGTGCGGACGACCTGCTCACCCGTGGGTTCATCTCGATGACGACCTGGTCACCGGTCCGCGGATCGACGGCGAACTGGACGTTGGAGCCGCCGGTCTCCACGCCGACCCGTCGGATGCAGGCGAACGCCGCGTCGCGCATCTGCTGGTACTCGACGTCCGAGAGGGTCTGGGCGGGAGCGACGGTGATCGAGTCGCCGGTGTGCACCCCCATGGCGTCGACGTTCTCGATCGAGCAGATGATCACGCAGTTGTCGGCACGGTCGCGCATCACCTCGAGCTCGAACTCCTTCCAACCGGCGATCGACCGCTCGATCAGGATCTCGCTGATCGGACTCGCCGCCAGACCCCGGCTCGCGATGTGCTCGAACTCCTCGGGGGTGGAGGCGATTCCCGTGCCCCGGCCGCCGAGGATGTACGCAGGCCGCACCACGACCGGCAGGCCGATCTCGCCGACGACCGCACGGGCCTCGTCCATGGTGTGCGCCGTACCCGACGCCGGGACCGCCAGACCGATCTCGACCATCGCCTGCTTGAACCGCTCGCGGTCCTCGGCGGTCGCGATCGCCTCTGCCTTGGCCCCGATCAGCTCGATGCCGCGGGACTCGAGTGCCCCGGACTCCGACAGGTCCATCGCCAGGTTGAGCGCCGTCTGTCCACCGAGTGTCGGCAGCACCGCGTCGGGGCGCTCCTCGTCGAGGATCCGCTCGAGCACCTCCGGAACCAGCGGCTCGACGTAGGTCGCATCGGCGAAGTCCGGGTCGGTCATGATCGTCGCCGGGTTCGAGTTGGCCAGCACCACCCGGTAGCCCTCCTCCCGCAGGACGCGGCAGGCCTGCGTCCCCGAGTAGTCGAACTCGCAGGCCTGGCCGATCACGATCGGGCCGGACCCGATGATGAGGATGGTCTCGAGGTCAGTTCGACGCGGCACGCGTCCTCCCGTCGTGATCGGTCGACCGCTGCGCCGCGCGGTGACCGCCGGGATCCGCGGCGTGTGCGACGCTGGAGTGGTGAAGTTCGGATTCGAGCAACGGTGGACCGCCGACCCTGCGGACGTGCTCGAGGTGTACCTCGACGCCGGGTTCTGGTCGGGTCTCGACCACCTGTCCGCCACGAGTGCCCCCGAGGTGCTCGAGGTGTCGCGGACTGCGGACCGGGCGACCGTGCGCCTGCGTTACATCCTGAGCGTCGCCCTGCCGTCCGAGGCCGCTCGATTCATCGACCCCGACGACGTGACGTGGGTGGAGGAGACCACCTGGGACCTGGGGACGCGGAACGCACTGGTGCGCTTCCTCCCCGACCAGGCTGCGTCGCTCCTGCGGGCCTCGGCCGAGGCGGTCCTGCTGGCCCGGGACGCCGAGACGCTCCGGCAGGTACGGGGAGAGCTCCGGGTGCGGATCCCGCTGCTCGGCGGCCGGGTCGAGAAGGTGGTGGTCGAGGGGATCGGCGACCACCTCGAGGAGGAAGCGGACGCAGTGGCCGCGGCGCTGGCCTGAACCGGTCACCGGCCGGCGTCCATCAGCTCTGCGAAGCGGGCGAAGAGGTAGCGGCTCTCGTGCGGACCGGGCCCGGCCTCCGGGTGGTACTGGATGCCGAAGGCCGGTGCCCGGAGGCTCCGGAAGCCCTCGAGCGTGCCGTCGTTCAGGTTCTCGTGGGTGACCTCGATCCCCTCGAGTGACTCCGGGTCGACGCAGTAGTTGTGGTTCTGGCTCGTGATCTCGACCCGACCGGTCGAGATGTCACGGACCGGGTGGTTGCCGCCGTGGTGGCCGAACGGGAGCTTGTGGGTCGTGCCCCCCAGCGCGGTGGCCAGCATCTGGTGCCCCATGCAGATTCCGAAGATCGGGACCTCGCCGAGCAGGCCAGCCACGGTGTCGGGCACCCCCGCCACGGCGCCGGGGTCCCCGGGACCGTTGGAGAGGAACACGCCGTCGGGCGCGAGCGACAGGACGTCCTCGACCGTGGTCGAGGCGGGGACGACGTGGACCTCGCCGAGCTGGACGAGCTGGCGGACGATCGTCGACTTGATCCCCAGGTCGAGCGCCACGATCCTCCGGTTGGCCCCGGTCGTGCTCGGGTGGACGGTGGTCGTCACCGCCGTCACCCGGGCGACGAGATCCTGGCCGTCGGTGCCCTGCGCCGTGGCCGCCGCCGCACGGAGGTCCTGCTCGGCAGCGGTGCCGAACGCACCCGGCATGGCGCCGTGATCACGCAGGTGCCGGGTGAGTCGTCGCGTGTCGACTCCGGCCACGCCGCCGACCCCGTGGGACCGGAGGTAGTCGTCGAGGTCGCCCGTGGCGCGCTGGTTGCTGCGCCGACGGGCGAGGTCGCGGACCACCACCCCGGCGCAGTGGACCGTCGGCGCCTCGTCGTCGGCGGGAGTCACGCCGTAGTTCCCGATGTGGGTCGAGGTGAACGTGATGACCTGACCGGCGTAGGACGGATCCGAGACGACCTCCTGGTACCCGGTCATCACCGTGTTGAACACGAACTCCCCGACCGCCACCCCGCCCGGGAGGTCCGCACCGATCGCCTCGCCCTCGAAGGTCGTCCCGTCGGCGAGGACGATCGCCGCCTCGGTCGTGCTCACTGCTGTGCCTCCCCGTCGCGGACCACGAGGACACCCTCGCAGATCGTGTGTCGAACCTTCCCCCGGACCTCCCGACCCACGTAGGGCACGTTCCGGCTCCTGGACGCCCCGCCGCTCGCGTCGATCGTCCAGGTCGCCTCCGGGTCGATGACGCACAGGTTGGCCGGCTCGCCCGGGGCGACCGGCCGGCCGTGGCGCTCCATGCGGGCGATCGCCGCTGGCTGCCAGCTCAGACGGGCCAGCACCCCGGCCAGCGACATGCCCGCGGGTCCGTCCACGAGCTGCGTGATGGCGAGCGCCAGTGCGTACTCCAGTCCGAGCATCCCCGGTGGCGCCTGGTCGAACGGGAGCTCCTTGTCCTCGGGGCAGTGCGGGGCGTGGTCGGTGGCGATCGCCGAGATCGTGTTGTCGGCGAGCCCGGCGGCCACGGCTGCGACGTCGCGCTCGCCCCGCAGCGGTGGGTGCACCTTGAAGGTGGCGTCGTAGTCGGCGCAGCAGGCATCGGTCAGGGTGAAGTGGTGCGGCGCCGACTCGGCGGTGACGGCCAAACCCCCGGCGCGGGCAGCGGCGATCATCGCCACCGAACCGGCCGTGGACATGTGGAGCAGGTGGAGCCGCGCACCGGTCAACCGGGCGAGGGCGATGTCGCGCATGACCATCAGCTCCTCCGCCTCGGCGGGCTGTCCCGGCAGGCCCAGCCGGGCGCTCCACTCCCCCTCGTGCATGCAGGTGCCGGCGGAGAGGGCGGCCACCTCGCAGTGCTGGGCGAGCGTGACGTCGAGCCCCCGGCCGTACTCCATGGCCCGGCGCATGAGGAGGTCGTCCTGCACGCCGGTGCCGTCGTCGGTGAACAGCGTCACGCCGAGGGCGGCCATCTCGGCCATGGGCGCGAGCTGCTCCCCCGCCCGGTCCACGGTGATGGCACCAGCGGTGTGGACGTCACAGCACGCCGCCCGTCCGAGCTCGAGGACCTCCCGCACCACGGCGGCCGAGTCGATGGCCGGGGTCGTGTTCGGCATGGCGAGCACCGCCGTGTAGCCGCCCAGCGCCGCCGCCCTCGAGCCGGACTCGATCGTCTCCGCCTCCTCGCGTCCCGGCTGGCGCAGGTGGGTGTGCAGGTCGACCAGTCCCGGTGACACGACGCAGCCACGGATGTCGAGCTCGACGTCCCCCGACAGGTCGGGGCCGACTGCGACGACCTCACGGCCGCGCACCACCACGTCCGCCTGGCGTTCACCCGTGGCATCCACGACGATCCCGCCGCGCAGGAGCAGGTCGACCCCGTCGTCACCTCCGGGTCGCTCCGGCAGCCTCACGACCTCGCTCACGCCTCCACCTCCACGGTCGTTCGCTGCGGGGCCGGGTCGAGGCGACCCGGCCCGAGCAGCAGGAAGAGCACCGCCATGCGGACCGCCACACCGTTGGCGACCTGCTCGGTGACCACTGCGTTGGGGTGCTCGGCCACGTCACCTGCGATCTCGACGCCGCGGTTCATCGGGCCGGGGTGCATGATCAGCGCGTGCGGACCGAGCCGGGCGGCCCGGGCGGCGCTGAGGCCGAATCGCGCCGTGTACTCCCGCACCGAGGGGAACAGCGACTCCGAGGCCCGCTCCCGCTGGATCCGGAGCAGGTAGCAGACGTCGACCTCGCCGAGCACCGAGTCGAGGTCCTCGGCGACGTCGACGGACCACGGCGACAGGTCAGCGGGCAGCAACGTGGGCGGAGCCACCAGGACGACGCTCGCACCGAGCCGCGTGAACGCCTCGATGTCGGAGCGCGCCACCCGACTGTGGACCACGTCGCCGACGATGGCGATGCGACGCCCCTCGAGCGACCCGAGGTGGCGACGAATGGTGTACGCGTCGAGCAGGGCCTGGGTCGGGTGCTGGTGCCAGCCGTCGCCGGCATTGACCACTGACGCATCGGTCCAGCGGGCGATCTGCGCCGGCACGCCGGAGGACCGGTGCCGGACCACGATGGCGTCCATCCCCATGGCCTCGATCGTCTCGACGGTGTCCCGGATCGACTCCCCCTTGCTCACCGATGAGCTCGACACGGCGAAGCTCATGGTGTCGGCGGAGAGCCGCTTCGCTGCCGAGTCGAAGCTGAGTCGGGTTCGGGTGGAGTCCTCGTAGAACAGCGACACGACGGTGCGACCCCGCAGCGCCGGGACCTTCGGGATGGAGCGGCCGCTCACCTCGACCATCGAATCGGTGAGCTCGAGGATCTCCTCGAGCTCGTCACGGCTCAGGTCGTCGATGGCGAGGAGGTGCCTCACGGCTTCTGCAGCTCCCCCAGCAGCACGGCGGACATGGACACGTCGACCAGCTCGTCACGGCGTGTCGGCAGGTTCTTGCCGACGTAGTCAGGTCGGATCGGCAGCTCGCGGTGACCCCGGTCGACCATGACGGCGAGCTGCACGGCCCGCGGACGCCCGTAGTCGCACACGGCGTCGAGTGCGGCGCGGATCGTCCTCCCGGTGAACAGCACGTCGTCGACCAGCACCACGGTCTGTCCGTCGAGGTCGACCGGGATGTCGGTCACCTCCTCCGGCAGGAGCGGTCGGATTCCGATGTCGTCCCGGTACAGGGCGACGTCCAGCGTCCCGACCGGCACCGACGGATCGTCGGCTGCGAGCTCCTCGATCTCGGCGAGGGAGTCGGCGAGGGCGTGGGCGAGGGCCACACCGCCGGTCTGCAGTCCGACGATGACCAGGCCGTCGAGTCCGAGGTTCCGTTCCAGGATCTCGTGCGCCATCCGGCGAATGGCCCGCTCGATCTCCTCGGGGCCCATCACCTGGGTCCGGGCGACGAACACGCCGCCGTAGGGGCGCGTCATGCGTCGCTCTCGCTCTGCCACCGGCAGTCCTTCCTGTCCGTAGGGGCCTCGCAGGACCCCCTTCACGGTCAGGTCAGGAACGTACCACGCCCGGTGGGGCTCAGGAATCCCCGGCGCGTCGGTGGTCCCGGACCTCGCGGGCGATGGCGGCCAGCACGCCGTTGACGAACCTGGCCGAGTCGTCGGTCCCGTAGCGGCCCGCCAGGTCGGTCGCCTCGGACAGCACCACCTCGGTCGGGACGTCGGGCCGGTGCACCAGCTCGAAGGCACCCACCCGGAGGATCGTCCGGTCGAGGCTCGGCATCCGATCGAGCGGCCAGTCGGGCGAACGCTCGGCGAGCAGGTCGTCGAGCGCCACTCGCTCCCCGTCGACGCCGGTCGCGAGCTCCACGGCGTACGGGTCCGGCGGGATGGGTTGGGCCGCGAGCACCGACGCGATCCGCGCCGACTTGACCTCGGCCTCGTACAGCAGGTGCACGGCCCGTTCGCGCGCCTCGCGCCGGCCCCCGGGGGCGACCGGATCGCTCACGCCCGGGAGATGAACTCGGCCGTGCGGGTGTCGACCTTGATGCGTTCACCCGGTTCGATGAACAGCGGCACCTGGACCACGAGCCCCGTCTCGAGCGTGGCCGGCTTCTTGGCACCGGAGACGCGGTCGCCCTGCACGCCGGGCTCGGTCTCGGCGATCACGAGCTCGACCGACGCCGGCAGGTCCACGCCGATGATCTCGTCGCCGTACATGACGATCAGGGCGGTGGAGGAGTCGACGAGGTAACCCGTGCGGTCACCGAGCACGCCCGGCGGGACGGTCAGCTGGTCGTAGGTCGAGTTGTCCATGAAGACGTAGTCCTCGCCGTCCCGGTAGAGCAGTTGCATCTCCTTCTTGTCGACGATGGCCCGCTCCATCCGCTCGCCGGCCCGGAACGTGCGCTCGACGACCGCTCCCGTCCGCACGTTCTTGAGGGTCGTCCGCACGAAGGCCCCGCCCTTGCCGGGCTTCACGTGCTGGAACTCCACGAGCGAGAACAACCCGTCGTCGAGGTCGAGGGTCATGCCGTTCTTGAAGTCCGAGGTGGCGATCTGTCCCATGGGTTCCTCCGTCCTGGCCCACCGCAGGGATCCCCCGGTGGACGGTCGAACTCGACGTGGTCCGTCGGCACCGGACCCGCCGGAGCCACGGGCTCAGGACAGGACCGGGTCCTTCGGGGTCAGCGTGAGCCGGTCGCAACCGTCCTCGGTGACGAGCACGGTGTCCTCGATCCGGACGCCGCCGACTCCCGGGAGGTACACCCCGGGCTCGACGGTCACCACGAAACCGCTGGCCAACGTAGCAGCGGACCGCACGGACAACCGAGGCTCCTCGTGGATGTCGAGCCCGACCCCGTGACCCGTGGAGTGGACGAACGCCTCGCCGAGGCCCGCGGACTCGATGTGGTTCCGACAGGTCGCGTCGACGTCGCTCGCCCCCACGCCGTCGGACACGGAGCGCACCCCGAGGTCCTGGGACTCGAGGACCACGTCGAGCATCCGCTGCTGCTCGGGGCCGATCGCACCGATGGCGACGGTCCGCGTCATGTCGGAGTGGTACCCGTCGACGAGCGCCCCGAAGTCGACGACCACCAGGTCACCCTCACGGATCGTCCGGCTCCCCGGACGGTGGTGGGGCTTCGCGCCGTTCGGACCCGAGGCGACGATGGTGTCGAAGCTGACGTCCTCGGCGCCGAGGGACCGCACGAGGGCGTCGAGCTCGAGGGCGAACTCCACCTCGGTCGGCGTCTCGGCGAGCCGCGGACGCAGCTGGGCGAACGCCCGGTCGGCGATGTCACAGGCCGTCCGGATCCGCGCCGCCTCACCCGGGTCCTTGACCAACCGCAGACCGGCGACCAGACCCGTGGTCGCCACGAGCCGCTCCCCACCGAGGTCCGCCGCCCACCGCCGTTGGGCCGCCCAGGTGACCGTCTCGGACTCGAGACCCACCCGTGTGGACGCGCCGGCGAGGCGGGCCAGGAGCTCACCCTCGGGATCTCCCTCGGCGATGACGACCTCGGCGTCGACCCCGGCGGCGCCGAACTGTTCTGCCGCCTGCGTCCGGTACCGGCCGTCGCTCACGAAGGTCGCCGACCCGGCGTCGACCAGCAGGAGGCCCGCCGAACCGGTGAACCCGGTCAGGTAGCGGACGTTGGTGAGGTTGGCCACCACCAGTGCGTCGCAACCGGCATCGGTGATCCGCTCACGCAGCCGATCCAGCCTGACGGCCACCTCGAGTGGGGGGAGGGCGCCGTCGGATGCAGTCGGGGTCGATCGTTCAGTGACGGTCACGGTGCGCAGCCTACGTCCGCGGGCTCAGGACCGACGCTCGAGCAGTCGCAGCGCCGACCGCACCGCCATGGGGTAGCCGTCCGCACCGAACCCGGCGATCACCCCGTCGGCGACCGGGGCGATCACCGAGGTCGAGCGCCACGACTCACGTCGCTGCGGGTTCGAGAGGTGGAGTTCGACGATCACACCGTCGAAGGCGGCGAGTGCATCGTGGAGGCTCCAGCCGTAGTGGGTGAGCGCACCTGCGTTCACGATGATCGCGGCGTGCTGTCCCCGTGCTGCGTGGACGGCGTCCACGAGGACGCCCTCGTGGTTCGACTGCAGGTGCTCGAGGCCACAGCCGTGCTCCTCGGCCACCGCTCGGGCCGCGAGCACCAGCTCGTCGAGCGTGGTCCGCCCGTAGACCTCGGGTTCGCGCTCGCCGAGCAGGTTCAGGTTCGGCCCCGACAGCAGCAACACGGTCCGTTCGGTCACGACACAGCCTCCAGGGTCCGTCGGACGAGCTCGGGGTCGACGGAGGTGACAACCTCGAGGCCGTCACCTCCGTCCAGGACGAACGTGAGGCCGCCGTCGAGCACCTTCTTGTCGCGACCCATCAGCACCACGAGGGCATCGGGATCCAACCCGGGTGGCACGGTGGTCGGCAGGCCGTACCCGTCGACCACGCGACGATGTTCCGCCACGGCGTCGGCATCGATCCGGCCCAGGGCGTGCGCCAGCTCAGCGGCGAACACGAGGCCCACCGCGACCGCCTCACCGTGCCGCAGGTCGTGGCCGCCGGCGATCTCGACGGCGTGCCCGAGCGTGTGGCCGTAGTTGAGCAGCGCACGACGACCCGACTCCCGCTCGTCGTCGGCCACCACCCGGGCCTTGATCTCGACGCACCGGGCCACCCGCTCGGCGAGGGGCAGCTCGTCGAGGGGCCCGCCACCCAGCCAGTGGTACTTGGCGAGCTCGCCGAGACCGCACCGCCACTCCCGATCCGGGAGCGTCCGCAGGGACGCCGTGTCGCACAGCACCGCACGGGGCTGCCAGTAGGCGCCCACGAGGTTCTTGCCCTGCGGGAGGTTCACGCCCGTCTTGCCACCGATCGCCGCATCGATCTGGGCGAGCAGGGTCGTGGCCACGTGCACGACCTCGACCCCACGGTGGTACACCGCTGCGGCGAATCCGGCCACGTCGGTCACGAGTCCACCTCCCACCCCGACGACGCAGTCCGAGCGCGTGAGCCCCCACTCGGCGAAGGACTCGCACAGCTGCTCGACCGTCGCCAGTGTCTTGTGTCGCTCACCGTCACCGACCTCGAACGTCCGGTGCTCGACGCCCGGATCGACCGTCACGCCGACGGCCGCCTGGGTCACGACGGCGCACCGTCGGGTTCGAGTCGGCAGGTGCCCGGTGAGCTCCGCCGCCACGCCGTCGCCGATGAGCACGGTGCTCCACCGGCCACCGCCGAGGTCGATCGTCACGCGGAACCGCTCGGCGGCCTCCCGGACGAACTCGACGTCACCCACCCTGCACCTCCTCGACCACGCGGCGGGCGACCTCCACCGCCGGGAGCGCTCCGGTGTCGACCACGCAGGTCGCCACCTCGGCGTAGAGAGCCTCCCGCTCCGCCTCCTGCGCGCACAAGGTGGTTCGGAGGTCACCCGCCAGCAGGGGCCGGACACCCTCGGTCGCTCCGAGGCGGTCGACCAGGTCCTCGACCGAGGTCCGGAGCCAGACCACCCGACAGCGCCCCCGCAGCAGCTCCCGGTTGGCGGGGTCGAGCAGAACGCCGCCACCGGTTGCGATCACGGCGGCAGGTCCCGAGACCGCGTGGCCGAGGGCGGCGGACTCGAGTCGGCGGAACTCCGGTTCGCCCTGCCCGGAGAAGATCTCGGCGACCGAGCGTCCCGCGCGTCGCACCACCAGCTCGTCCAGGTCGACCGACACCAGTCCGAGCGCTGCCGCCACGAGCGGGGCGACCGCCGACTTGCCGGAACCGGAGAGTCCCACGAGCGCGACGTGCTCGCGGGCGGGGTCCTGCACGGGGGTCAGACCACCACCACGCCGACGCCGCTCACCAGTTGGGAAATCGCCCCCTGGAGGGGGACCTTGGGGCACGAGTGGGCCTCGAGCAGCACCGTCGATCCGTCCCGCAACTGAACCACCAGCGCAGTTGACTCCGAGTGGATCCGGGTGCTGATCCGGAACCTCGCCTCATCGGGGTTCTGCGCCTCGATCGACACGACCTGATCCCAGGGGATCGAGATCGCAACACCTCGTCCCGACACCTCGATGGCATCGCACGTCACGGTACCGATGCACTTCTTGCGCTTCCGTTTGATGTCCGGGTGGCCACCGAGATACGTCACCTCCTCGATCACGAGGGCACTGTCTGCGTCGATCGGCCTGTCCAGACGAGCGGCTCGTTCCTCCGGGGCCTCGAGCCACTCCGGGAGCACGACGTCGGGAGGGAGCGCCCCCGTCCCGCCGGATCGATGTTCCTCATCACCGGACTCCGCCTGCGGGGGAGTCGGGGCGAGTGCAGGCTCGCCGATGAGGTGATCTGCACTGACGGCAGGAGGCTCTCCCCATCGGAACGCGGCCGACTGTTCCGAGGTGGCGACCGGTGGCGACCAGGGTTCCGGAATCGAGGCTGCGTCGACGGAATTCCCCGGGGTGGCACTGGGCAGATCCGTCCCGGAGACTCCGGCACCCGGGACGCCCACTTGCCCGGACCGAGCCTGCTCTGGCATCGCGGGGGCGAAGGGGTTCGCAGCCGGCGTGGGCGACGGTCGGACCACCTCATCAACCGGTCCATCGAGTTCGACGCTCGAGACGCTCGGTGCAGCTCGTACCGGGGAGGACTCTGTCGCGGAGGACTCGACCAGGGAGGCGACGAGCGAATCGCAGAACCGCTGTGGGAATGTTGCGACGATCACGAGACCACTCGACGTGGAGATCTCCACGGTCGGCCCGTCTGATCCGGGCTCGCCGAGTTCGTCGACTGCGTCGATGGCGTCGAACGGAATGAAGATCGGATCCTCACCGGTCGAGGGTCGACCAACCCCGAACGACGACGACGCCTTCACGAACCAGGCAGACTCGGGATGACCGCCGTCGATCGACGCAACGCCGGCGACGAAATCCCCCGGTTGATCATCGCGGCGGTCCTCACCGTCATCACCGGCCGGAGTCGGTGTCGCGCCTGCGTCGACGAGCGAGAACTCCGGTTCCGCAGCGGCGGGAGTCACCCCCCACCCCCTGCCTGAGGCTCGATGCCAATCCTGCCCACGGAACCCTAACGTAGCGAACGCAGGGCAGATCGTGGCGACACCCCGGCGAGCCCGAGGTCACCGAAACGCCGGATCCCCTCCGTTCGAGGTCTCACTGGGGAGGGTCGGTGAACGCACCGGATCGAGCACCTCGGCGATCGCGGTCGCCGCATCGGGGGTGAACGGAGTCGCCGCCGGGGCGCTGGATCCTTCCGACGGTTCGGGATCGACCCCATCCCCGGCGAGCGGGTCGAACGACACCGACGGTTCGATCAGGTCGTCGATCGGGAAGCTCCGACCAGGGGCGAGCAGCACTTCAGCGTCCCGGAGGGCCTGCGTAGTGGGGTCGAGGCTCTCCGGTTCCTCCGCCTCAGGGCGTCGCGCCTCGACGGGAGGAGCGTCGACGACGAGCAGTCCCCCCCGGACGAGCGCAGCAAGAGCGCGCGCGGACTCGAGTTCGCCGGCACCGGAGACAGGCAGCACACGACCCACAGTTGCGGACTCACCGATGGACGTGACGAGCCGCCATCCGACTGGGTCGAGCACCACCCTCCCGTCTGGAGGGATCGACACGGGTCGGACCACGTGACGCCGGGTCGGGATGACCGCCTCGATCACCTCCCACTCGGAGACGAGTTCCCGCGCGTCGACGAGCACCTCCGACAGCCGGGAACGCTCGAGACGCCTCGGCGGTACGTCGGCGCCGAGGATCTCGAATCTCCCGTTGGGGAACCGCAGCGCTGCGACTACCGCCAGGATGGGTTCGTCGAGCGGGACCGCGTCCAACTCGGCGCCGACGCACGCACCATCCTCGATCCAGAGGCGGACCCACTCCCCCTCCCCGTCGATCCGAAGCACCCCGCTCCGCCCGGTGTCGGACATGAACCGAAACATCTCCTCAACCGGGAACGAGTCGAGCGTGCCGTGGACTGACATGGGGAGCGCACCTCCTGAGTCGCTGCCCCTCTATCGGCACAACCGGACCGGGACTTCACTTTCCCCACCGTGCGTCGGCGTGGAGCGCTCGGTGTGCGGCTCTCATCATGACCTCGGTGGGTGGAGTCATCCGGGTCCAGAGCTCGAAGGCGATCGCGGCCTGATGCACCAGCATCGGGACACCGTTGGCCACCTCGAGCCCCCGACCGGCGCACGCCGTGAGCCAGTCGGTCCGGAGCGGGTGGTACACGAGATCCACGGCAACGGCCTCGGGACGGAGCATCCCGACCGGACACGGGAGACCCGGGTGGTCGGGCATCCCGACCGGCGTGGCGTTCACCACCAGGTCGGCGTCTGCCACGTCGTCGGCGACCCCGGCCTCCACGCCTGTGCCGAGCGCATCGGCAGCGGCACGGGCCCGTTCGGGCGACCTGCTCACGATACGGACGCCGGCCGCGCCGGCCACAGCTACGGCCCGCGCCACGGCCCGGGCTGCGCCGCCCGTGCCCAGGATGACCACCTGCCCTGCCGTGGCCGCAACCGCGCGACTTCCCGACCCCGACATCGCTGCGGTGAACCCAGCTCCGTCGGTGTTGTGGCCCACGAGCCGATCCCCGTCCACCACGACGCAGTTCACGGCCCCGAGTACTGCGGCCTCCTCGGTGACCTCGTCGAGGTGTCCCAGCACCGTCTCCTTGTGCGGCATCGTCACCGACGCACCTGCAACTCCCAACGCCCTCCAGCCATCCACAGCAGCTCCGAGCCGACCAGGAGTGACCTCGAGTGCGACCAGCACCCAGTCAAGACCGAGCTCGACGAAGGCTGCATTGTGGACCACGGGCGACAACGAGTGCCGAACCGGGTCACCGATCACGCAGGCGAGTCGGGTCGATCCAGTGGGAGTCACCGGGTTCGGGCCGCCGCTCAGAACACGCCCCGGTCGCGTGAGTCCTGGGCGACCCGCTCGAACTCCTCTGCCGAGGCAGTGAAGAAGTGCGATGGTGGATCGTTCGACACGAGCACGTAGTACCGCCAGTCCCCCACGGGTGCTCGGATGGCCGCCTCCAGTGACGCCTTGCCCGGCGACGCGATGGGCGTCGGCGGGAGTCCACGGTTACGGCGGAGGTTGTACGGGGAGTCGACTTCCAGGTCGGATGCGGTGAGCTCACCGGACGTCCTCCCGAGGCCGTAGAGGTTGGAAGCGTCGATGCCGAGGATCTCGCCGTCGTCGAGGCGGTTGAAGATCACCCGCGCGATCTTGCCCCGCTCCTCGGGTGGCTCGCCCGTCTCCCGTTCGATGAGCGAGGCGACGGTCACCAACTCGTATGCGGACCGCCCCTGCAGGTCCTCAGCCCGGTCGTAGTCGAGAGCATCCAGGATGTCGTCGTTGCGGTCGGACAGCGTCTGGAGGATCTCCACGGGCGTCGCGTCCGCAGCGAATTCGTAGGTGTCCGGGAAGAGGAACCCCTCCCAGTTGCTGACCTCCGGTGGCTTGTACCGGGAGGTCACCTGGCCCGAGGCCAGCGCGTTGAGCAGGTCGGCCGCTGTCACACCGGGCACCGACTCCTCGATGATCTTGAGGATCCCTGCGGCGTTCGTCCCCTCAGGGATGCGCACCACGAGCGCATCTGGCGGCAGCGGACCCTCGTCGAGCACCGCTGCGGCCTCGTCGAACGACGAGTTCGCTCGGAAGTCGACGTAACGCCCGGCCTCCCACGGACCCCCACCGGTCAATTGGGCCTGGAGGGCGAAGATCCTCGCGTTCGTGATGACTCCCCGGTCGGCGAGCACCGCAGCAATCCCGTCCCGGGAGGTCCCCGGCTCGATCACCACGTCGCCGACCAGATCCCCCTGTGGACCGCTCGGGTCGAGCTGACGGGTCACCCACAGGATCCCGAGGAGCAGGCACACTCCGACCATCGCCACCACGATCGCTGCGGCACCGACGAGGCGCCGACCGGCAGGCCGGGGAGGGGACACCGGCACGAACTCCTCACCTGGACGGACCGGCCCCCGGGGCGGTCTGCGACCAGGTGCGGGTCCCGGCCCAGCCGAACGGGCACCCGAACCAGCCGGCCGCCGACGCACGACCCGCTCCTGACCCGCCGTTGCCCGGACGTCCGCACCACCGGTGTCGCTCACGAGGCGACATCCTCGCGGCTCGACCGACCGTCGAGCCAACGTTGCAGGATGACGGCCGCAGCGACGGCGTCGACGACCCCCCGACGGGACCGCTCGTCCATGCCGGTGGCCCGGAGGCTCGAGTGGGCCTCGCTGGTCGAGAACCGCTCGTCACAGGTCACGACCGGGACCTGGAGCCGGTCCTGCAACTCGGCGACCTCGGCCAGGATGCGACGGGCGGCAGGGCCGACCGCTCCATCGAGGCTGAGCGGGACGCCGACGACCACGACCGTCCCCTCGAGATCGGCGACCAGTTGGGCGATGCGCCGGTGCAGCGCCGGACGGTCGGGCGTGCGCTCGAGCACCTCGGACGGCACCGCAACCCGCCTCCGGTCGTCGCTCGACGCGACCCCGATGCGACGCTCCCCCAGGTCGAGTGCGACCACCCGACCGGGGGGCATGTCACGCTCCGCCGGAGGCTCGTCGGCGACGTCGCTCACCGGCCCACCACGGTCCGGACGTGGTCGAGCGCGGCGTCGAGGTGCTCGGGGTGCCGTCCGCCGGCGACCGCCAGGTCCGCGCCCCGGCCTCCGCCCCCGCCGACCATCGCCGCCGCCTCGGCGATGAGGGACCCTGCGTCGAGCCCCGACGACGGGTCGACGGCCGCCACGATCGCCACGCCCTTGCCGGCGGGGCTCGCCCCCAGGACCACCACCTCGATCCCGGGCCGGTCCCTGAGCGACAACGCCAAGTCTCGCACCTGCTCACGGTCGTCGGCCTCGACGCGGGCCACCAGGACCCCGTCGACTGCGGTGCCGGCGAGCTCCTCGGCCTGTCCGCCGGCGAGCTGCCGTCGCAGCTCGGCGACTTCCCGCCGCAGTTCCGAGAGCTCGGCGACGCGCTTGTCGAGACCGTCGGCGAGATCCTCGACCGGGACTCCGACCGTCCCAGCCACACGGTCGAGGAGGTCCTCCTCGAGGCGCAGCCGGTCGACCGCTCCCGTTCCGCTCACCGCCTCGATGCGGCGGATGTTGGAACCGATCGACCCCTCCGAGACGACGACCACCAGACCGATCTCGCCCAGTGCACCGACGTGCGTACCACCGCACAGTTCCACGCTCTCCGGTCCTGCCTGCAGCACCCGGACCACCTCGCCGTACTTGTCACCGAAGAACGCGAGCGCCCCCAACGACCTGGCGTCGTCCATGCCCATCTCGGTGTGGGTGACCACTGCGTCGGACAACACCTGCGCGTTGACGAGGTCCTCGACCTGACGGAGCTGCTCACGGGTCACCCGCTCGTGGTGCGAGAAGTCGAAGCGCAGCCGGTCGGGTTCGACCAGCGAGCCCTGCTGGGCCACGTGGTCGCCGAGCACCCGACGCAGGGCCCAGTGCAGCAGGTGGGTCGCGGTGTGGTTCCGCCGGATCGCCGCCCGTCGGTCGGGTGGTACCGAGACCACCACGTGGTCCCCGGGGGCGATTCCTCCGTCGAGGGCCTCGATCCGGTGTCGGTGGAGACCCCCCGGGCCGAGGGTCGTGTCGAGCACCACGACTGCGCCCGACGGCCCGGCGATCGTCCCGGTGTCACCCACCTGTCCACCCGACTCGGCGTAGCAGGGCGTCCGGTCCAGGTAGACGAGGTCGCCCTCGACGGCGAGCACCGTCGCCTCGCACTCCAGCACGTCACGTCCGACGAACTCGGTTGGGCCGTACTCGGCGAGGAGCGCCCGTTCAGCGTCCACCTCCGAGCCGGTCGCCACCACTCCCTTCCGGCCTGAGGCGCGGGAGCGCTCCCGCTGGTCGGCCATGGCGGCCTCGAAGCCGTCCTGGTCCACCTCGACGGAACGGAGCTCGGCCACCTCGACGGTCACCTCGAGCGGGAAGCCGTAGGTGTCGTGCAGTTCGAACGCGACGGATCCGGCCAGCCGGTCCCCCGGCTGCAGCGAGTCGAGCTCGGCGTCGAGGAGGGCCGAGCCCCGCGCCAGCGTGCGGCGGAACTGCTGCTCCTCGCGTTCGATCGTCGAGCGAATGCGGTCGCGGTCGCGGACGAGTTCCGGGTACGCCACGCCCATCACATCCGCGTTCCGATCGACGAGCGGTGCGAGGACGTCCCGGTCCACCCCGAGCATGTAGGCGAACCGGACGGCACGTCGGATGATGCGCCGCAGCACGTAGCCTCGGTCCTCGTTGGACGGGACGACGCCGTCGGCGACGAGGAACGCCGCCGTCCGTGTGTGGTCGGCGAGCAGCCGCAGGGCGACGTCGGCGAGCTCCCCGCTACCGAGCCTGCGACCGGTGACCGACTGCGCCTCGTCGACGAGCACGGCGAGCACGTCGGCCGCGTAGAGCCACGGACTCCCGGCGAGCACCGCCAGGATCCGCTCGAGCCCCGCCCCGGTGTCCACGTTCCGCGACGGGAGGTCCGTGAGCGACCCATCCGCCTGGCGGAAGTACTGGGTGAACACCAGGTTCCAGATCTCGACGAACCGCCGGTCGGCCTCCGGGTTGGCCGGTCCGCCGTCGGGGCCGAGCTCGGGCCCGTAGTCCCAGAAGATCTCCGAGGAGGGCCCGCACGGACCGGTCTCGCCCATCTCCCAGAAGTTGTCGGATCCGAGCCGCTGGACCCGGGACGCCGGGATCCCGACCGAGTCGGTCCAGATCGCCTCGGCCTCGTCGTCGGAGTCGTGCACCGTGACCCAGAGGCGCTCGGGGTCGAGTCCGAGCTCGTCGGTGACGAACTCCCAGGCCCAGGTGATCGCCTCGTGCTTGAAGTAGTCACCGAAGCTGAAGTTGCCCAGCATCTCGAAGAACGACAGGTGGCGGGGCGAACGACCGATGGCGTCGAGGTCGTTGTGCTTCCCGCCGGCACGGACGCACTTCTGGACCGACGAGGCCCGGGGCGGGTCGTAGGGCACCGGCTCCTCTCCGAGGAAGTACGGGACGAAGGGCATCATGCCCGAGTTGGTGAACATCGGCGCCGAGGGGTGCGTCGGGATGAGGCTCCCCGACGGGACCGGCGTGTGCCCCCGCTCCGCGAAGAACCTCGTCCACGTGCGCCGGAGATCCTCCGCGGTGGTGATGCTCCCGGCCATGGCGAGTGATGCTACCGGCCGCCCCGGAGATCGGACCGACGCGGGCCGTCGGCGGACCCGCAGCGGGGGTGGCTCAGGGCCTCGACGGTCGACGGACCGGCCCCGGCGGCCGCTCCCCGGGCGGGCGGCCGGCGCGGAGGCGTTGGTCTCGCCGGGCGCGGAGCTCGTCCTCGGTGTCCGCGGCGACCTCGCGGCCCTCGGCGACGGCGTCGAGCAGCGACCGCCCGACCCGTCTCGCCGACCGGCCGGCGAGGGACACGACGTGGTCGGGTCCGAGCTCCTCGAGCCGTCGACGCACCTGCTGCTCGGCCCACACGACGCCCGAGGCGCCCGCCGCGGCACCGAGTCCGAACCACACGACACGCTTGAACACGGCCTACTCCCTCGTCCCGGCGGTCGGTGTGGTTCCCCGGAGCCTGCGAGCCGCCCGGCGGGTGCCCGAGGCCAGGGCCACGGTCTTGATGACCGGCGACGTCAGCGCCCGGTAGGTCACCTCGGTGGCCGCATCGACCCGGCCGCCGATGCTGGCGGCGACCCCGACGAGTTCATCCACCCGGTCGACCTGTTCACCCGCCCGCTCCAACACGGCGCTGAGCTCGGCGAGCGCCGGCTCGGCTCGCGCCACGAAGTCCGCACGGGCCTGCTCGAGTGCCCTCGCCGCGGCCAGCGCCCGCTGGGTCGCCACCGCCAGCGAAGCTGCTCCGGCGAGCGCCAGCACAGCGCACACGAGGGCCACGAGGTCGACTCCACTCACCGGGGGTCATTGTCCCCCAGTGGTCGCCTCCGGAGGTGGATCCCGGTCGCCGCCGGATCGCCGCCGACGCCACTCCGCAGCGAGCGCCGCCTCCCGACCGTGCGGTGCGGGCTCGTAGTACCGCTGGCCGACGAGGGGGTCCGGGAGGTACTGCTGGTCGACCCAACCACCCGGCTCGTCGTGCGGGTAGCGGTATCCGGCCCCGTGGCCGAGCGAGCGGGAACCCCTCGTCGAGGCGTCCCGGAGCGGCGGAGGGACCTCCCCGAACCCGCCCTCCGCGACCTCGGCCGCAGCGCGGCCGAACGCCGCGTAGGCGGTGTTCGACTTCGGAGCGAGTGCCAGGTGCACGGTCGCGTGCGCCAGGTTGATCCGGGCCTCGGGAAGCCCGACGAACTCGACCGCCCTGGCGGCGGCGTCCGCGATCAGGAGGGCCGTCGGGTCGGCGAGCCCGACGTCCTCCGAAGCCGCGACCACCAGGCGCCGGGCGACGAACCGCGGATCCTCACCGGCGGCGAGCATGCGGGCGAGCCAGTGCAGGGCGGCGTCGGGATCGGACCCCCTGATCGACTTGATGAAGGCGGAGATCAAGTCGTAGTGGTCGTCACGTCCGTACCGCACCACCGCCGCACCGAGCGCCGCCTCGGTGTCG
>CAINRS010000133.1 GCA_903852755.1 uncultured Actinomycetes bacterium | reverse complement strand
GTCCTTGTCGGTGCCGCTGACCGACGCCACACGGCAGAGGAGGTAGGTGCCGTTCCGGCACTCGAAGCTGTTGGAACCGGAGTACGGGACGCTGCCGTAGAAGCCGACGCGCTCCCCCGTCGGGTACGGCTTGGGGGCCAGGTAGTACACGGTGCCGACCGAGCCGGTGAACATCCCCTGGGACTCCATGCGCCACCACACCGAGGCGTCCGGGTCGTTCGGCATCTTCTCCGGCGGCGACCAGGCGCCGGTCATGATCCCCGACTCGGCTGCGAAGTTCGAGTACGTCAGCGACACCTCGCTGTTCTGACTCCACGTGTTGGGACCGGTCAGGGCGAACATCGTGTTGACGACGTACATGCAGATCGACCGTGCAGCGGTGCCCGGACAGGTCGCGACCTGGACTCCGGCGACGGGGTCGGTGGACGCCAGGTTGCTGAAGATGTCGACAGCACGGTCCGTCGCACCAGAGGCCTCGCGGACCTGATCCTCACCGGCGTTGTCTCCGCACGCAGCGGCGAACACCGCGAGGGCCACCACGACGACCGCCGCACCCATCGTCCGCCCTCGCACACTTCGCATCGCTGCTCCTCGCTCGACTCGCCCTCCAGTGTGCCGCCGCTGTCGGCCGTTTCGCGCCACCTGGTCGAGTCCTGTCGCTGCGATCGCGCTGCAGCCACACCGCCCAGTTCCGAGCGGGTGATGCCGTCGCACCGACCGGGCAACGCCGAGCGGGCCGCAGCGGTATCCATCAGGTCCGGCGAGTGCCGTCCCGGTGCTCAGCGTTCCCGCGGCGGAACACCGAAGCGCTCGCGGACCTCCTCGAGCGGGAGGTCCACCATCGACAGGTGGTCGACCAGCGTGAAGTCCTCAGCCGTCGCCGAACCGCGGTCGAACGCGTGCGCCAACACCTCCATGGCACCCGGTGCCGCGAGCACCGGCGGACCGTCGGTGTGGTGGATGAAGCGCGCCTCGTGCACCCCGATGTTGCCGAGGAACTGGACCCAGTGGACCTCGGTGTCTGCGATGCCGATCTGCATGGCGCCGAGCGCCACCTCCTCGAGCCCCGTCGCCTCGTACCCGGCGATGACGTGCGACATGTCGTGCGCCACGAACACTCCGGCGTAGGGGTCGTCCGGTCCGGGCAGTTCGAGCCCGTTGGCGGCGTAGAACTCGGCGAAGGCCCGACCGAGCGAACCGGGCGGGCAGTCACCGAGGTGCGTCAACCGCTCGAACACCTCGTCGGGAACCGTGCCCGCTCCCCCGTCACCGTGGTGGGCGAGCACGGGTTCCTCGAGTTCGAGCCGGTGGTCGTTGAAGATCCGGAGGTAGTCGGCCTCGGCGACGGCGTTGCCGGCAGCCATGAGGTCACGTGCCAGGCGCTGACCCTCGTCGCTGATCCCGAACGCCCGGGCGTAGTCCTCGGTGCGCAGGACCTGCGAGCGGGTCAGCGGGTGCCGGCAGAACTCGGCGACGACCATCAGGTGGAACACCCGCGTCCGCAGCACCTCGTCGTCGAGCTGCTCGCTGGCCTCGTCGGGTCCGAGCGGTTGGACCGACCGGGGGTCCACGGTGGTGTGGAAGTACCCCGTCGCCAGGGCACCGGCGAGCGCGAACTGCTCGTCGGTCGGGCCGCCCTCGACGTCACAGGAGCCGATGAGGGCGGCGAGGGCGGGACGCAGGTGGGCGGTGTCGACGACTCGAGGCATGCCCTCAGCATGCCGGGGAATCACCGGAATCCGACCGTGCAGGACAGGCCGGCGGAGCCACCGAGGAGTTGCTGCGGTCCGGCCACCGTGGACCGGCACCGGGCGGCCCTCGTAGGGTGAGTGGGGAACGAGTCGGAACGGGGTGTGCCACTCCGCTGGCGAGCTGGGAGGGGTCGTCGTGGGGGACCGGGAGGGGGACGGGGTGCCGGACGACGAGGTGGAACTGATCAGCGACGGCGACGGGCTGGCGGTCATCGGCGAGCCGTCAGCGGTCGAGCGCTTCCTGGCTGCAGTCGGGCTGTCCGCAGCTGGTTCCGTACCGATGCAGGCAGGCCTGCGGGCAGGGAGCGCTGCGGCACAGGTCGGCTCCGAGGTCGCTGCGAACGCCGGGCGCTGGGTCAAGCTGACCGAGGAGTCGGCACAGGCGGTGCAGCGGTTCGGCATGACCCCGACCTCGACCCCTGGTGTCAGTCACGCAATGATCGGCAAGCGCGGGGACATCAAGCAGTGGATCCAGATCGTCCAGAAGCCGGGGACGATGCTGACCAACCCGGCGATGCTCGCTGGGGCCGCGGGGCTCATGGCCCAGTTGGCCATGCAGCAGCAGATGGACGCGATCATGGACTACCTCGCCGTGATCGACCAGAAGCTCGATGCCGTGCTCCGGTCC
>CAINRS010000132.1 GCA_903852755.1 uncultured Actinomycetes bacterium | reverse complement strand
CCTCGGGCATGGTGAAGTACGGCTGATCCGTGAACGCATAAACTTCGAACGGAACGCCAGCGGTGCGGCAGAAATCCGTGAGGATGAGCAACTGCCCGATGGTGGACTGCATGATGCTGCCCATAGAGGACGACCAGTCAAGCAGAATCACGATGCCGTGGTTCTTGCCGTCAGCGATGCGCGTGGTCTTGCGGAAGATGTCCTCGCTCCACTTGTACTGGTTCATGCGGAGGGGGTCGATGGAACCGCTCTTCGCAACAGTGGTGCGCCGCCACACATCCGCAGCCTTGCGGCGGTCGAACGCGGTAGCCATCGAACCGCTGGCGCGGGTGAAGTCCGTGTTGCGGAACGGCAGAATGCTGATGCGCTGCTTGCCAAGAATGGACTCGCAGTCCTTCAGCACGGTGGCAAACGGCACGATCACATCGGTGGAGGGCGCGATCATCTTTGCACGAACAATGTCCGGGCACTTGGAAGAAGTCTCGTTCAGAGTCTTCAGCGCGTTCTCAAGAGCGTTCGCGGTCACCGGACCAGTGGGAACGGACGGGCTGTTGGTCTTGCCCTTCGTGCCGCCACTGCCGGGGCCTTCCTGCTCGGGCGAGGACTTCGACTGCGCGTCCTGCGCGTCAGTGCTGTCCTGCGACTGGCTCTCCTGCTGACCGGACTCGTCCCCGCTGCCGGGGTTGGTCTGCCCGTCTTCGTCCTGCTTGGACTGCGGCTCACCGTCCGTACCGTCAGCGTCCTCGCCGCCGTCCTGCGGCTCACCCTCGGTGCAGCCCTGCGGCTCACCGTCTTCCACTTCCTGCGGCTCTTCCTTCTTCTGCCACTGGGCAGCGTCAGCCGCAAGCATACGGTCAGCACCCGTCACGGTGTCAGCCCAAGTCTTCGCGCCCATCACGAAATCACGGATGGCGGCTTCGTCCGCAGTGAACGGCACAACGGCATCCACATGCAGACCCAACTTGGAGTGGAGGTTCACGCGGTCAGCCAGAGACAGGCTCGGCATCTGCGCTTCCGTGACACCAAAGAAATTCTTCGCGTGGAGTTCGCCGTAGCCCTTGTGGAAGTCCGCACGGAGGCCTGGGAACTTGTCCTTGATGAGCCGTTCGATACGGGCATCCTCCGCGATGTTCAGGTACTGACGAGCAATGCCCTCGGGCACACCGTGCTTCGTGGCCAGGGCAGTCGCGTCAGTCTTCCACCCGTCCTGCGGCGTGAACAGGGCGTGGCTCACCTCGTGGCCAACGAGCATGTCGTACAGCGCGTTGCTCATGTCCTTCCAACGGGGCAGGATGAGGGTACGGGTACGCAGATCAAACGCAGCGGTCTGCACATCGGCGTGTTCCACCGAAATATTCTCGGTGGCAAGCAGACGCGCCAGCATGGACTTGACGGCCACGAGGGGCTGAGGAGCGGACACGGGAGCGGTAGGCGAGAGAATCGACATACCCAAATTGTACTGGAAAATAGGCTTATTTGCAAGCCAAACCGGGCATTCAAATATAGATTTTCGTAAACCCTTGGTATTAAAGGACTTACGGCTTTCTAAAGTCCGATAACACCTCCGTACCCTCCGGGCAGCGCGGTTTCCCAGGCCCCACCGCGCCAATTTTTGAGAGCGGGGAGTGAAGTATAGCCCCTCCGCTTTTCTTTACAGTTTCTTCTCGTATACTGTACTACCTAATAGAGTCTAACCCGAGGAGTTCCAATGGCTTACCTAAAGAATCCCCGAGTCCAACACTTCCTAAAGACTGTCCGCTCACAGTGCAAGAAATGCAATGTGCGCTTTACCCTTTCCCCCGGCTACGAAGTAAACGCAGACGGTGAACGCTGCCAAGGCTATTTCATTGAGCCGTGGCACTCACGGGGTCACTACGGTGAACTCCGTGTAGCAGTGGGTGGTCGCCGTGCTTCGGACTGGTTGTACACCCTAGCCCACGAATACGCCCACTTTCTCCAGTGGATGCGTGACGATCCCATATTCAAGGAAAAGGACTATGTGGCACTGGAAACGCAGACCGAAGCCGAAGCACTGGAACTGTGCCGGACTTTTAAATTGCCTATTCCACGGCGTGTGCTGCTGCGGGAACACAGAAAGTACATGAAGAAACTGTCACGGGAGTGCGCTACATAAGTGTAGGAGACTACACTATGCCCACCTATGAGTACCAGTGCCGAAAGTGCAAACACGCTTTCGAAGACATTAAAAGAATAGACGACCGTGACGCACCGTGCGCCGCACCGTGTCCCCAGTGTGGAAAGCGTGGTGTGACACGGGGCATCT
>CAINRS010000131.1 GCA_903852755.1 uncultured Actinomycetes bacterium | reverse complement strand
GGCACCTTCACCTTCGACGACTTCCTCGACCAGATGCAGGCCATCAAGAAGATGGGCCCCATCTCCGGGTTGATGAGCATGATGCCCGGGGTCCCGAAGGAGGTCCGGGACGTCGAGATCGAGGACCACCAGATCGCCCGGATCGAGGCGATCATCCGGTCGATGACGCCAGGGGAGCGGTCCGATCCCGACCTGATCGACCAGTCCCGACGGACCAGGATCGCCAAGGGCTCGGGAACCTCCTCGAGCGACGTGTCGCAGCTGATCGCCCAGTTCAAGCAGATGCGTCAGATGATGCAGCAGATGGGAGGCGGTCCGAAGCGCCGCAAGAAGGGCCGGGGGAAGAAGGCCAAGAAGGGCGGACGGGTCACCGCCAAGGGCGGGGCACCGGCCCGGACATCGGCGTTCACGCTGCCGACGATCGAGGAGATGGAGGCCCAGTTGCCCGGACCGCTCTCGGGCGGCGGTCGGCCGGACCCCGGCGGGTCGGTCGGACGGGGACCCTTCGGGTCGTGAGCCGGCCGCGACGCCGGAGTTCCCCGGCGACGCAGCAACCGGGGTTTGCTCCGTCCGGTGCGGGGGACCATCATGGTGGGCCTCCCGGTCCCGGACCCTCGTCGCGGGACCGACCGGGACCCACCGACGACGCAACCTGACAGCGCAACCCGACAGGAAGACACCACGTGGCCGTACGACTCCGTCTCATGCGGATGGGCAAGAAGAAGCAGCCGACCTACCGGATCGTGGCGGCCGACGCCCGGTCGCCCCGCGACGGTCGGTTCCTCGAGATCGTCGGCACCTACGACCCCCGGCAGGAGCCCTCCCTGATCCGCATCGACCAGGAGCGGGCACTGCACTGGCTGCGTCACGGCGCCCAGCCGACCGAGCGTGTCGAGAAGCTCCTGCGGATCTCGGGGGCCTGGGACGAGTTCCAGTCCTCCAAGGCCGGCGGCTGAGGTCGGCCCCGTGAGCGACGACGTGAACCCCGACGGCCCGACCCATGCGGTTGCCGTGCTCGAGCACCTGGCCCGTTCGCTCGTGGACGACCCCGACGGCGTCCGCGTCGAGGTGGTCGACGAGTCCGACCGACCCCAGCTCAACCTCTACGTGTCCGAGGGCGACATGGGTCGCATCATCGGCAAGCGCGGCCGCATGGCCAACGCCATCCGGACGGTGACGCGAGCTGCGGCGGCCCGCGACGGCATCGACGTCGACATCGAGTTCATCGACTGACGACGTGCTCGAGGTCGGCCGGATCGCCAAGGTCCACGGCCTGCGCGGCGAGGTGGTCGTCGACCTCACCTCGGACCGCACCGAACGAGTCCGACCGGGATCGGTCCTGCGTGCCTCGGTCCCACCGTCGGGCCCCGACGGTCCCGACGCACTCGACCTCCGTGTCCGCTCGGCCCGGCCCCACCTGGGACGGTGGCTGGTGACGTTCGAGGGTCGGAGCGACCGGTCGTCGGTGGAGGATCTCCGGGGACGCACCCTGTTCGGGCCCCCGCTGGAGGTCGAGGGTGTGATGTGGGTCCACGAACTGGTCGGCACCACGGTGCGCACCGTCGACGGGCGACGTCGCGGGGTGGTCGAGTCGGTGGAGTCCAATCCGGCCGCCGACCTGCTCGTCCTGGACTCGGGGGCACTGGTCCCGGTGGTGTTCGTGGTCGAGGGTCCGAGCGACGGCGAGGTCGTCGTCGAGGTGCCCGACGGGCTCTTCGAGCTCTACGAGGGAGACGGCTGAGCGTGCGGATCGACGTCCTGACCATCTTCCCGGAGCTCGTGGCCGACTTCGCCCAACACAGCCTGCTCGGCCGGGCCGTCTCCGAGGGCCTGGTCGACCTCCGGGTGCACGATCTCCGTGACGCCGCGACCGACGTGCACCGGACGGTCGACGACACACCGTTCGGTGGCGGCGCCGGGATGGTCCTGCGACCCGAGCCGATCGTCGACACGATCGAGCGCGAGGACCCACCTCGCCCGATCCTGGCCATGGGGCCTGCGGGTCGCCGTCTCGACCAGCGCCGGGCGGAGGAACTCGCCGGACTCGAGGGGTTCACCCTGCTCTGCGGCCGCTACGAGGGGGTCGACGCCCGGATCCTCGACCACGTCGTCGACGAGGAGCTCTCGATCGGTGACTTCGTCCTCGCCGGCGGCGAGGTGGGGGCGCTGGTCGTGGTCGAGGCGGTCACCCGGTTGCTGCCCGGCGTCATGGGGAACGACCGTTCCGCCGGAGACGAGAGCTTCGCCGACGGCCTCCTCGAGTACCCGCAGTACACCCGGCCGGCGGAGTACCGGGGTTGGGTCGTGCCGGAGGTGCTCCGCTCCGGTGACCACGGCCGGATCGCCCGCTGGCGTCGGGTCGAGGCGCTCCGCCGGACACTGGACCGTCGTCCGGACCTGGTCGAGGCCCGGGGCGGACTCCGTCCCGACGAGGTCGAACTCCTCGAGTCTGCCTCCGGGGAGTCGTCCCCGACGCCCCGGTACTGACGGGTGCGCCGGGGCGCCCCGGCGGTGGGCGGGTCGCGAGACCCGGCGGCCGGGTTTCTGCACGGCGGTGTCCTCCGGTACTGTGGCGGGTCCCCAACGACGCCCGATGCGTCCCCCGGGGGAGGAACCCCCCGGCGCCGCCGGATCGGGTGGCGCCTCCGCCGTGCGACGTCGAGCGGGTCGCAGCCCTGGAGTCCGTGATGAAGCCCACCGACCTGATCGACGAGCGCAGCCTGCGCACCGACGTCCCCGAGTTCGCCCCGGGCGACACCCTCAAGGTCCACGTCAAGGTCGTCGAGGGCAACAAGGAGCGCGTCCAGGTCTTCCAGGGCGTCGTGATCGCCCGCCAGGGTGGTGGCCTGCAGGAGACCTTCACGGTCCGCAAGCTGTCCTACGGGGTGGGTGTCGAGCGCACCTTCCCGGTCCACTCGCCGATCGTCGACCGCATCGAGGTCGTGACCCGCGGCGACGTGCGCCGCGCCAAGCTGTACTACCTCCGGGACCGGGTCGGGAAGGCGGCCAAGGTCAAGGAGAAGCGGGACTGATCCGCTCGGGGCGGTTCGGACCGCCCCCACCACCCCTTCCCATCGCCACCAGCCCTGCACACCCCCCCTCGGCCCCGGGCCCCTTCCCGCCTCGTCCACTCGGACGGCTGGAGCGGCGGGGACGCTTCCCCTCCGCATCCGCGACGCGGGTGGTTCGATCCGACGCGTCGGCACCGGCGCGCGGGACGAGGAGGTCAGGTGCCGGATCCCAGGTACGACCCCCGACGGCTCGGCCGTCACGGCGAGGACCTCGTGGCACGGTGGTACGAGTCGCAGGGCTACGACGTGGTCGACCGCAACTGGCGGTGCGAGCACGGTGAACTCGACCTGGTCCTGTTGCGGGGCCGCCAACTCGTCGTCTGCGAGGTCAAGACCCGGTCCTCACTCCGCTTCGGGCATCCCGCCGAGGCGGTGGGTCCCGACAAGCAGCGACGGCTCCGGCGACTGGTGGGATGCTGGTTGGGCGAGGTGTCCCGTCGACCCGAGGTCACCGGGGTGGACGCCGTCCGCATCGACGTCGCCGCGGTGGTGGGTGGCCGCATCGAGGTGATCGAGGGGGCGTGCTGAGGGCTCAGCGGCGCGGCGACCTCGGTGCCCGGGTCGCCCGACGCTCCCAGCACCCCCGGTGCCAGTGACGGCGCAGGTCCGGTGCGTCACGGGGAACCGCCACGACGTGGTGGGTGCCCACCGGGATCTCCCGGTTGCACCCCGGGCAGGTGTAGGCCTTGGTCGCCTGGTAGGGCTGCACGAAGCGGACGTCGCAGTCGGCGGTCGCGGTGAGGTCACGTTCCACGGTGCATCGGGCGGGTCAGGCGAACACGGCCCAGGCCACCACGAGCGCGGTCACGAACAGAGCGCCGACGACCATCAGGACGTCCCAGCGGTCGGTTCGCTTCGGTCGGGTCGGATCCAGGCCCACGGTCGCTCCGGTCGGCTGCGGTGGTTCGTCGTACCGGGGAGGGCCGTCCCGCCCCGGGGTCGGGCCCGATCCTAGGTCCGCTCACGCGTGCCGGGTCCTCCGGCCCTCGGCGACCCGCTGCACCGGACGTCGGGCACCGCTAGCGTCGGAGGCCCGGACCGCGCTCCGGCTCGCAGCTGCCCTGCCCCTCCCGCCCCCGGAAACCTCCGGGCCCAGACCAGGGGGCCGCCGTGCTGTCCAGGGTCACCGCTGCGGTGCTGATCGGGATCGACGGTCACCGAGTGGACGTCGAGGTGCACGTGGCGTCGGGCCTCCCGAGCTTCACGGTCGTCGGTCTGCCCGACGCCTCGTGTCGGGAGGCGCGGGATCGGGTCCGGGCCGCCGTGCTCAGCTCGGGGTTCACCTTCCCGCCGAGTCGGATCACGGTCAACCTGGCCCCGACCGACCTCCGCAAGTCCGGACCGGTCCTCGACGTCGCGGTCGCTCTGGCCGTGCTCTCGGCGAGCGGTCAGGTGCCGACCGACGTGGTGGCGGGGGTGGGGTTCCTCGGCGAGCTCGGGTTGGACGGTCGAATCCATCCGGTGCGGGGCGCCCTGCCGCTCGCCGAGGTCCTCGGGGGTGGTCCGCTCGTCGTGCCCGTGGGCAACGTCGCCGAGGTGGCGACGGTCGTCCCGGGCGTCCGGGGCGCAACCTCGCTCCGAGAACTGGTGTCGTGCCTCCGGGGTGAGGGGTCGTGGCCGGACCCGGCACCGGTCACTCCGTCGGTGTCGCCCGACGGAGCCGGCGGGACGGGGCCCGACCTCGCCGAGGTCCAGGGCCACCCCCTCGGCAGGCTCGCGGTCGAGGTGGCGGCCGCCGGCGGACACCACCTCCTCCTGGTCGGGCCTCCGGGGGCCGGTAAGACGATGCTCGCCGAGCGGATCCCCGGCATCCTGCCGGACCTCGACGACGCGGAGGCGCTCGAGGTCGCCCGGGTCCACTCCGCCGCCGGGAGCGGTCCGGGGGCCGGTCGTCTGCCACGTCGTCCTCCCTTCCGGTCGCCGCACCACACGGCCTCGGTGGTCGCGCTCGTCGGGGGAGGGAGCCTGCAGCTGCGGCCCGGTGAGATCAGCCTCGCCACCTCGGGGGTCCTGTTCCTCGACGAGCTCGGCGAGTTCCCGGCCGCACACCTCGACGCCCTGCGGCAGCCGCTCGAGTCGGGCACCGTGGACGTCGTCCGCGCCGTGGTCTCGGCCCGGCTGCCGGCCCGGTTCCTTCTGGTCGGAGCGACCAACCCCTGCCCGTGCGGGTGGGCGCCGGACCCTCGCTGCCGCTGCGGCCCGGCCCAGTTGGCCCGGTACGCCCGCCGGCTGTCGGGTCCGCTGCTCGATCGGTTCGACCTCCGGCTCCGGGTGGCTCCGCCGGATCCGGCGCACCTGTTCACCGACCGGTCCGGTGCCGAGTCGAGCGATCAGGTGCGCCGACGTGTCGCCCGGGCCCGCGCCCGGGCGCGGCAGCGTGGGGTCCCGAGCAACCGTGCGCTGCGGGGGGAGTCGCTCGAGCGGCACGCTCCGCTCGACGCCGCCTCGGTGGCGCTGCTGCGTGACCGGGTCGAGCGGGGGGTCCTGTCGGTTCGCGGGTCCGTGCGCCTGCGGGCGGTGGCGCTCACGCTGCGGGACCTCGACGAGCGGGAGGGGCTGACCGGCGTCGAGGATCTCCTGCTCGCGGAGTGCCTCCGGGTCCACGACGTCCTCCCGGGGGTGGTCACGTGAGCGGGCTCCCGCACGAGGCCTACCTCGCCTGCATGGCCGGCCTGCCGTCGGTCGGTCCGGCCACCCTCCGGAGGCTCGCAGCCCTCGGACCGGTCGAACGCACCTGGGCACGGCTGCGTTCGGGCCGGATCCCCGGGTCGGTGCTGTCCGGATCGCCCTCCGGAGTCGACCTGGTGGCCCGGTGGTCGCAGGTGGCCCGGGGTGTGGATCCGGCGCAGCGCTGGGCGGAGCTCCGCTCAGCCGGGGTCGGGGTGACATCGCTCGGCAGCCCAGGTTTCCCCGACGCACTGCGCAGCGACCCCGACCCGCCGGTCCTCCTGTTCCACCTCGGTGACCCGGGTGTCCTCGTGGCTCCCCGGGTCGCGATCATCGGGACGCGCCGGCCCACCGGGTACGGCGTCCGGATCGCCCACCGGCTCGCATCCGGACTCGCGTCGAGCGGTGTGTGCGTGGTGTCCGGCCTGGCGCTCGGGATCGACGCGGCGGCGCACGCCGGTGCCGTGGGTGCCCTCGACGGTGGCGGCGCACCGCCGGTGGCGGTGGTCGGGTCGGGACTCGACGCACCGTGTCCGCAGCCCAACCGGGCACTCGCCCGCCGGGTCGCGGCGTGCGGCATGGTCTGCTCCGAGGTCCCCGTGGGTGTCCCGGCCGCCCCGTGGAGGTTCCCGGTGCGCAACCGCATCATCGCTGCGTTCGCGGATGTGGTCGTGGTCGTGGAGTCGGCCGTGACCGGCGGGTCCATGTCGACCGTCGAACACGCCCTGTCCCGCAATCGGACGGTGCTGGCGGTCCCGGGACCGGTCGATGCGGCGTCGTCGGAGGGCACGAACCGCCTGATCGCCGACGGCGCCGGGACCTGCACCGGCGTCGACGACGTCCTGGCGCACCTCGACCCGGGGCGTGTCGTCGCAGCAGCGCGACCGTCCGGTCCGCCGGCGAACCCACGACCGCTGCCCGGGGGCCTCGCAGGGCGACTCCTCGAGCTGCTCGGGTGGCGGCCCGAGACCGTCGACCACCTGATCCGGGCCTCGGGAGCCGACCCACGGGCGTTCGCCGTGGCCCTCGACGCCCTCGCAGACTCCGGCTGGGTGGTCCGCCGTGACGGATTCGTCGAGCGGTGCCCGACCCAGCGATCGGGGGGCCGGTGAGTCGAGTTGCGCCCCGGGGGGAGCCGGCGCCACCCGCCATCCGGGTGGTGGATTGCCCGAGCGGGTCGGTTCGGTACGCTTGGCGGGCCCTCCACCGCGCGGTGGTGGGACCGCAGCCGAGGGGATGGCAGCCGTGCACCACAACCAGTCGCCGGGGTGGGAGGTCGATGCGTTCGTGTCGTCGCTCTCCGTGGCCGCGTCGACGCGCACTGCCTACCGGGCCGACGTCGAGCGGTTCATCGACTGGCTCGTCCGGTCCGGCGTCGACCTCCCGGCGGACCTGCGTCGGTCACACGTCCGCTCCTACCTCGCCGAGCTCACGACCGGGGGGCGCTCGCACCGCACGGTCGCTCGCCGTCTGGCTGCGATCCGTCGGTACACGACCTGGGCGGTGCGGACCGGCCGCCTCGCGGGTGATCCGACGGCCGGGGTGGTCGCCCCGTCGGGGACCAGCCGGTTGCCCCGTGTGCTCGGCGCCGACGAGTTGCACCAGCTGCTCGAGTCGCCGCGGTCCGAGCCCGGCGACGAGCTCGACGACCTGCGCGACCGGACGGTGGTGGAGCTGCTCTACGGCTCCGGACTCCGCGTGGCGGAGCTGTGCGGTCTCGATCTGGGCGACTGGGACGAGCGGGCGGCGACCGTCACCGTCTGGGGCAAGGGGTCGGTGCAGCGATCCGTTCCCGTCACCCGACCCTCGGGCCTCCTGCTGTCCGAGTGGACCGTCGCCGGTCGTCCGGCGTGGCTCGACCGGCACCCCGGTGCGGTCGATCTGGGCACGGCGATGTTCGCCAACCGACGTGGCCGCCGGCTCGGTCCGCGGGATGTGCGCCGGATCATCGACGCCCGGTCGCCGGTCCCGACGCATCCGCACGCCCTGCGGCACACCTTCGCCACGCACCTCCTCGAGGGCGGCGCCGACCTCCGGGTGGTGCAGGAACTGCTCGGCCACGCGGACGTGGCCACGACCCAGATCTACACCCACGTGGACCGGCACCACCTGCGTCGGGTGGTCGAGGGCGCCCACCCGCGTCACGGCAGGGGCGGGACGAACTCCGGAGGCGGTCCCCGGTGAGCACGGACCAGCAGGATGGATCCCGCTCGACGGGCGACGAGATCGGCCAGCTCTGGTCCGACTTCAAGTCGACCGCCGATCCGCAGGCCCGCGAGGCGCTGATCGTCCAGTTCTCACCGTTGGTGAAGTACGTGGCCGGTCGTGTTGCCGCCGGGCTCCCGCAGAGCGTCGACCAGGCGGACCTGGTGAGTTACGGGATGTTCGGACTGATCGATGCGATCGACAAGTTCGAGCCGGAGCGGGGCTTCAAGTTCGAGACCTACGCCATCAACCGGATCAAGGGTGCGATCCTGGACGAGCTGCGGTCGATCGACTGGGTCCCGAGGTCGGTGCGGTCGAAGGTCCGCCAGATCGAGCAGGCCTACGCCAAGATCGAGGCGGCACACCACCGGCCGCCCTCGGACGCCGAACTCGCCGAGGAACTCGAGTGGACCGAGGAGCAGCTCGGGACGGCCCTGCTCCAGATCTCGCAGGTCGGTCTCGCCGCACTGGACGAGAGCGTCGGTGGGCGCGGCGGGGAACAGGGCGAGTCGATGACCCTCGGCGACACGATCGCCGACCGCAGCGCCGGATCCCCGATGGGGGCATTCGAGGCCGCCGAGTCCCGGCAGCTGCTCGGGGAGGCGATCAACACGCTGCCGGAGCGCGAGAAGCTCGTGCTCACCCTCTACTACTACGAGAACATGACCCTGCAGGAGATCGGACGGGTGCTCGGCGTCACCGAGTCCCGGGTCTGCCAGATCCACACCAAGGCCCTGTTCCACCTGCGGACCCGGATCGACGACTCGGCCGTCTGAGTCGACGGTCCGACCGCGTGTCCGGTCGCAGGCCGAAGTGGGTCGCCGGACGCATCGTGCCGGGTGTCGAGGGGCGCATCGGCGTGTTCCGGGCGTTCGTCGCCGCGGTCGTGGTGCTCGTCGTGGTCGGGGGCTGGTCGATCGGTCCGGCCGGCCCGGCCGGCGCGGTGGCCGATGGCGGGACGGTGCCCCGTCCGGGTTCCGGCGACCTCGGCCCACCCACCGGGACGTGGTCCCGGTACTCACCTCCGGTCGAGGCCCCCGTCGTCGATCCGTTCCGTCCACCTCCGCACCCCTACGGGCCCGGCAACCGGGGACTCGAGTACGCGGTCACACCCGGGACACCGGTCCGTTCGATCGGGGACGGGGTCGTGGCGTTCGCCGGTCCGGTCGCTGGTCGGCCGGTCGTGAGCGTCGTCCACCCCGACGGGCTCCGGTCGTCACTCACCGGCCTGAGCTCGCTCCGGGTCCGGGTCGGACAGCAGGTCCGTCGGGGTGCCGTCCTCGGGGTCGCCGGGCCCTCGCTGCACCTCGGCGTCCGCCGGGACGGTGCCTACATCGACCCCGCCCTGCTGTTCCGGTGGGACCGACCGACCCGGTCGGTGCTCATCGCAGGGGAGACCGGATCCGCCACCTGAGGATCCCGGTCGACCGTCCCCGCAGCCGGCCGGCGGTCGGAGCCGGGCGTTCGGCGTCGCGCCGTCACGGTTGGTCCGGACAGGTTCGACCCCGTAGGCTCTCCCCTCGGTCCGAACGCCGGGCCCCGGGTCCGCCCGGAACCACTGTCCACCCGGTCCCTCCTTTCGGTCGCCCTCACCGGCGTCGGGGCCGGGTCTCGCCGAACCGGAAGGAAAGGAGCAGCGCGTGAGCGCCGTCGTCAGCATCAAGCAACTCCTCGAGGCCGGTGTCCACTTCGGGCACCAGACCCGGCGGTGGAACCCCAAGATGAAGCGGTTCCTCCACGGCGAGCGCGGCGGGATCTACCTGATCGACCTGCACCAGACGTTGTCGGGGATCGAGCGGTCCTACACCTTCATCCGCGACCTGGTCGCCGACGGTGGGACCGTCCTGTTCATCGGGACCAAGCGTCAGGCGCAGGACCCGATCGAGCGGTACGCCCGTGAGTGCAACATGCCGTACATCAACCAGCGGTGGCTCGGCGGCATGCTCACCAACTTCGAGACCATCTCGAAGCGCGTGAACAAGATGAAGGAGTACCAGCAGATGCGGGACTCCGGAGAGTTCGAGGCCATGCCCAAGAAGGAGGCGCTGCTCCTGCAGCGCGAACTCGACAAGCTCGAGCGCAACCTCAACGGCATCCGGAATCTCGAGCGCCTGCCCGACGCCGTGTTCATCCTCGACACCAAGAAGGAGGACATCGCCGTCACCGAGGCCAACAAGCTCGGCATCCCCGTGGTCGCCGTGGTCGACACGAACTGCGACCCCGACGTGATCCAGTTCGTGATCCCGGGCAACGACGACGCGATCCGCTCCGGCGAGCTGCTGACCCGGGTCGTCGCCGACGCCGTGATCGAGGGCCGGCAGATGCGGGCCCGACGTGGTGGGGATCCTGCACCGGCTCCCGCACCGGCGGTGCCCCGTGAGCGCTCGGTCGAGGAGCAGGCCGAGCACGCCGCCGTCCAGGCCCGGGCCCGGGCCGAGGCGGCCGCAGCGGCGCAGGCGCGGGAGGCCCGCGTGCTCGCGACGAAGGTCGCTCCGGACGACAGCGCAACGGTCACCTCCGAGGCTCAGGCGGACGCCGAGGTCGCCGAGGCCGAGGAAGCCGTCGCTGAGGAAGCGGCCGCCGAGGACGCGGCATCCGACGCCGACGCCGCCGGTGCAGGAGGTCAGTGATGGCCGAGTTCACCGCACAGGACGTGAAGGCGCTCCGCGACGCCACCGGCGCCGGGATGATGGACTGCAAGAAGGCGCTCACCGAAGCCGAGGGCGACATGGAGCGTGCCGCCCAGGTCCTGCGCCAGAAGGGTCTGAGCAAGGTCGCGACCCTCGAGGACCGGGAGAACAACCAGGGCGCCGTCGCCATCGCCCGCTCGGGCAACACCGCCGCGCTGGTGGAGCTCAAGTCGGAGACCGACTTCTCGGCCAAGGCCGACGACTTCGTGGCCCTGACCCAGGCGCTCGCCGACGCGGTGCTCGCCGACGGCCCCGAGGCCGTCGAGTCGCTCCAGTCGCAGCTGGACGATCTGCGGATCGCCAAGAAGGAGAACATCGTCGTGGGGACGGTGGCCCGGTTCGAGGCGCCCGAGGGCCACGTGCTCGACGCCTACCTCCACACCCAGGACGGACGCGGCACCAACGGTGTGCTGATCGAGCTCGACGGGGGCGACGAGGCGGCGGCACACGAGGTTGCGCTCCACATCGCCTTCGCCCGGCCGACGGCGCTCACCCGCGACGAGCTCGACGGCGACCTGGTGGATCGGGCCCGGGCGTCCTTCGAGGAGCTCACCCGCAAGGAGGGCAAGCCCGAGCAGGCGGTTCCGAAGATCGTGGAGGGGCGGCTCAACGCCTGGTACGCGGAGCGGGTCCTGCCTGAGCAGGGGCTGTTCGGCGAGAAGGAGACCGTCGCCCAGAAGCTCGGCGACAACTCGATCGTCCGGTTCGCCCAGGCCGTCATCGGGTCCTGAGGTCCCTGTGGTCGAGTCGGATTCGTCGGGTTCGGGTGGACCGCGCTGGTCGCGGGTGCTCGTCAAGCTCTCCGGCGAGGCGTTCGCAGGGCCCGGCGGGCAGGGGATCGACGGCAACGTCGTCACCGAGCTCGCCGGCGAACTGGTCGAGGCCAAGCAGCGCTTCGAGGTGGACATCGCCGTGGTCGTCGGCGGCGGGAACATCTGGCGGGGCATGACGGGCGAGGGCGCGGGGATGGACCGGGCCCAGGCCGACTACATGGGGATGCTCGCAACGGTGATCAACGGCCTCGCACTCCAGGAGACGCTGGAGCGGCTCGGGCAGCCCACTCGGGTCCAGTCGGCCATCCACATGTCGCAGGTGGCCGAGCCGTACATCCGCCGCCGAGCGATCCGTCACCTCGAGAAGGGTCGGGTCGTGATCTTCGCCGGCGGTACCGGCAACCCGTTCATGACCACCGACACGACCTCGGCCCTGCGTGCGGTGGAGATCGACGCCGGGGCGATCCTCATGGGCAAGCACGGGACCGACGGTGTGTACACCGCTGACCCCAACCTCGTCCCCGATGCCGAGCTCCTCCGGGAGCTCAGCTACATCGAGGTGTTGAACCGGGGCCTGAAGGTGATGGACTCGACGGCGATCACGCTCTGCATGGACAACGAACTGCCCATCTGCGTGTTCGATCTGATGGGTCGCAACATCGTCCCCATCCTCGCCGGTGAGCACATCGGGACGGTGGTGTCGTGAGCGGCTCCGGGGTGGACGGCATCCGTCGGCGACGTGGCCGCCAGGTTGTGCGAGGCTGTCCGTCGTGAGTCGCGAGTACGTCGACGTGGCGCTCGCCGAGGCCGGGGAGCGCATGGCCAAGGCTGTCGCGCACACGCGCTCGGAGTTCGCCGGCGTCCGCACGGGCCGGGCCACGCCGGCGCTGATCGAGAAGCTGCAGGTGGAGTACTACGGCAGCACGGCTCCGCTGCAGCAGCTGGCGAGCTTCTCGGTGCCCGACGCCCGACTGCTCGTCGTGACCCCCTTCGACAAGGGGGCGATGGGCGCGATCGAGCGGGCGATCCAGGATGCCAACCTGGGCCTCAATCCTTCGAACGACGGAGTGGCGATCAGGTTGGCCTTCCCCCCGCTGACCGAGGAGCGGCGCAAGGAGTTCGTGCGCCTGGTCAAGCAGCGTGCCGAGGACGGCCGGACGGCGGTGCGCAGTGCCCGACGGGACGCCCGCAAGGAGCTCGAATCGCTCCAGAAGGACGGTGAGCTCTCCGAGGACGACCTCCGCTGGTCCGAGGGGGAGCTCGACAAGCTGACCAAGGCACACGAGTCCGAGATCGACGTGGCGCTCGAGACCAAGACGGCCGAGCTCCTCGAAGCGTGACCGGGTTGAGCGGAGGTACCACAGTGGCACCACACAGAGACGAAGACTCCCTTCCGGATCAGCGCTGGACCTGGGGCTCGGACCTGACCGAGGGAGCAGCGGGGTCGACACCGTCGTCCGTCCGGGGGATCGCGGGGGACGAGGAGTCCTCCGAGCCAGCAGAACCGGTCCGACGGAGGGTCGATCCGGACCCGTCCGGCCGAGCCCGTGGTTCGGACGAGCAACTGCCGACGATCCAGATCTCGACGTCAGATACCGCCGATGCCGTCGACGAACACCCGACGCGGAGGACGCTCCCGGGGGAGCGATTCGGCTCCGTTCCCGTGGTGCGCGTGGGAGCGCCTCCACCGGAGATGGTCGACATCGACCATCCGGGCAACGCACGATTGGTCCCGGGCGGTGACCACCAGACCCAGGAGGGTGGACCCATGACGAACGATGACCCGACCGAGCAGTCCGTTGACGACGGCATCGGCCTCGACGCCGACGGCACCGACTTCGAGGCCTCGGACGAGGCCTTCCTGCTGCCGCACTGGACGGAGCCGCCGACGGGACAGGTCCCGAAGGCCGTGGTGACCGGCGACGAGGCGGACGAGCCGACCACCGGGTCCCAGCCCCGTTGGCGGGACGAGCGGGAGCGGTCCGCCGAGACCGACTTCGACGACCTCCGTGGTGACGGCCCCCAGCTCGGAGCGCTCGGTGGCCGACCGGAGTCGTCCGGGGACGAGGACTACTTCTCGGGTGAGCCCGACGAGGACGACCCGTTCCGGGCCTTCGCACCGGAGTCGGGGGACGACCGTCCCCAGCGTGTCAGCCGCCGGCGTCGTGAGGAGTCCCCGGAGCGGCAGTCCGGTGTCGACCGGGTCCGTGCCGGCCTGGGCCGGTTGGGTCGCCGTGGCGAGTCCACCGAGGAGGCCGCCGAGGACGCCGTCGAGGTCGTCGAGGAGCAGGTGGTCGCCGACGGTGACGGCGCCGTCGTCGAGGTCGAGACGCTCGACGTCGAGGCGACGCCGGCAGCGTCGGACGGTGGCTCCGGTGGGGACCGTGACCTGGTCACGGCGGTGGCCGTCGGTGTCGGCCTGGCGGCACTGGCGCTGGTCTGCTTCCGGCTCGGTGGCCTGCCCACCACGATCCTGGCCTGCGTGGTGGTCGGGGTGGCCGCAGCGGAGTACTTCAGCATCGCCCGGGCGCTGCCGGATGTCCGCCGCACGCAGGCGGGTGGGTCGGAACAGCCCGACGAGTACTTCCCGACGATCGTCGGCCTCGTCGGGATCATCGGACTGCTCGTGGCGACCTACACCTCGGGGCTGGCCGCCTACCCGGTGGTCCTGCCCATCATCGTGATCGCCACGCTGGTCTGGTACCTCTGGGTCCCGGATCGACCCGAGCGCAACGTGCTCGCGAAGATCGGACTCACCCTGCTCGGGGTGGTCTGGATCGGTGTGCTCGGCTCCTTCGGCACGCTGTTCCTCGGGCTCGGCCGGCAGATGCAGGCCGCCGACCCCTCGCTGACGTCGAACCCGGGCATCGGCGTGCTCATCGCCGCCATCCTGGCGTCGGTGGCGAGCGACGTCGGCGGGTACTTCGTCGGCCGCTCGATGGGCCAGACCCCGCTCTCCTCGGCGAGCCCCAACAAGACGGTCGAGGGCCTGATCGGTGGGTTCATCTCGGCCGTCGTGGTCGTCGTGGTCGTCGTCGGGATCATCGGAATCGCACCGATCGGCGGCAGCTTCCCGCGGGTGTTCATCTTCGCCCTCCTGTGCGCCCTGGTCGCTCCGGTCGGTGACCTCGTCGAGTCGATGATCAAGCGGGACATCGGCACCAAGGACATGGGTGGGGTGCTCCCGGGTCACGGTGGGGTCCTCGACCGGTTCGACGGTCTGCTCTTCGTGCTGCCCGTGGCCTACTTCGTGACCCTCCTGTTCGACGTCTGGTCGGTGGGCTGAACCCCGGCCCTGAGCGTCCGCTCGGGCGGCGGGGCCCAGCCCGTCGTCGACCTCGGTAGATTCAGCGGAGATGACCTCCGTCGCAGTCCTCGGGTCGACCGGTTCGATCGGCACGCAGACCCTCGAGGTCGTGGCGGCCGAGCCGGACCGGTTCCGGGTGGTCGCCCTCGGCGCCAACTCGTCGGTCGACGACCTCGTCGCCCAGGCGCACGCCGTCCGGCCCGAGGTGGTGGCGATCGCCGACACGTCCCGGGCCGCTGAGCTCCGTGACCGGCTCCCCGCAGGGGTGTCGCTCACCGCCGGTGCCGACGCCATGGCCGCGGTGTCCGCGACGGCGGAGGTGGTGGTCAACGGAGTGGTCGGCTTCGCCGGGCTGCCGGTGACCCTCGCTGCACTGCAGGCCGGACGTCGACTGGCGCTCGCCAACAAGGAGTCCCTGATCGCGGCCGGGCCGGTGGTGGCCGAGGCCCGGCGGACACCGGGAGCCGAGCTGATCCCCGTCGACAGCGAGCACTGCGCCGTCCACCAGTGCCTGCGGGCGGGGGAGGGGACCCGACGACTCGACGAGATCGTGCTCACGGCCTCGGGTGGCCCCTTCCGCGGCCGCAGCGCCGAGGACCTCGACGCCGTCGGCGTGGACGAGGCGCTCGCCCACCCGACGTGGAGCATGGGGCCGAAGATCACGGTGGACTCCTCCACGCTCGTGAACAAGGGCCTCGAGGTGATCGAGGCCCACGAGCTGTTCGGGGTGGACTACGACCACATCGACGTGGTGGTGCACCCCCAGTCGATCGTGCACTCGATGGCCACCTTCTCCGACGGCGCGACGATCGCGCAGCTGTCGCTGCCCGACATGCGGTTGCCGATCGCCTACGCCCTGGCCCACCCGGACCGGGTCAGCGTTCCGTTCGGCCGCATCGACTTCTCCCGGGCGTTCTCGCTGGACTTCGAGCCGCCGGATCGCCGGACCTTCCGGGCCCTCGACCTGGCCTACTCCGCCGGACGGAGCGGTGGGACGGCGCCGGCGTGGTTCTCGGCCGCCAACGAGGTGGCCGTCGACGCGTTCCTGTCGGGGTCCATCCGCTGGAGCGACATCGCTGCGGTCCTCACCGCCTCGCTCGACGAGTGGGACGGGTCGGCGGCCGACTCCCTCGACGCGGTCCTGCGAGCGGACGCCGCGGCGCGGGTCGCCACGGAACGACTCCTGGCTGCCGGGGTGGTCCGGTGAGCGTCGAGGACCGCCCCGTCGATCGTCCCGGTCGGATCGACCCGGAACGGTCGGGGGACGCCGCCGAGGAGCGGGCCGAGATCGGGGGCATCGTCGGCTCACCGTGGAGTCGGGCGCTCCGGCTCGCCGTGCTGGGTGTCCTGCTCGTGCTGCTCGGAGTGACCCGCGGGCTGCCGATCCTCATCGTGATCCTGGCGATCCTCGTCATGGTGGTGCTGCACGAGGTCGGGCACTACGTCGCCGCCCGTCGGGCCGGGATGAAGGTGACCGAGTTCTTCGTGGGGTTCGGTCCGAGGATCTGGTCGTTCCGACGGGGTGAGACCGAGTTCGGCCTCAAGGCGATCCCCGCAGGTGCCTACGTCCGCATCATCGGGATGAACAACCTCGAGGAGGTCGACCCGGCCGACGAGTCGAGGACCTACCGGCAGGCGTCGTTCCGGTCGAGGGCCGGCGTCGCCGTGGCCGGTTCGGCCATGCACTTCGCGCTCGCCCTCGTGCTCCTGGTCGTCCAGTTCGCCATGATCGGCCGGGCCGATCCCCAGCGCTGGACGGTCGGCGCGGTGACGCCGGGCAGCGCAGCGGAGGCGGCCGGTGTCGAGGTGGGCGACACCATCGTCGGCATCGACGGCGCTCCGATCGGGTCGTTCGGGGAGTTCCGGGAGCGGATCGCAGCGGCCGGGGTCGGCCGGATCGAGGTCGAACTCGAGCGTGACGGCGACGCCCGGGTCGTCCCCGTGGAGCTGTCGCGCCGGGTCAAGGTGATCGGCACCGTGGGCGAGGACCTCGACCTGCTCGAGACCCCGGTCGGGGTGGTCGTCGGGGCGACCAGGCCGGGCGGGGTGGTGGAGGGGTCCGGTGCCGTCGAGGGCGACCGGGTGCTGTCGATCAACGGCCGGCCGGTCACGGATCTCGGAGGGGTCGCCGACGCAGCGTCGTCCGGCGTCGGGGGGGTGGTCGTCCTCGGGACCGAGGGCGGGGACCGGCGGGTCGACCTCGGGTCCGCCGTCTCCGTCACGCCCCCCGGGTCGTTCTTCGGCATCGGCCAGGAGGCCGTCCTCGTCACCGAGGCTCCCCACGTCGCCGTCGGCTCGGCGGTGTCGGAGTTCGGGCGCACGGTCGGACTCAGCGTCGCCGGTGTCGGCCAGTTCCTCTGGCCACCGAATCTGCTCGACTTCCTCGCCACGCCGACGCAGTCGGCGGACCGTGCCGCCGCACCGACGACGGCCGAGCAGACCGCTCCGGACTCCCGTCCCATCTCGATCGTGGGTGCCGTCCTGTACGGCTCGGACCTCACGGCCGAGAACCTGTCCAACCTGGTCGGCTTCCTGATCGTGTTGAACATCTTCATCGGGGTGTTCAACCTGCTCCCGCTGCTGCCCTTCGACGGCGGCCACCTGGCGATCGCGTGCTACGAGAAGGCCCGCGAGCTGCGGAACCGTCGCGAGCAGCGCTACATCGCCGACGTGTCCCGGTTGCTGCCGCTCACCTACGGCGTGGTGATGGTGCTCGTGGTCGTGGGTCTGGTCGCGGTCTACCTCGACCTGACCCGGGGCGTGTCGGCCTGACCGGTCGTTCCCGCAGCGGCGGGTAGCCTGCGCCCGTGGACACCGCCGTGACCTTCCCTCGTCGGCAGACCCGCCAGATCGCCGTGGGCGAGGTGCTGGTGGGCGGGGGCGCGCCCATCTCGGTGCAGTCGATGACCACCACCAAGACGGCCGACGTCGAGGGCACCCTCCAGCAGATCTACGCCCTCGCCGCAGCCGGCTGCGACATCGTCCGCTGCACGTGCAACGAACTCGAGGCGGCTGCGGGCCTCGCCCAGATCGTGCCGCGCAGTCCGATCCCGATCGTCGCCGACATCCACCACCAGTACCGGATGGCCCTCGCCGCACTCGACGCCGGGGTGCACGGCCTCCGTCTCAACCCGGGCAACATCCGCCGGCCGGAGCACATCAAGGCCGTGGCGGCCGAGGCCCGGGACCGGGGTGTCCCGATCCGGATCGGCGTCAACGGTGGATCGCTCGACCCGGAGCTCTACGAACGGCACGGCGGCCGGGTGACGCCCGAGGCGATGGTCGAGTCCGCCATGTCCGAGCTCGCGTACTTCGAGGAGGTCGGCTTCGACGCGGTCAAGATCTCGGTCAAGGCCTCCAACGTCCCGCTCATGATCGAGGCCTACCGCCAGCTCTCGGAGGCCACCGACCACCCGCTGCACCTAGGGGTGACCGAGGCGGGTCCTCCCCCCGAGGGCGTGGTCAAGGCGACCGCAGGCATCGGGGCCCTGCTCGCCGAGGGCATCGGCGACACGATCCGCTACTCGCTGACCGCTGATCCGGTCGAGGAGGCCCGGGCGGGCCGCACCCTCCTCGAGGCGCTCGGACTCCGGGAGCGGGAGAACGTCGACCTGATCGCGTGTCCGAGCTGCGGGCGGGCCGAGATCGACGTGATCGCCGTGGCGGGCGCCGCCCGGGACGCGCTCGCCGACCGCCAGCTGCCGCTCCAGGTCGCCGTCATGGGCTGCGTCGTCAACGGTCCTGGTGAGGCCCGGGACGCCGACCTCGGGATCGCGGCCGGACGCCACCGTGGCCACCTGTTCGTCAAGGGCACGAACGTGGCCGTCGTCCCCGAGGCCGAGATGGTCCCGACTCTGGTGGAGTGGGCCGAGTTCATCGCCGAGCACGGAACCGAGGCTGCGCTCGCCCGGGTCGACACGGCCAAGGCGCAGCGGGAGGCCGAGAAGGACCGCGCCGAGCTGCTCGAGCTCCAGGGCGACGACGCCAACGAGTCCGCCCAGCGCGTCGAGTTGATCTCCAAGCGGTTCGACTGATCCGCACCCGACCGGGACCGGTGGCCCACCGGGCTCACAGCGTCGTGATCAACGCTGCCAGTCGCGTGGGCGCCTCCTGCATCACCTGGTGCCCCACTCCCTCGAGGACGTGGAGCTCGGCCCCGGGGACGGCGGCCACGACCTCCCGCGCGTGCGCAGGCGGTGTGAGCACATCCGCGCTGCCCACGACCACCAGCGTGGGGACGTCGACGTGCGACAGGTCCGAGCGCACGTCGTGGTGGGCGATGGCCCGGCCGGCCTCGGTCGTGGTCACGGGGTCGACCTCGGCCAGCATCCGTCGGACCTGCTCGACAGCTGCTCCCGACGCCTGCCGGCCGAAGGCCGCCCGGACGAGCAGCGCCGAAGCGTTCGTGTCCGGCCACGTGTAGCGCCACCGGGGGCTGGCCATCCCGGCGCTCGACGCCCGGTTGACGAGTTCGATCAGACCGGCGCCACCGCCGGCCACGGCCGACAGGGCGACGGGAGCGGCGCTGGTGGCGAGGAAGACGAGTCCGCGGCACCGGTTGCGGAGCATCTGGTGGTGGTCCGTGCAGAACCGGGCCAGCGCCATGCCCCCCATCGAGTGGCCCACCACGACGGCGTCGTGCACGTCGAGTCGTCCGAGGACGAGCGCCAGGTCGTCGGCGACCGCCCCGAGGGTGAGCTCCCGGCCGCCGTGGCTCGAGGCGCCGTGTCCCCGCATGTCCCACGCCAGCACCCGGTGGTTGGGGGCGAGCAGGTGGAACAGCGGGTTCCAGATCGACCACTGCAGTGTCACGCCGTGGAGCAGCACCACCGTCGGACCGGTGCCGGACTCCGCCACGTGGATGGTGGCGCCGTCGTCGGTGGTGAGGTGGTGGTGCCGGACTTCGGCGAGCGGGGACAGCAGCGGGTCGAGCTCCGGATCGGTCGTGCCCCGGACGGTGCTCCCGATGCGACGGAGCCCCCACCCGAGCGCCGCCCCTGCGCCGGCGGTCACGGCAGCACCCACGAGGAGACGTTGGAGGGCGGGTCGGCGCGCCACGACCGGACGCTAGCCCCGCGCGGCGCCACTGGTAGCGTCGCCGGTCATGGCAGGTGGCAAGGCTCCCGTACTGACCCCCCGGTCCGAGGACTTCCCGCGCTGGTACCAGGACGTCCTCAACAAGGCCGAGCTCGCCGACAACGGTCCGGTGCGGGGCACGATGGTCATCCGTCCGTACGCCTACGCCCTCTGGGAGCGGATGGTCGCCGAGGTCGACACCCGCATCAAGGCCGCCGGGGCGGAGAACGCCTACTTCCCGCTGTTCATCCCCGAGTCCTACCTGCAGCGCGAGGCCGAGCACGTCGAGGGGTTCAGCCCCGAGCTGGCGATCGTGACGGTCGGAGGCGGCAAGGAGCTCGAGGAGCCGGTCGTGGTGCGACCGACCTCCGAGACCGTGATCGGCGAGTTCATGGCCAAGTGGATCCAGTCCTACCGGGACCTGCCGCTGCTGTTGAACCAGTGGGCGAACGTGGTGCGCTGGGAGCTCCGACCGCGTGTGTTCCTGCGGACCTCGGAGTTCCTCTGGCAGGAGGGGCACACCGCCCACGCGACCGAGGCGGACGCCCGGGACTACGCCGAGTTCATCCTTCGTTCGGTGTACCGGGACTTCATGGTCGAGGTCCTCGCCATCCCGGTGCTCGTCGGGGCGAAGATCGCCGAGGAGCGATTCGCCGGGGCGACCAACACGCTGACGTGCGAGGCGATGATGGGCGACGGCAAGGCACTCCAGATGGGCACGAGCCACGAGCTCGGCCAGAACTTCGCCCGCGCCTTCGACATGTCCTACCTCGACGAGCACGGCGCCCAGCAGATGTGCTGGACGACCTCCTGGGGTGTGTCCACCCGCATGATGGGAGGTCTGATCATGGCCCACGGCGATGACGCCGGGCTGCGGGTCCCTCCCCGGCTGGCTGCGACCCAGGCCGTGGTGCTCGTGGTGCGCGACGACGACGGCTCCGTCACCCCGGCCGCAGCCGAGCTGGCATCGTCGCTCGAGCGGGCCGGGGTGCGCGTCCGACTCGACGATCGGGTCTCGACCGGGTTCGGTCGACGCGCCACCGAGTGGGAGCTCAAGGGGGTGCCCGTCCGGGTGGAGGTCGGTCCCCGAGACCTGGCCGACGGTCAGGTCGTGGTCGCCCGCCGGGACGACGGGACGAAGGTGACCCAGCCGCTCGGCGGCACCCCGGAGGCGGTGGTCGCGCTGCTCGACGACGTCCAGGCGGCGATGCTCGTCTCTGCGACCGAGGCCCGCGACGTCCGGACCGTCGACGTCGACTCGGTCGACGATGCGCTCGAGGCGGCCCGGACGGGGTTCGCCCGCCTGCCGTGGCGACTGGTGGACGCCCCGGCGATCCAGCGGATGGGGTCGTCCGCCGTGACCGTCCGCTGCCTGCAGACCGTCGACGGCGACCTGCCGGGCACCACGCCGGCCGACGAGTTGGTCGCGGTCTGCGCCCGCTCGTACTGAGGCCCGCCCGGATCCGATCCGTGTCCCTGCGAGCGACCGGGTGTCCCGGGCGCTGACCCCGTGGACACCCCCGGGTCGGTGTATGCTCCGATCTCCGGTTTCCGGAAGGGCGTGGGCTCGGTCCCACGCCTTTTCTGTGGACCGACGTGACAGGACCGGACGAGCGAGAGGCAGGTGAGCGCCGTGACCACGATCGATCAGCTCGCCGCGTCCGTCGCCGAGGATCACGGGCTCACCCTCTACGACGTGGAGCGACGTGGTGGGGTGCTCGCCGTGCTGCTCGACCGGTCCGGAGGTGTCGACATCGACACCCTCGCCGATGCGTCCCGTGACCTGGCCCGCCGCCTCGCCGCCGACGACCTGCTGCCGGCGACGGTCACCCTCGAGGTGTCGAGCCCGGGGCTCGAACGTCGCCTCCGGACCGAGGCGCACTTCGCCGGGGCCGTGGGACAGCGTGTCACCCTCCGCCGGTCGGACGCCGCCGAGGAGGCGGGTCGGCTCGTCGGCACACTGACCGCCGCCGGTGACGGTCGCATCGAGTTGACCACCGACGACGGGGTCGTCCACGACGTGCCGATCGAGGCGGTGGAACGGGCCCGGACCGTCTTCGAGTGGGGCCAGCCGACACCCCCGAAGTCCACGAAGTCGCGCCCGACGGCGCGTACCAACAGCGAGGCCAGACCATGAACCCAGACATGATGGAAGCACTCCACGCGGTCGCCGCCGAGCGGGGGATCTCGGTCGACACGCTCTTCGGAGCGCTCGCCGAGGCGCTCACCGCTGCGTACCAGCGCACTCCGGACTCCTACGAGTTCGCCTGGGTGAACATCGACACCGAGACCGGCGAGATCCGGGTCTACGCCCAGGAGCTCGACGAGGACCTCGAGCCCATCGGTGAGGAGTTCGACGTGACCCCGGACGACTTCGGACGCATCGCGGCCGCGACGGTCCGTCAGGTCATGAGCCAGCGGATCCGCGAGGCCGAGCGTGAGCTCAAGTACGAGGAGTACGCCGGGCGCGAGGGCGACATCGTCACCGGCATCATCCAGCAGTCGGACGCCAGGTACACCCTGCTCGACCTGGGCCGGGTCGAGGCCCTCCTGCCCCAGTCGGAGCAGGTCAACTACGAACGCCCCGAGCCGGGTGAACGGGTCAAGGTCTACATCGTCGAGGTCCGCAAGACGGTGAAGGGTCCGCAGATCGTCGTGTCCCGGACCCACCCGGGGCTCATCAAGGGGCTCTTCGAGCTCGAGGTTCCCGAGATCGCCGACGGTGTCGTCGAGATCCTGGCGTGCGCCCGGGAGCCCGGCCAGCGGACCAAGATCGCCGTCGCCTCGAACGACAGCAACGTCGATCCCGTCGGTGCCTGCGTGGGAGCTCGCGGGGCGAGGGTCCGCCAGATCGTCAACGAGCTCCGGGGCGAGAAGATCGACATCATCCCGTTCTCCGACGACCGCTACGACTTCGTCACCAGGGCCCTCGCTCCTGCGAAGGTCAAGGAGGTCAGGATCGACGAGGAACTCGCGACCGCCGAGGTGATCGTGCCGGACTTCCAGCTGTCGCTCGCGATCGGCAAGGAGGGCCAGAACGCCCGTCTGGCCACGCGGCTCACCGGGCTGCGGGTCGACATCCGGTCCGAGACCGAGATGGCCAACCTCGCCGCCGGTGTCGACTACGCCGACGGCAGCTGGGCCGAGGGCGAGTGGGTGGTCGACCAGGCGACGGGCGAGCAGCTCTGGCACCCCGCCGACGGGGGGCCGCCGATGACCGAGGCCCAGGTGCAGGCGGCGTCCGCGGCGGACCTGGCCGATGCCGAGGCTGCCGACGTGGCCGTCTCGGTCGAGGCTGCGGAGGACGCCATCGCCGCTGACGAGGTCGACGAGGAGTCCGAGGAACTCGAGGAGCTCGCAACCGGCGAGGCCGGCGAGGGGACCGGCGAGGCCGGCGAGGGGACCGGCGAGGCCGGCGAGGGGACCGGCGAGGCCGGCGAGGGGACCGGCGAGGCCGGCGAGGGGACCGGCGACCGGACGGACTGACCGCCGGCGGGCGGTTCGTCTCGCTGCGCGATCCGTGGAAGTATGGAGGGTCGCCGATTCGGCGCGGGTGGTGGGCCTCCGGGACCGCTGACCCGCCCGCCGCCGCGGTTCGGCGACCGGGTGGGCACACCTGACCATCGATCTGAGTAGACGGGAATCCCTTGGCCAAGCTGCGCGTGCACCAACTCGCCAAGGAGTTGGGACTGACGAACGCCGAGTGCATGGAGCTCTGCAACGAGCTCGGGTACGGCATCACGAGCCACTCGGCCTCGCTCGAGGAGGCCTACGCCGACAACGTGCGTCGGAAGGCCCAGCTCGAGGGTCGCGTCCGTGACCAGCAACCGGTCGAGGAGGCGCCTGCCAAGAAGGCGGCGGCCAAGAAGGCACCGGCCAAGAAGGCACCGGCCAAGAAGGCGCCGGCCAAGAAGGCGCCGGCCAAGCAGGCCGATGCGGAGGGTGCGCCGGTTGAGCCCGCTGGTGTCGGGACGTCGCCCGGTGCGCAGGCCCAGTCCGGGACCGGTGACGTCGAGGCGGCTCCGGCAGCTCGTTCGACCGACGCCGTGCCCGGGGTCGGGGAGTCCGGGGGGCCGACCTCGAACGGCGGTCCCGAGGCCGGTGGAGCCGTCGAGACGACCTCGCCGGGATCCGACGGTTCCGTCGGTGCCGACGTGGCCGCGGGTGGTGACGAGGCAGCCCCTCGCCCGGCCCGCAAGGTGATCTCGTCAAAGCCTCCGAGCGGTCGTCCGGTCCGACCGGTCGAGGAGTCGCCGACTCCTCCGGCCCCGGTACCGCCGGCCCCCACTCGGGTCCCCCCGGCAGCTGGATCCCCGGCCGAGGGCGAGCCGACGCCGGCCGAGGCGCCCCGCGCCCCTGCAGCCGCGGCACCGACGGCTCCCGAGGGGCCGCCGCTCTCGCAGTCCGGCAAGCCGATCCCGCCGCCGCCCGGACCGCCG